>CAZPWN010000196.1:0-3875 GCA_964590475.1 uncultured bacterium | reverse complement strand
CGAGGCGGCAGCCGCGGAACTAGGTAACGAGGGCAAGACGCCCATGTTCGTGGCCTTGGGCGACGCGGCAAGTAGTGGCGGCGCCGAACCCGGCGTGGACGCGGCGGAGGAAGGTGCGCCCAGCGCCCAAGCGGCTCCGAGCAGCGCACCCGAAGTGTTGGCGCTCCTCGCCGTGGCCGACCCGGTGAAGGCGAGCACCCCGGCCGCCATTACCGCACTCCGCGGCCTCGGGCTGCGGGTGGTGATGCTCACCGGCGACACGCGCCTCACCGCCGAAGCCATCGGCAGGCGGCTCGGCATAGACGAGGTGGTGGCCGAAGTGCTGCCCGGCGACAAGGCGGCCAAGGTGGCCGAGCTGCAGGAGCAGGGCAACACCGTGGCGTTCGTGGGAGACGGCATCAACGACGCCCCCGCGCTGGCGCAGGCCGACGTGGGCGTGGCCATCGGCACGGGCACGGACGTGGCCATCGAGTCTGCGGACGTGGTACTCACGGGCGGCGACCTCACCGGCGTGCCCAACGCCATCACGCTCTCGCGCGCCACCCTGAGGAACATCAAGCAGAACCTCTTCTGGGCGTTCGCCTACAACGTGGTGCTCATCCCGGTCGCGGCCGGCGTGCTCTACCCCTCCTTCGGGGTACTGCTCTCGCCCATGATCGCGGCGGCGGCCATGGGCCTCTCCAGCGTCTTCGTGGTCACCAACGCGCTGCGCCTGAAGCGGTTCAGGGCCCCCAACCCGGCCGCCGCTTCACCCCAGCGGGCCGCGCCGCTGCGCCCTCAAGCCGCCTGAGGCGCGCCGATGCCTGGTCCGTAAGGGCGCGGTAGCTCCGCACGCTCACGGGCAGTAGTCGCCGGGAGCGGCCCAAACTTCATCCCCGCGCCGGCACTCGTAGGCCGGCGCTTCCATGAACTCCGGCGTGACGCCCGTGAACGAGAACGCGAACAGCCGGTGCCAGATGGCGCCCAGGGAGTCGTCCAGCAACTCGCCCTGCCGCGAGGCGATCTCGATGACCGGCTCCGGGGCCAGGCCGTTCTCGATAAGCAGCTCCACCGTTACCCGGTCCAGGCCAGCTACCTCGGACGCGTAGGGGTCCAGGTAGGTGCGGCCGGCCAGCAGGTCGACCATGGCAGCGGGTGTCGGGAGCCCCAGGTCCACGGTCTCGAAGTCGGCCGCGGCCAGCTCGGCCGTCAGGTCCACCGGCTCCAGCGCGTGCCACAGCGCCAGCTCCTCGGTGGCTCCGTACGTCTGCAGGCACGGCGCGCCGAGGCAGGCGGCCGCAGCCGCGGTTTCGGGCGCCAGCTCCAGGCGGGCGGCCGCCACCAGCGCCGCGTTGTGGCCCATCACCTGATGCATGACGAAGCGCCACGACACGGACGGCCCCTCGCCGAACTCCGCGGCGGGCGCCACGTGCTCCTCGCCTAGGCTCTCCGCCAGCTCCGCGCGGACGGCGGGACCCAGGTTGTACCGGTCGAGCTGCACGAACAGCACCGGCTCCTCGCCGCCGGCTGGGGACGCCTCCACCTGCACGACCCGCACGGTCATGTGGTGCCGGCTCCGCGGGAGGGCGCCCTCCGCGTTCTCCAGGAGCAAGACGGCCTTCGTGAGGGGCTTCAGGGCGCCGGAAGGCAGGAACACGGACCCGCTGGGCGGCAGGCTGGCGTCCAGTTCCTCCTCGAGCGCCAGCACGTCCGCTTCCACGTACCCGCTCTCCGCTGCCATGAAGGTGCGCACCGCGTCCTCCAGCGCTTCGGGCGAGGCGGCGTAAGCCCGGCCAACGAGGGCCGTCAGCAGCAGCGCGACTACTAGAAGGAGGGCGGGGGAGAGTCTGGCTTTGGGCGGGTGGGGGCGATAGGAAGGAAGGAAGACGTTGCTCATGCTTCCGACCATATGCCGAGCGGGTGCGGGACGCCCATAAGGCCGCCGCCGACGCCGTTCATCGAACGCTCATACGTTTGACAGTGCTGGGCGCTGCCTGGATATAGTGCGGAGACGGACAAACTCATTGCTCGCGGCGCCCGAACGCCGTCGTTCGTGTATCGCGACACCCTCAACTGTCGTCGGAGAGGACACGTTTATGAAGCGATTGGCCGCATTGGTCGCAGTACTTGCGCTCTTGGGAGGCTTCGCCTTCGCCCAGGATCCGATCCGGATCGGGGTCAACCTCGAGCTATCCGGGCGTATGGCCGTGACGGGTAACGACACCCTGTACGGCATCGAGGTCGCCCTCTCTCAGCAGCCCGAGCTCCTTGGGCGCCCCGTCGAACTCTCCGTATGCGACAACGCCAGTACCGTCGAGGGCTCGGTGGCCTGCGCCAACCGCTTCGTCGACGAGGGCGTCGTGGCGGTGCTCGGCTCGTACTCCACCAGCCACACCATCCCCGCCGCCGAGGTGTTCCAGCCGGCCGGCATAGTGCTGGTCAGCACCGGCTCCACCAACCCCGCCACCACGCAGATCGGTGACTACATCTTCCGCATCCCCTACACCGACCAGTTCCAGGGTGCAGTGGCGGCGCAGTACGCCTACACCGACGTGGGCGCGCGCAACGTGGCCATCTTCCGGCAGCAGGACGACGACTACTCCGTCGGCCTCGCCGGCTTCTTCCAGGACGAGTTCGAGGCCATGGGCGGCACCACCACGGTGCTCGACTACACCTCCAACAACGTCGACTTCTCGGCCCAGATCAACAACCTGCGCTCCTTCGCGCCCGACATGATCTACTACACCGGCTTCTGCGCCGAGGCCGCCTCGCTCGTGCCGCAGCTGCGCCAGCAGGGCTTCGGCATGCCGATCCTCGGTGGCGACGCCGCGGACGACTCGCAGTGCCCCGAAGGCGGTGGCGTGGCGTTCGACGACTTCGCGTTCACCAGCTTCGGTGAGCCCGAGGTACTCGAGGGTGCCGCCGCCGAGCGCGCCTCCGAGTTCGGCGAAGCGTTCCTCGCAGTGCACGACGCTGCCAACTTCACCGGCTTCACCCTCTCCGGCGCCGACGCCTACAAGGTCGTCTGGCAGGCCGTGACGGACGCCGGCAGCACCGAATCCGCGGCCGTTCGCGACGCGCTGATGGCGCTCGAGAACTTCCCCGGTGTGTCCGGCGACATCACGTACGTCGGCACGGACGGCACGCCGGCCAACCGCGTGATGGGCCTGTACGCCTACCAGTTCGAAGGCAACGACTGGGTCAAGGCCACGCTCAGGGGCATCTCGCTCGACTAAGCCCAGCGCTCTGACACAGCGCTGAACGGCGCCGGCGGCAAGGGCTGAAGGAACAAGAGCCCTTGCCGCCCGCCTTATAGCCAGGTGGGAAGCCGGGGAGAGCCCGGCACTGTTCAGTAAGTAGACAGGCGCCTCGCCGGGGCGCCCAACCTAGGAGTTCAGCTTGTCGGCAATATCTTCAACGGTGAAGCGCGGACGCTCGTGGCTGCCTTGGGCCATCGGCTTAGGCCTCGTGGGCCTCATCGTCTGGCGCATGCTCTATCTCTACAGCCTCAACCCGACCTTCAACGCCGCCTTCTTCGCGGGCGCCATCGTGAGGTCGTTCCAGCTGGGCAGCCTGTACGCGCTGATAGCGCTGGGCTACACCATGGTCTACGGCATAATCCGCCTGATCAACTTCGCGCACGGCGAGGTGTTCATGGTCGGTGCGTTCGCCGCCTATTTCCTCTTCAGTCTCACGCCGCTCGCGTGGCCGGTGGCCATCCTGGTGGCGCTCGTCGTCACCTACGGCTTCATGCAGATCCTCAACTTCTGGCGCGGCAGCATGACCGATCCGTTGGTCCTGGCGGGCGGCGCGCTGGCGTTCATAGCCGTCACCATCGCCCTGGCCAGCACCACGCTCGGCTGGTTGGCCGCCATGGTGGCCAGCATGTTCGTCAC
>CAZPWN010000195.1:0-3896 GCA_964590475.1 uncultured bacterium | reverse complement strand
AGCCCCTCGCCCGCGCCCAGGAAGTCGGCGGGGCCGGGGTCCAGGTACTCGCCCAGCCTGACCACGTCCTCGTAGCCCTCCTCCTGCATGACCTGCTCCAGCACGTGAACCCCCTGGAGGCCCTGCATGAACTGGGCCGGCACTTCGGCCACCATCTCCTCGACCATGCGCTGGAACTCGTCGAACGTCACGGCTCGGCCCTCCTCAACTGACCTGCACGGGCTTTACGGGCGCGTTGGCCTCCGCGCTGGCGTAGGCGCCGAGGATGAGGCGCATGGCCTCCCGGCCGTCCTCGCCGCTGCAGAGGACGGGGCCCTCGCCTCTGACCGCGGCCACGAAGGCCATGACGTGGCGTACGTGCGCCCCGTGGCCCGTGAAGGTGTGCTGGGTCAGGTCCGTCTCGTCCCAGCTGCCGCCCGGTGAGGAGCGGTGGAGGTGCCTGAGCGTGGGAGGACCGTAACGGTTGGTGGACTCCAGCGCGCCCTCCGTGCCGTACACCCAGAACGCGTCCTCCCAGCCCGTTGCGGTCCAGGCGGTCTCTATCACCCCGAGTGCACCGCTCGCGAACGCCAGGCTGGCGTGAGCCGTGTCCTCCACCTCTATGTCGAACTTGGTGTTGGCCAGCCGCGCGTAGATGGAGTCCACGGGACCCCCCAGATGCAGCGCCAGGTCGGCTAAATGGCAGCCGTTGTCGAGCAGCGTGCCCCCGCCGGAGGTGGTGCGTACGGAGAAGCCGGGGGCCACGCTCGTGCGCCCGCCCCAGTCGTGCGCCTGCCGCAGCCTCACGTTGGTGATCTCGCCGATGCTGCCGGCGTCGATCAACTGGCGCGCCTTCTGCACCGCGCCGCTGGAGCGCAGCTGGTGGTTGACCATCAGCACCACCCCCGCCTCGGCGCACGCGGCTATCATCTCGTCGGCCAGGCCCAGGTCGAGCGCGATGGGCTTCTCCACCAGCACGTGGACGCCGGCGCTGGCGGCCGCCAGGGTAGCGGGGTGATGCACCACGGTCGGCGCGGCGATGCTCACCATGTCGAAGCCGCCCACCTCGAACAGGTCGCTGATGTCGGTGTGCCACCGCCCCACGCCCCACTGCTCGCCGCGGGCGCTCAGTGCCAGGGGGTTGACGTCGCAGAGCGCCACCACCTCCACGCCGGCGGCCTGGTAGCCCGCGTAGTGGCTGCCGGCGATGCTGCCCGCACCGATGATGGCCGCCTTCGGCGCTCCGGTCACTTGGTACCGGAGTCCAGCACGTGCTCCTTGCCCCAGTTGGGCACTTCTTCCAGGGGCGCCGTCATGGGGCAGCCCGCCGTGGAGCGCCGGAAGTGCGGCGCCGCGTAGAGGGCGGCGTTGGCCAGGATGGTCTGCACGTTCTCGTCGTGATACGTGGGGTACGTCTCGTGACCGGGCCGGAAGTAGACCACGGTGCCGTGGCCGCGCCGCCAGGTGCAGAGGCTGCGGAACACCTCGCCGCCCTGGAACCAGGAGATGGCGAGCAGCTCGTCGGGCTCGGGGATGTCGAACCTCTCGCCGTACATCTCCTCCTGCGGCAGCTCGAACATCTCCGGCACACCGCGCATGACTGGGTGGCCGGGGGCTATGTTCCAGATGCGCTCCTTCTCGTCCGCCTCACGCCACTTCAGGGAGCAGTTGGTGCCCATCAGGCGGTGGAACACCTTGGCGTTATGGCCGGAGTGCAGCACGATGAGGCCCATGCCGGCCAGCACCGCCTGCTGCACGCGCTCCACCACCGTGTCGCTCACCTCGGCGTGCGCCGCGTGACCCCACCACACCATCACGTCCGTGGAGTCCACCACCTCCTGCGAGAGGCCGTGATCCGCGTCCTGCCTCAGCGTGGCCGTTCTCACCGTGGCGCCGGTGCGCTCCTCCAGCGTGGCGGCGATGGCGCCGTGGATGCCCTCCGGGTAGATGTCGGCCACTACCTCGTTGTTCACCTCGTGGAGGTACTCGTTCCATACGGTCATCCGTAGATCCTGCACGTTCGGCTCCTAACTGAAGCGGTCAGTCGGTGACCGCGCCCTGGGACGCGCTCGAAACCTGTTTGGCGTACTTGGCCAGCACGCCTCTACGGTAGCGCGGCTCCGGTTGCACCCACTCCTCACGGCGCCGCGCCAGCTCCTCGTCCGCGACCTCGAGCTGCAGCAGGTTCCGCTCGGCGTCGATGGTGATGAGGTCGCCCTCCTGCACCAGGCCTATCGGTCCGCCCACGAACGCCTCCGGCGCCACGTGCCCCACCACGAAGCCGTAGGTGCCGCCCGAGAAGCGCCCGTCGGTTATGAGCCCCACGGAGTCGCCCAGACCCCGCCCCACGATGGCGCTGGTGGGCGAGAGCATCTCGCGCATGCCGGGACCGCCGCGCGGCCCCTCGTTGCGGATGACCAGCACGTCGCCGGGCCTGATCTCGTCCGCCAGGATGGCGGCGAGGCTGGCCTCCTCGCTCTCGAACACGCGCGCCGGGCCCGTGATGCGGGTGTTCTTGAGCCCCGTCGTCTTGGCCACCGCGCCCTCCGGCGCCAGGTTGCCGCGCAGCACGTTGAGGTGGCCCACCGGGTAGAGGGGCGAGTCGAACGGATGCACCACGTCCTGGTCCGCGGGCGGGGTGGAGGGCACGTCGGCCAGGTTCTCGGCCACGGTCCTGCCCGTGACCGTCAGGCAGTCGCCGTGCAGCAGGCCGGCGTCCAGCAGCATGCGCATGACGAGGGGGACGCCGCCGGCGGCGTGCAGGTCGGTGGCCACGTACCGCCCCGACGGCTTCAGGTCGCACAGGACCGGCGTCGTGCGGCGGATCTCCTCGAAGTCCTCGATCGTGAGGTCCACGTCCATGGCGTGCGCCACGGCCAGCAGGTGGAGCACCGCGTTGGTGCTGCCGCCCACCGCCATCACCACCCTGATGGCGTTCTCGAACGCCTTGCGCGTCATGATCTGCTCGGGCAGCAGCTCCTGCTCGATCAGGCCCACGAGGGCGCGGGCGCTCTCCTCGGCGCTCACGCGCTTCTCCGCGTCCACGGCCGCCATGGTGCTGGAGTAGGGCAGGCTCATGCCCATGGCCTCGATGGCGGAGGACATGGTGTTGGCGGTGTACATGCCGCCGCAGGAGCCGGCGCCCGGGCAGGCGTGCGTCTCGACGTCACGGAAGCGCTCGAGCGAGATCCGGCCGGCGGCGTGGGCGCCCACGGCCTCGAACACGCTCACGATGGTGAGGTCCTCGCCCTGCAACTTGCCGGGCCTGATGGTGCCGCCGTACACGAAGATGCTGGGGATGTTGAGCCGCGCCAGCGCGATCATGGCGCCAGGCATGTTCTTGTCGCACCCGCCCACCGCGAGCATGCCGTCGAGCGACTGGCCGCGCCCGACCGTCTCGATGCTGTCGGCTATCACCTCGCGCGAGACGAGGCTCAGCTTCATGCCCTCCGTGCCCATGGAGATGCCGTCGGAGATGGTGATGGTGCCGAACATCTGCGGCATCATGCCGGCACCGCGCGCGGCGGCGTCGGCGGCCTGCGCCAGGTCGCCCAGGCTCAGGTTGCAGGGGGTGATGGTGCTGTGACCGTTGGCTATACCGATGATGGGCTTCTTGAAGTCGCTGTCCTCGAAACCGACGGCGCGCAGCATCGCCCGGTTGGGGGCGCGCTGGTCGCCCTGGGTTACTGCGGCGCTGCGAAGAGGCTTGCGTGGGGTGCTGTCGTCTTGGGCCATGGAGCTCCTTAGTGCCGCGATTCTACCCCCAGGCAAAGTGCCCTTACAGCACCGTGCTAAGCTTCAGCCACCATGTCGGTGAAGTACGGGCTACTCGGCTTGTTGGAGCGCGAAGCGCAGCACGGCTACGAGCTGAAGCGCAGCTTCGAGCAGTTCACCGGCGGCTTCTGGGAACTCAACCA
>CAZPWN010000194.1:1477-3907 GCA_964590475.1 uncultured bacterium | reverse complement strand
GGCTCCCACTCCATCACCATCAGCGCCCGCTCCTTCCAGAGCGGCGCCAAGGTTGCCACTAAGCTCTCCGCGTCGCTCCCCACGGGCAGCACGTACTTCTGCGGCGCTGCCACGGTCCGCACGGGGGCGTTAGGGGGTAGCGCTGCGAGCCGCTTGGCCAGCTGCACGGCGCTGCCCACGTCCCCCAACTCGTCCACCAGGCCCACCCCGATGGCGTCCTCGCCGGACCAGAGGCGGCCCCGGCCTATCTCGTTCACGCGCTCCTTGCTTAGGTTGCGGCCTTCCGCCACGCGCGTGACGAAGCGGTCGTACACGCTTTCCATGTAGCGCGTCACCTGCGCGCGCTCCTCGTCGTCGAACGGGCGCGCCGAGCCGTGCAGGTCGGCGAAGCGGCCGGTCTTGAGGGTCTCTGGGTTGAGGCCGTACCTCTCGTTGAACCCTTCCATCACGAGCTTGCCCGAGACCACCCCGATGGAGCCCGTGATGGTGGTGGGGGCCGCTAGCACCTTGGTGGCGTGGGTCAGCACGTAGTAGCCGCCGCTACCGGCAACTGCGCCCATCACGGCCACCACGGGCATGCGCTCGGCCAGCAGCTTTATCTCGCGCCAGATCAGGTCGCTGGCCAGCGGCGAACCGCCGCCCGACTCCACGTGGAACACCACGGCTTTCGTGCGCTTGTCCTTGCCTGCGGTGCGCAGGGCACGCACGAGCGTCTCGCTGCCCGCCATGGTGCCACCGAGCAGCGGAAGCGGCAGGGGCGGCTTGCGCGACTTGCCGGGGATGATCATGCCTTCCAGCGAGATGAGGGCAACGCGCCCCGGTGCGGTGGCGCCAACCTGCCTGGTGAGGAACTGCGCTGCGGAAGCCAGCGGCTTGTGCTCCTTGGTGAGGACCTCGTCCTCGTACGCCACCCGGTCGATCATCCCCACCTGCACGGCCTCCGTGGCGGAGGTGATCCCCTCGTCCACCCAGCGCCGCACCTGATCGGGCTCCTTTGTGCGCGAGGTGGCCACAACCTGCAGGAAGTGCTGGTGGATGCTCCCCAGCAGCGCCGTCATCTGCTCGCGCTGCCCCTCGCTCATGCTGGAGCGCGCCAGGTCGTCCATGGCGCTCTTGTACTCGCGGATGGCGAGCTTGTCGAAGCTCAGCCCGTAACGCGCCAGGAGCTCGGCCTTGTAGGTGGTGGTGAGCGCCATGCCGTTCACGCTCATCTCGCCACCGTCCGGCACCACGATCTCGTGGCCCACGGTGGCCACGTAGTACTCGGGGTCGCGCAGGTGGTTGGCCACCACGATCAGGCGCTTGCCGCCGTCCTTCAGGCGCTGCAGTTGGCGCCTCACCGCGTAGGCCGACGCCCAATCCAGCGACAGGTCCTGAAGCCGCACCACCACGCCCTTCAGCCATGCGGCCTCCAGTAACGCGGTCGTCAGCGCCTCCAGTTCCTCCTGCGAGAGCGTGATCTCCCTGCCCAGCAGGGTGTCGGGCGAGAGGAACTTGCGCTTGGTTCTGCGCGGTTGGAACGGTCCCGAAAGCTCTATCACGACCCACTCCGGCCGCTCGCCTGGCAGGACTCTAGCGATGGCGTTGCGTAGGCGGGTGGCGCCGTTACGCACGCTGGTGACCGCGGTCGCCAGCCCGTCGGAAAACGCGTTCGTTCCGTCCTTACCCTTGTTAGCCATGCCTGGATTGTACGTGCCCGGCCGGATCAGCGCTTCGGCCTGCTGCTGCGCAGCTCTCGGAACGCGCGTAGGGGCATCCGTCTTGCGCCGCGCGTCTCCCACAGGGTCACCGCCACGCCGGCGCCCACGATCACGGTTATCCCGAGCCACCCGAGCGCATCCGGCAGGTGCCCGTATGCCAGGAAGCCGTAGAGGATGGCGGTGACCATCTCCGCGTACCCAAGCGGAGCCAGGAACGTGGCGGGGGCGTGATCGAACGCCTTTATCAGCAGGAAGTGCCCGCCGGCAGCCAGCACGCCCAGCAGCACCATGATCACGAAGTCGGCCGGCGTGGGCGTGACCCACACGAAGATCACCACCACCGACATGATGACGGCGCCCACCACCGCCGTGTAACCGAGCGTTACCAGCGGGGGCGCGCTGCCCGCCAGGCGGCGGGTGAAGATCATGTAGAAGCCGTGCACCACGCCGGCGCCCAGCGCCATGGCAGCGCCCCACGACAACGTGCCGCTGCCGGGCCGCAGGATCAGCAGGACCCCCACGAAGCCGACCGCCACGGCCACCACGCGCCACACGCCCACCCGCTCGCCCAGCAGCAGCGGCGCCAGCACGGTGACCACCAGCGGCGACACGAAGAAGAGCGCCAGCACCGTGGCCTGCGGCAGCTGCGCCAAGCCCCCGAAGAAGAGTGCGGTGCCGGCGAGCAGCATGGTGCCGCGCAGCAACTGCAGACCCGCCCGCCGCGGCACCA
>CAZPWN010000194.1:0-1377 GCA_964590475.1 uncultured bacterium | reverse complement strand
GCGCGTTCCCGTAAGATTGGCGCGTGAGTTCTCCGGAGAGTCGAGCACCTTACAAGTTGCGGAGGCACACGGACGCCGCGGAGTTCGCGCGCCTCGTGCTGCCCGGCATGTCTCAGGAAGAGGCGGTGAACTGCCTGCAGCTCGGCCTCATAGACGGCATGCTGAAGGGCAGCTTCGAGGACCCGTACCTGGTCACCATCGGCCCCGCGGGGCAGGAGCACGACCCGGTCTTCAGCGCCATCCAGACGCCGCCCTATCGCCTCATCCTCGGCGACCCCACCGGGTCGGTGCCCGGTGCCGAGCGGTTACTGGAGCCGCTGCTGGCGGACCTACCAGCCGACCTGCCAGGCGTGCTGGGCCCGGTGGACCTGAGCGCGGAGTTCGTGGAGCGCTACGCAGCGCGCCACGGGGTGGAGTACGAGCTGATGATGTCCGAACGGGTGTACCAGTGCGAACAGGTGAACATGCCCACGGGAGTGGCCGGCCGCCTCGTCCGCGCCACGCACGAGCACCAAGATTTACTGGTGCGCTGGTGGCGCGCCTTCCGTGACGAGGCCGTGCCCAACGAGCCCGACAGGGCGGAGGCCAGCGTAAGGCGCGATCTGTCCGCCAGCGTGGGCGGCCTCTGGTTGTGGGAAGTGGAGGGCGAGGTGGTGGCCTTCGCCGGCGCGCGCGGGCCCACACCCAACGGCATCCGCATCGGACCCGTCTACACGCCGCCCGAGCAGCGCCGCAACGGCTACGCCGGCGCCCTGGTGGGCAGCCTCACGCAGCACCTCCTGGACGAGGGCAGGCAGTTAGTCTTCCTCTTCACAAACCTGGCCAACCCCACGGCCAACGCCCTCTACCAGCGGCTGGGTTACCGAGGGGTTGCAGACCGGAGCATGTATGACTTCAGCCCGCGTGAAGCGTGACCCCCACGCTGAAGCCGTGCTGACACGGCCGGGAGCCGCCTGATGGGCATGCGCTCACCGCGCGTAACCCCGGACCAGCTGCCGCCCGTCTCGCCGGCCACCATGCTGCGCGACCTGCGCGCCACGCTCGGCCTGGTGTGGGAGGCCAACCCGCTTCAGACGCTGCTCATCGCCACGCTCAGCGTGGTGCAGGCGCTCCTGCCCGCCGCCACGCTCTGGATCGCCAAGCTGCTGCTTGACGCCGTGGCCTCGGCCATCGCGGGGGAGCTGGGCGACCCGGCCGAGGCCCTCGGGCGCATGCTCGGCCTGCTGCTGCTGCAGATCGGCGTCAGCGCTGCGTCGAGCATAATCTCCGCCCTGCAGGGCGCCACGCGCGAGCTGCTGGGCGACTCCCTGCAGAACCGCATAAGCCGCCGCATCCTGGCCAAGGCCAACGAGCTCGACCTGGCGCAGTTCGAGGACC
>CAZPWN010000193.1:1575-3911 GCA_964590475.1 uncultured bacterium | reverse complement strand
TCCACGTGGAGGAGCTGCTGGCGCGCGTCAACGTGCAGCTGCGCAAGCGCACGCTCGGCTCCGCGCAGAAGATCGGCGAGCTGACGATAGATCCGGTTAGGCGCCAGGTCTTCTGGGCCGAGGACGAGATCCGCTTCTCGCCCCGCGAGTACGAGCTCATCACCTACCTGGCAGGCCAGCCGGGGCGCGTGTATTCACGCAAGGAGATCGAGAACAACGTGTGGGGCGAGGACCTGCCGCCGTCCTCCAACGTCGTCGATGTCCATATAGCCAACATCCGCGGCAAGCTGCGCGACGCAGGCGGCTACGGCGTAATCCGCACCATCCGCGGCGTTGGGTACGCACTGAAGTCGTGAACTAAGTGAGGCGCCGGCCGGCAGCGCTGGTTCGGGCACCGCGGGTGTCGCTCACCTGGCGCGTGGCGCTGCTGACCGCCGCCGCCGTGGCGGTGCTGAGCGCGCTGACCATGCTCATCGCCTACCAGGTGGTGCGCTCCGGCCTCTACGAGGAGCTGAGGCGCACGATCAAGCAGGACGCCGCCACCGTGGCGGCGCTCTACTCTTCGGGCGAGGGTAGCGCCACGGGCCTGGGCGGCCCCACGGGCGGGGTGATCCTGCAGATCTACGACGCTTCGGGCCGGCTGCTGGCCGCCAGCGAGCCGGAGTTCGAGAGCGCCACCGCGGCGCTGCCCCCGTCCGACGTGATCGGCGCCGCCCACGTGCCCCTCTCCTGGAACGGCCTTGTGGCGGGGCGGCAGATGGAGGCCGCCCTGGCGCCCTTCGAGCTGGGCGTGGTGGCGGTGCTCATCGACCCCTCCTACATCGGGCCCGTGCTGGCCGAGGTCTCCCGCACGCTGTTCGTGGCCGCGCTGCTGGTGGTGGCCCTGAGCCTGTTCGTGGGTTACGTGGTCTCCGCCGCGGCGCTGCGTCCCATCTCGCGGCTGGCGCGCCTGGCGGCCACGCTGGGGCCGGAAGACCTGGAGCCCATCCGCTACGACGGTCCGCTGGACGAGGTGGGGCGCCTCACCTTCGCGCTCAACGGCCTGCTGGGACGGCTGCGCGAGGCGCTCGACGCCCAGCGCGTGTTCCTGGCCGAGACGAGCCACGAGCTGCGCACGCCCCTGACGAGCATGCGGGGCTTCCTCGACCGCGCCGTGAGGCGCGCGCAGCCCGAGAACCGCGACGACCTGCTGGACGCGCGGCGCGTGACCGGCACGATGGCGCGGCTGGTGGAGGACCTGCTGCAGCTCTCGCGCGGGCAGCTGGTGGTGGAGGAGGGCCTGCACTTGGTGGACGTGGCGCTCGACGTGCTGCGGCCGGTGAGCGACGAGTTCCCCGGCGTGCGGGTGGAGGGCCCGGGCGGCGTGCTTGTGCTGGGCGACCCGGTGCGCCTCAACCAGGCCGTGCGGAACCTCACCGCCAACGCCGTACGGGCCGCCGGGCGCCCGGCCGGAGTGCTGCTGCGCTTAGTGGAGCTGCCGGGCGAGGCCCTGGTGACGGTGGAGGACGACGGAGGCGGCATCCCCGAGGAGATGCTGCCGCACATCTTCGAGAAGTTCTACAAGGGCGCGGGGGGCGGTTCGGGCCTGGGCCTGGCCATAGCGCGGCAGATCGCGGAGCATCATCACGGCACGCTGACCGTGCGCACCAAGCCGGGAGAGACGGTCTTCGAGATGCGCCTGCCGCTCATCGAGGCGGTGGACGACGAGTAGGGGGCGCAATGGGAACGCCCGCGGCCGGGCGGCGCGGGCGGTGGGAGCGTTCGGTCTGGAGCCTATGGGGCTACCAGCTTCTAGAGCCGCGGCAGCGTGACGCCCTTCTGGCCTTGGTACTTGCCCTTGCGATCGGCGTAGGTGGTTTCGGGCCGGTCTCCCTGGAAGAAGAGAAGCTGCACGATGCCCTCGTTGGCGTAGACCTTGGCGGGGAGGGGGGTGGTGTTGCTCAGCTCCAGGGTTACGTGGCCTTCCCAACCGGGTTCTAAAGGCGTAACGTTGGCGACTATCCCGCAGTTCGAGACGAAGACGCCAGCCTCGAGGGCGAAGTTGCCGGCTTCCGGCACGGTGAGGCAGTAGACATCGTGATCGCCCTTCAGCTCGCGGACGCTGACCACCTTGTGGTTCTTCTGGACGCCCCTATGCGCGGCTATAACCCTGGGGAACCTGCGGAATACGCTGCGGTCCACACCGAGTAAGCGCGCAGCTCCTCTGATGGAGCCGGCCTCATCGAGTGCTTGCCTGACGACGTGTTCATCGATGTGAGCGTGCAGGCGTATGCGGCGCGCGCGCTCGGCTTGCGCAGCGCGTCGGCTGGGCTCGGCGCGCTGCCAAGCCCTGCGCG
>CAZPWN010000193.1:0-1475 GCA_964590475.1 uncultured bacterium | reverse complement strand
CGCTCGGCTTGCGCAGCGCGTCGGCTGGGCTCGGCGCGCTGCCAAGCCCTGCGCGCGTCGTAGTTCCGGATGTGCTCGCTTGCGCCCATCCGCACGATGTTCCACGGGTTGTTGTTGCGCCTGTCGTGGTCGACGTGATGGCGGTGAGTGTCCGGAGCATCCTCGTAGATCTCATGCCGCACGTTCCACTCGTCGGCGAGTCTATGGGTTGGGTAGTAGTAGCCGGTGACGGGCTGGTACGTCATCTCGTACCCTCGGAACGAATCCCTGTAGAGAGGCATGAGGGAGTCGCCCGGCCTCAATTGTCCTGCTTCGGTCCATCTGCCGTCGCGCCGCATGAAGTCGTGGTCGGGCGTGGCGTGGATCACCCCGCCGTCGTCCAGCGTTATCTCCAGAAGGGAGTCCCTACCCACGAACCTTGGGGCTTCCAGCAGGGAAGCGATCAGTCGTCCGTTCTCGCCGATCGAGTAGCCCCAGAACTGCTCGCCGTCGGCATGTCTTTCGGCCATGTCCTCCAGGGTCGGTGAGGTGCCGTCCACCAGGGCCACCCGCGTATCTCCACTGAAGCACCTGGCGTACGAGCTCTTGCCGAGCGCCACCACCATGGTGTCATCGGGTATGTGGAGGTACTCCACCGACCGCGTGAGCACGAAACTGTTCGGCGGGATGATGCAGGTGTCGCCTTCGTACTCGACAAGGCTGTTGGTGTCGAAGTCTTTGGGGTCGACCACGGTGTTGAAGGCGTTGACGAAGATGCGCCATTCGGGCGCGGCCCGTAGGTCGTATCCGAAGCTGGAGAGCCCGTAGCTGATGACGCCTTCGCGTACCAGTGCCTCCTCGAAGGGGGTGATCATGCCCTCCCGGGCACGCTCGCGTATCCACCAGTCCGGTTTGATGCTCATGATGGCCAAGTCTAACAACGCTTACGTACCGAAAGGCCGCGGCTTGGGCAAGCATCCGTGTAGGTCTGGGCGCGGGCCGACAGGAAGGCTCCAACGGCCGATGCTTCGGCGGTTCGCGCCGAGTCGAGGCGGTCCTACGGGCCCTGCCGCGACCGCCTCCTTGTGTTGTCACGCAAGGAGCGAAGGTTTTCCGTTTGCCAGAATTGATATAGAAGTGATATCATTCTGAAACCATGACCAAGGAGCAAGAAGTTCAACCCATCGTCCAGAACTTCAACACCAACCTCGCCGAGCGGGTCCAGGAGAGGCCCGTCCCTGCCGTGAACGGCTTCCCGATGCTGTTCCTGGGCATCGCCGGCCTGGTGGGGGCCATCCTTCTCTTCATCTTCGGTGTGGGGCCCGAGGGCCCGGACATGCCCAACAGCTGGCTCATGATCGGCCTGGCGATCGCGCTCTTCCTCGCTTCCTTCATCACGCTCTTGGGCCTCTTCGCCGTGCAGCCCAACGATGCGCGGGTACTCATCCTCTTCGGCAACTACATCGGCAGCCAGCGCCGCTCCGGCTTCTGGTGGG
>CAZPWN010000192.1:0-3930 GCA_964590475.1 uncultured bacterium | reverse complement strand
TCGGCTACGACTCCGACGCCCAGCCGCTCACCAGCCAGGTGCGCGAGCTGAACGTCACGCCCGCTCACATCTTCGGTGCCCCTCCGGGCTGGCCGTCCGACTTCGGCAACGCGCCCGAAGCGCAGTGCGTGACCGGCCTCATCGGCTACCTCCCCAACCTCCCCAACCCCGAAGCGGTTCAGTTCGCCGACGCCTACACCGCCATGCACGGCACCGCGCCCGACAACTACATGGCCGCGCTCGCCTACGCCCAGCTGTGGAGCTACGCGGACGCCATCAACGCCGCCGGCAGCACCGACCAGGACGCCGTCATCGAACAGCTCAAGAACGGCACCTTCCGCTCGCCCATGGGCGACTGGAGCTTCTCGCCCTCCATCGAAGCCAAGCATCAGGGCTTCGGCGAGGAGATGTGGCTCGTCTTCCAGTACCAGAACGGCGCCCGCGAGATCGTCTACCCCCTCGACCGCGCCACCGCTCCGCTGGTGAGCTGCCGCTGAGGCCCTAGGCCTTAGCCGAAAGGAAATGGACCCTGTTGAGCGGGCTTCGGCCCGCTCAACAGACCCACACCGATGGAACTCTCCTTACTCCCACAAGCGCTTATCTCGGGCGTGCTCGCCGCGGGGCTCTACGCCCTCGTAGCGGTGGGCCTGGCCCTGGCGATCGGCGTGATAGGCATCGTCAACTTCGCTCACGGCGAGTTCTTCATGATCGGTGCCTTCTTCGCGTACCAGCTCTTCGTCAGCTTCGGCTTCGATCCCCTTCTGTCTATCTTGTTCGTGGCGCCCGCTCTGTTCCTTATCGGGGCGCTGCTGTACCAGACGACGATCCGCTTCGTGCTCAAAGCCCCGGAACTGAACCAGATGCTTCTGACCTTCGGCATCGGCATAATCCTGCAGAACCTGGCTCTCGGTATCTGGGGCGGCGACCCCCGGTCGATCGGCGCGGTGTCCTACCGCGCCGTCGGCCTGCAGTTCGGCAACGTCAGCATCGGGCTCGTGCCGCTCGGCAGCTTCGTCATCTCGGTACTACTGGTCGGTGGCCTCTACTACAT
The DNA here is from genome assembly GCA_964590475.1 of uncultured bacterium. Lineage (GTDB taxonomy): Bacteria > Deinococcota > Deinococci > Deinococcales > Trueperaceae > JAAYYF01. The sequence goes on along the minus strand of CAZPWN010000192.1, from coordinate 2,879 downwards.
GCTCGCGCGCACGCCGCTCGGGCGCGCCATGCGCGCCGTGGCGCAGAACCGCATCGGCGCCGGGCTCGTGGGCCTGGAGGTCAACCGCGTCTATCTCGTAGCGTTCGCGCTGTCGGCCCTGCTGGCCGGCATCGGCGGCGTGATGATCGCCGTCATCCAGTCGCCCACCCCCACGGTGGGCCTGGCGTTCACCCTCAAGGCGTTCGCCATCGTGGTGCTGGCGGGCCTGGGCAACATCCGCGGCATCGTCACGGCTTCGCTGGTGGTGGCGGTGGCCGAGTCGCTGGTGGCCACCATGCTGCCCAACGGCGACTCACTGCGTACCGCCGTCTTCTTCGCCATCATCTTCGGCACCCTCGTCTACCGCTCCTGGAGGAAACTGTGAGCCGCAAGCAGCCGGGCGCGGCTCCCCAGGTTCAGGCGCCCGTGGCAACCCGAACGCCACAAGGGCGGAGCCGCCCGGCCAGCCGCCACTGGCTCGCGGTCGTCCTTCTCGTGCTCTTCGCCGCGGCGCTCATCCTGGCGCCCAGCATCCTGCGCTCCATGTTCGGACAGGCGTCCGTCAGCTACCTCAGCTTGGGCATCAAGGCCGTGGCGCTCGCCATCCTGGCGCTCACCTGGGACATCGTGGCCCGCACGGGCCAGCTCTCCCTGGCGCACGCCGCCTTCTACGGCTCGGGCGCCTATACGGCGGCCGTGCTGCTGAAACTCACCAACGTCAACATGTGGTTCAGCCTCCCGGCCGCGGGCATCATCGCGGCCCTGCTGGCGCTCGTACTCGGTTCGGCCACGCTCAGGCTCTACGGCATCTACTTCGCCATAGCCTCGCTGGCGTTCACCGAGGTACTCAAGACCGTCGTGCAGATCATGCCTCCCGCCATAACGGGCGGCACCGTCGGCACCAACCTGCCACCGCTCTTCAGGCCCACCTTCGTGGCGGGCGAGATGGAGCGGTGGGAGGTGGCCTTCCTGCGCAACCAGGGCTACTTCTGGGTCTACGTCGGGCTGTTGCTGCTGACCATCGTCGTCTCGCTGCTCATGCAGAACTCGCGCCTGCGGCACGCCTTCACCGCCATCCGCACCAACGAGTTCGTCGCCGGCGTCATGGGCGTGAACCCGGCGCGCTACAAGCTCACCGCCTTCGTGCTCTCCAGCTTCCTCGTGGGCATGCTCGGCGCCATCGAGGGGCACCGTTTCGGCAGCGTGAACCCGGACATCACCTTCTCCGTGCACACCACGGTGCTGGCGCTCGTGACCCCCATCTTCGGCGGCCTCTACACCACGGTCGGCCCCATCCTGGCCGCCGGCGTGCTGTCGGGCGTGGAGGAGACGTTCAAGCGCATGCTGTCCGACGGCTACATGGTGGCCTACGGGGTGGTGCTGGTGGTGTCCATCCTCTTCATGCCGCGCGGCTTGGTCGGCCTGTTCAAGCGCCTAACTAGGCGGGACCGCACTCCTGACGACCGCGGGGAGGGAGGTGCCAAGGATGGCTAGAACCGTACTCAGCGCCGAAGGCCTGGGCCGCCGCTTCGGCGGTCTGGCCGCCGTGAGCGACCTGTCGTTCGAGGTCAACGAGGGCGAGATCTTCGCCATCATCGGCCCCAACGGGGCCGGCAAGACCACCACCCTCAACCTGCTGTCGGGGCTGCTAGAGCCCACCACGGGACGCGTGATCCTGGACGGCGTGGACATCACCAAGCTGCCTTCGCACAGGCGCTGCCACCTGGGGCTGGGGCGCGCCTTCCAGGTGGTGCAGCCGTTCCCCGAGATGACCGTGGACGACAACGTCATGGTGGGCGCGCTCTTCGGGGGCGAGAACATCAGCGCGGCCGAGGCCCGCAGGCGCGCCGACACGGCCATAGCGCTGACCAACCTGGAGGACGCGCGCCACACGCCCGCCGAGGACCTGAACCTGCTGCAGGACAAGCGGCTGGAGGTGGCCCGCGCGCTCGCCACCGCGCCGCGCGTGCTGCTGCTCGACGAGGTCATGGCGGGCCTGCGCCCCGCGGAGTCGCGGGAGGTCATCGAGGTGGTGAAGAGCGTGCGCGAAAACGGGGTGACCGTGATCTTCATCGAGCACGTGATGCCCGTGGTGCGCGACCTGGCGGACCGCGTGCTGGTCATGGACTACGGCCGCGAGCTGGCGCGCGGCACCTACGCGGAGGTGACCTCCGACCCGAAGGTCATCGAGGCTTACCTGGGTGAAGAGGAGGTGGGCTGATGAGCGGCAAGGAGACCGTGCTGGAGGTCAGGTCGCTGCGCGCCGGCTACGGCAAGATCAACGTGCTGTGGGACGTGGACCTGCACGTGAACAAGGGCGAGCTCGTGTCCATCATCGGCGCCAACGGCGCCGGCAAGACCACGCTGCTCCGCGCCATCAGCGGCATCCTCCCCACCCGCGCCGGCAGCGTGACCGCGCTGGGCAGTTCGCTGGCGGGCCTGTCGCCCGCCAAGATCGTGCGGACCGGGGTGGGCCACGTGCCGGAGGGGCGGCAGCTCTTCCCCCTCATGACCGTGCGCGAGAACCTCTACAGCGGCGCCGAATACCTGCCCCACGCCAGGCAGAGCAGCAAGCGCAACGCGGAGTACGTCTTCGAGCTCTTCCCGCGCCTGGCGGAGCGCAGGTCGCAGCTGGCGGGCACGCTCTCGGGCGGCGAGGGCCAGATGCTGGCCATAGGCCGCGCCATCATGAGCGACCCGCAGGTGCTGCTGGTGGACGAGCCGAGCATCGGCCTCTCCCCCGCCCTCTCCGCCACCGTCTTCCGGGCGCTGGAGCAGATCCGCGAGGAGGGCATGAGCATCCTGCTCGTGGAGCAGAACGTGCGCAGCTCGCTGCGGATAGCCGACCGCGCCTACGTGCTGGAGAACGGCGAGATCCG
>CAZPWN010000191.1:0-3985 GCA_964590475.1 uncultured bacterium | reverse complement strand
TGTCGATCATCAGATGCCTCCGTCGGCTAACCTTCTCGATCTCACGGTACGTCGCTTCATGTGGTGGGCGCATGCCTCGTCGGCGGTAGTCGGTGCCCTACCAAAGTAGTAGGCGCAGGCGTGGTGCCTCGCTATAGTCTCGAGAGACCCATGAACCGAACTCTCATCCTGCGCGTAGCTGCGCTCGGCGGCTTGGCGCTTCTCCTGCTGGCGACGTGGCCCCAAGCGCTGGGACTGCAACGGACGCTGGTAATAGCGCAGCTCACGGCGCTGCGCGGTCCGCTGGTGCCGGCCGCCTTGAGCGCCGCGTTACTGGCAGGTGGCCTTGCGCTCGGCTCACGGGCTAACCGGAGGTTCGGCGGCCTGATGGCCATCGTGTTCATCACGGTGGCGGCTCTCAACGTGGCAGTCATCGCGAGTCGCGGCCTCGGCGCTGCGCCCGCGATGGAACTGCGCACGGGCGACCTCAGGGTCCTGGCCTGGAACACCCTCAAGGATGCTCCCGGAGCCGACGTGATCGCTCGTTTCGCGCTCGAGCGTGACGTGCACGTGTTGGCGCTCCCCGAGACGAGCCGCGCCACGGCGGACGCGGTCGCGCGGCTCATGGGCGATGCCGGGCGTCCGGTCCAAGTGTTCAGCCTCGCGTTCCACGAGACCAACCTGGCGCGAGCGACGGCTCTGCTGGTGAGCTGGTCGCTGGGTGAGTACGAGCTCTACGAGGCTGCCGGTTCCACACCGCGAGCCCCCAGTGTGGTGGCGCGACCCACAAGTGGTAATGGCCCCACGTTGATCGCGGCACATCCGGTTCCCCCGCTCCCCGGAGGAATGGTGGCTTGGCGGACGGGGCTGGCGTGGCTGGCGGAACGGTGCAGGGAAGGGGAGGTCATCATGGCAGGCGACTTCAACGCGACTCTCGAGCACTTCGCGGGCCTGCACGACGCAGGCGCCGACCTGGGCGCCTGCCTGGACGGCGCGAGGATCACGGGGAGCGCTGCAGTTGGCACATGGCCGTCGCAGCTTCCCCCGCTTCTGGGTTCGCCCATAGACCGGGTGCTGGCCACCGACGAATGGGAGTTCCTCGGCTTCCGCGTCGTGACCGAACTGGACGGCTTCGGTAGCGATCACCGTGCGCTCCTCGCTGCACTCCGGCGTGCATTCTGACCGCTCTCCAGCCGCTGAAACACCAAAGGCACCGCCGACTCGGCGCTGATGAGAACCACCCCGATCGTTTCGGCCGGTAGTCGTCCCCCTTGCACCCCGCAGCACCGAAGTCGCGCATCCTACGACCGACGCGGCCCTGACTGCGGGCCGCACGGAACCCACCAGGAGGTACGACCATGCGGATCGGGATCATCGGAGCCGGAGACGTCGGAGCGGCCCTCGCGCGCGCAAGCGCCCGGGCGAACCACAGCGTGCACATCAGCTCGGACGACGGGGAGGAGAAGAAGGTCGCCAGCGAGGTGGGGGGAACCGCGGGCGACAACACCGAGGTCGTGAACGCCGCCGAGATCGTCATCCTGGCCGTGCCGTTCGAGGCCGTGGACGCAATCGTGCAGGAGGTGGGCGACGGCCTTAGCGGCAAGGTGCTCGTCGACGTCACCAACCACTTCTCGGCCGACCAGCTGGGCGCCCCATCGAACGCCGAGAAGATCCAGGAGATGACGCGCGGCGCGAAGGTCGTCAAGGCGATCAACACCATCTTCGCCGGCAACCAGGACTCGCCCGAGGTCGACGGCGTGCAACTGGACGGCTTCGTCGCGGCGGACGACGACGAGGCCAAGCGCAAGGTGCTCGAGTTCGTGGAGTCGCTAGGCTTCCGCCCCGTCGACGTCGGCCCCCTCGCGATGGCGCGGGCGCTCGAGGGTATGGGCGCGCTCAACATCAGCCTGAACATGAAGGACGGCGCGCAGTGGCAGACCGGGTGGAAGCTGGTCGGGCCGCTGCCCTGACGCCTAGGAGGGCCTAACGGAGTGGCCTGCTTGGGCTACGACGCCTGCGGCTATCTTCCGCAGTTCTTCTACGTGCGCGTCGAAGGCCTCGCGGCCCGAGGCGGTCAGCTTCACCCAGGTGAGGCGCCGTGAATCCGTCCGAGCGGTCGAGGCGCGTTTCGCTGTCTTGACGTACCCGGCCTCGGCCAGCACCTTGAGGTGTTTCGACAGGTTGGCGTCGCTGATGTCGAGGGCCTCGCGCAGCACGGCGAAGTCGATCTCGTCCACCGAGCGCAGCAGACCGCAGATCCGCAGCCTGATCGGGGCGTGGATGGTCTCGTTGAACTGATGGTCAGCCCCCACTGCGCACCTTCTGCCTGTACTGCCGGTCGAACAGCCGCCCGAGGGCCACCGTGAGCCCGAAGCTCGCCAGGGCTGGCAGGACGATCCACCAGGTCAGGCCGAAGGAGGCCAAGCCCAGGGACACGCTCAGCAGGAGCAGCGTGGCCAAGAACAGGAGGACGAGGGTGAGCCGGGCCGGTGCCCCGGCGCGCAGCACCCTGACGCCGGAGAGGCGTCGGTAGCCCCAGACGAGCAGGAACGTGGCAGCGATGGCGATTCCGGCGATGGCGCGCCTGCCCGGGCCAGGTCCGAAGAGTGGAGAGGCGACGTAGATCGCGGTTAGAACGCCGAAGGCTGGATATAGCCACGCGGGCGCCGCCAAGCGGTCGGCCAGCACGGCGCGATCGGTTGCCAGCTCATCGAGGAGGCCCGAGGCGTTACCGGGGCGCGAAGAATCGGCGGTGGCGTCGGGGGAGCGCGAGTTGGTTTCCATGATGGAAAGTGTAACAGTGGCTTTCCGATCTGGCAAGTCATCATGGCGCGGGCGCTCGAAGGGATGGGAGCCCTGAACATCAGCCTGAACATAAAGGACGGCGCGCAGTGGCAGACTGAGTGGAAGCTGGTCGGGCCGCTGCCCTGACGCTTAAGGAGCGAAGATGTTCGATGAGATAGAAGTGCTGACCCTGTTCGTCGACGACCTGGCTGGAGCGAAGGAGTTCTACGGGTCCGTCTTCCAAGCGGACGTCGTTTACGAGGACGACGATTCGTGCTTCCTGAAGTTCGGCGGCCTGATGGTGAACCTGCTAAAGGTTGCCAATGCCCCCGAATTGGTTGAACCCGCCCGAGTCGCTCCTGCGGAAGCCGGCTCGCGCTTCATGCTGACCATCAGGGTGCCCGACGTCGACGCCGCCTGTTCGGTGCTACGAGACCGCGGTGTGGAGCTCCTGAACGGCCCCATCGACCGGCCGTGGGGTCGGCGTACGGCGGCCTTCGCGGATCCTTCCGGGCATGTCTGGGAGGTCGCGGCCGAGATCGCGTAGCTCACTCAGCCAAGCCGGCTGGGCCAAGGGAAGTCATCCGAGCGCACGACTGCCCGACGAACCCCTAAGATGTGCCATGCACAACCTAGAGGTAGGCGTGACGTCCGCCCGGGCGCCCCGCCTCGGAGGCCCCGAGGCGGCGTCCCACCACAAGAGCCCCGCCCGCAAACGCACGGGGCTTCTCCTCTCTGCCGTCTGCGGCTCCCTCCTCACCGCAGCGTTCGCCCAGGCGCCGGCCACGCCTTCGTACGAGGATGTCGCGGTCATCTTCGAAGCCCGCTGCGTCATGTGCCACAGCGGCGACGGAGCACCGGTCGGCCTGCGCCTCGACTCGTACGAGGGCATCATGTCCGGCTCCTCGCGCGGTGCCGTCGTGCTGCCCGGCGACCCGGAGGAGAGCGAGCTCGTGAAGCGCATCGAGGGTCGCAGCCAACCCCGCATGCCCCTCACCGGCCCGCCGTTCCTGGACGACGCGCAGATCTCCCTCATCCGCGACTGGATCGCGGCCGGTGCGCCCGCCGCCCAAGGCGCCGCAACCGGAGAAGATGGCGCGCCCGCTGGACAGGATGCCGCTGGCTCGGAAGCCGACGCACCCGGCACAAGCGCTGCTACCACCGAGGCCGCCGAAGCCGCACCCGCCGGAACGACCTTCGCCTCGGTCGAAGACATCTTCAT
>CAZPWN010000190.1:1592-4004 GCA_964590475.1 uncultured bacterium | reverse complement strand
GTGGACGGCGGTTTCCGCGACCTGTCCGTCATATCCGGCACCGGCTTCCCCGTGTTCGCCCGCTACGTGAGCCCCGTGCAGTCGGTGGGCCGCTGGCGCGTGAGCAGCCACGGCGAGCCGGTCGAGATCCGCGGCGCAGGCGGCGGCACGGTGAGGGTGGAGAAGGACGACTTCGTCTTCGGCGACGAGGACGGCGTCGTCGTCATCGCCGCAGCAGACGTGGTGCAGGTCCTAGAGCGGGCGGAAGCCATCGTGCGCATGGAGGAGGAGGCCCGGCAGCTGGCCGAGAAGGGCATGACCACCCAGGAGATGCTGGAGAAGTTCGGGCACGTTTAGAGAGCGGACGCGCTCGCATCCGCCCGCGTGGAAGGCCTCCCAACCCACCGCTAAGGCGAAGAAGGGGCCGCGCAGCTTCACATGCGCGGCCCCTCCGCTGGGTAGCTAGATCGTTCAGTCGACCAGCGTCAGGCGCCAACTGCTCCACCTTGCGCCGTCTTCGGTGGTCGACGTGCCCACGGTCATCCCCACCTTCTCCGCCAGCAACTCCAGCGCCTCGACCAGCAGGTCGGTGAGTACGAGCGCATCGTCGTAGGTCGGCGGCGTGACGCTGGTGCCCGCGGCCCCGTCGTACCCGGCGGCGGCTTGACCGGCGAGCCACAGCCCCGAAGCCGTCCAGGTGGACCCCAGCTCGGCCAGCCGGGCGAGCCCCTGCAGGAAAGCCGGTGTGTTCACCACCGAGTAGCCGACGAGGTTGCCGCTCTGCAGCGCCTCACCCAGGCCAGCCAGGTCGGTGAGCCGCGCGGCGCGGTCCACTATGGGCGCGCCGATCCGGCCGTCATCTATGGCCTCGAGCAGGCTGGAGGTGGGCGCGCCGATGACCAGGTGACCGTTGAGAACAGCCATTCCGAGGTCCACGTTCGGGGCGGAGCGCACCCGCAGATAGTCCACGCCCTGGTAGTTGAGCTCGCGTACCGACACCACGTCCTCGAAGCCGGGCGCGGCGTCCGCTTCGCCCATCTCCCTCATCACGCGGGCGGCGTAGCCGTCCACCCGTGACGCGATGTCGAGCCACGACCTGACGCCGCGCCAGGCGGCCTCCTCGGAGGTGACCTCCATGACGGTCACGCTCGGCAGGCCCATCAGCCAGTCGGTCAGGTCGGTGTCGTAGACGTCCGTCGTGTACTGCTGGTACGAGCCGCCGAACCAGCCCAGCAGCGCAGTGTCGAGGTCGACACCGGTGGCCTCCGCGAAGATGCTCCGCACGCTCAGTTCGACCGGCGTCTGGATGATGCCCGCAGCCGCCAGGTCGGCTAGCCAGCTATCCAGCCACTCCACGAGCGTTTCGAGGGGGAACGCGCCTCCACTTACGGCGACCGCGTTCACCGGGTAGAACGAGCTGGCGAGGGCGCACTCCTCGCAGGAGAGCAGCGCCAAGAGGGCGTCCTCACCCTCGCTAGCGGCCAGGGAGGCGTCCCAGGCGGACACGGAGTTGATCTCGAGCCCGTCTTTTTCTACGCTCACGGCCCAAGCCACGCCGTTGACCACGCGCAGGGTGGTGCTGAACCTGTCGAACAGCTGGGCCGCCTCGGGCGGCACCGCGCTGCGCAGCACGGACAGGACTTCGGCCACCGCCTCCAGGTTGAGGGTCATCTTGAAGCCGGCGGGTTCGAGCTGGGCCGAGTAACCCGCGATGCGGGTGCTGGCCAGCGACGGCTCACCAGAACCGCCGGCGCGGCGGAGGGCGCCGCGCAGCAGGTCGGGGTCGGACGAAGCCACCAGGGCGCCCCGCGCCTCCGCCACCAGCAGCGGCAGCTCGCTACCGTCCGCGAATAGGTAGATGGCAGTGTCGCCTTCCACCCCGTACCGCCGGCCGTCGAAGCAAGACACAAGGCCGGCAAGGACCCGGGCGCTGTCCGTCCTACTAGCGGCGCGCGCCACGAAGAGTAGGTCGGGCTCCGGATCGAAGCGCGAGATGCTGACGCCCAGTCCGGCGGACCACTCCCGGGCACTCGCCGCCTCGGCGGCCTCCCACAAGGCGGGGCACTCCTCGATGAACTCCTCGCGCAGGGCGTCCAGCTCTTGCTTCACGGAACTGGAGTCGAACGGCGAGGAGTCGGCGAAGCTACTAAGCAGCTGCGCGTACTCGCCCCACACGCGTTCCGCATCGGTAGTATCCAGTTCGGCCAGGAGCCCGTGCAGCGCCGCCGGGTCGAACTGCTGGGGCTCCAGTTCCACCGCCAGCACGGTGGTGTCGGGAAGCAGATCGGCGATGGCGCCCTGCGCGAAGGCGGTCGACAGGAACGTTAGCGTAAGTAGTGCGGCTATCAGAGGCTTTACTCGTGACCACATGGGCATAAAGTTAGCGCATCCGAGGATGAGCTGCGTTCAGAAGAGCGCCTGAGACAGGATGAC
>CAZPWN010000190.1:0-1492 GCA_964590475.1 uncultured bacterium | reverse complement strand
GTCATCATCGCGTTCGTCACGGCCCAGATGTCGTGGTGGATCTACTTCCAGGCCGAGTTCGTGGAGTCCGTGAACCGCACCAAGGTGGAGAGCTTGCAGCGCGAGGCGCTGAGCCTGACCACTCTCCTGGAACTGGGCGCGGCGGAGCAGGTGCGCGGCCTGCTCGAAGGGCAACCGCACCTGCGGCTGGCCGCTTCCGGTAACAGCGTGGTGCTCGACGAGCAGGCCTTCGAGGAGTACCTGGCCGAGCACCGCAGCGTGGTCCGCATGTTCGCCTTCGAGGGACCCTTCTTCGTGCTGGTCGTGATGCTGGGGCTCTTCATCATCGCCCGCAACCTCCGGCTGGAGCGCGAGCTGAAACGGCGTCAGAGCAACTTCCTGGACGCCATCGGGCACGAGTACAAGACGCCCATCAGCACCCTCAGACTGCTGATCGAGACGATGCAGCTGCGTGACCTGCCCAAGGCGAAGGCGCAGGAGTACCTCACCCGCATGGGCACGGAGGTCGACAGGCTGGACCGTACCGGCCAGCAGGTGCTGGCCACCGCGCGCCTGGAGGACGAGGCGCCGGCTAACAGGCGCGCCGACCACGACCTGCAGGCTCTCGTCGGGGCCGTCCTGGAGCGCGCGCAGCCCGTGCTGGAGGCTCGCGGCGCCGAGGTGGAGCTCATCGAAGCGCGGACGCCGCTGGTGGTGAACGTCTCCCCTGAGGAAGTAGCACTGATGCTCGAGAACCTGCTCGACAACGCCATCAAGTACTCGCCGGAAGCGCAGAAGAGCGTCGTCGTGCGGCTCGGCAGCGAGGGTCGGTGGGCGAGCCTGGGCGTGGAGGATAGCGGCAGCGGCATCCCGGAAGGCGAACGCACGAAGGTGCTGGAGCGCTTCTACCGGGTGGGTAGCGAACTCACGCGCAGCTCCCCCGGGTTGGGGCTCGGCCTCTACCTGGTGCGCCGCGCGGTTGACTCGCTGGGAGGCCGCATCCGCCTGAGTGGTGGCGCGGCCGGCGGCACGCTCGTTACGGTCCTCCTGCCCCTTTCATCCACTGACGCCGTGGCGGCCCCGGGCGCCCCGGTGGGAGCGCTCAGTTGACGGGCACGCGCGTGCTGATAGTGGAGGACGAGGCGGCGCTGGCGGCCGCCCTGGCCGACAACCTCGAGGCGGAGGGTCACGAGGTCACCCACGCGGGCGACGGCCGCGCCGGAGCGGCGGCCTGGCGCAGCGAACAGCCCGACCTGGTGGTGCTGGACGTGATGCTGCCGCACAAGGACGGTTACACGCTCTGCCGCGAGCAGCGCGCGGCGGGGTTCGACACGCCGGTGCTGTTCCTCTCCGCCAAGGGGCGCCCCGAGGAGCGCGTGGCCGGCCTCGAGGCGGGCGGCGACGACTACCTGGCCAAGCCGTTCCACCTGCCGGAGTTCCTCCTGCGCGTGCGGCGGCTGCTGGACAGGTCCACGGCCGCGCGGGGCACCAGCGCACGCGTGGAGTTCGGCGG
>CAZPWN010000189.1:0-4042 GCA_964590475.1 uncultured bacterium | reverse complement strand
TCGGCGTGGGCATCTGCTGGGACCAGTGGTTCCCCGAGGCGGCGCGCATCATGGCGCTCAAGGGGGCGGACCTGCTGCTCTACCCCACCGCCATCGGCAGCGAGCCCATCGAGGCCGGCGCGCTTGAGACCAACCGCATGTGGCGCCGCGCCATGATCGGCCACGCCGTCTCCAACGTGACGTACCTGGCCGCCTCCAACCGGGTGGGCACCGAGGGTAGCGCGCGCTTCTACGGCAGCTCGTTCATAGCCGACTACTCGGGCGATTACCTGGCGGAGGCCGACGAGGAGTCCGAGACCGTCATCTACGCGGACCTCGACTACAGCGAGGCGCAGAACGCCCGCGCGGGCTGGGGCTTCTTCCGCGACCGGCGGCCGGACCTCTACGGCCCGCTACTTACGCTCGACGGCGAGAACCGAAGCGGCGGGTAGCCCCCGCCTCAGTCCAGACTGACGAACCGCGCCCCCTCGGGCGCCGCGCTCTCGGCGTAGAGCGCGTCCATCACGTGCTGGTAGCGCTCCAGCACGGCCTCGCGCTTGACGCTGAGTTTGGGCGTCACCTCGCCGCTCTCCATGGTCAGCACGTCCGTCACCACCGCCGCCTTCTTGATGGTGGACCAGTGGGGCATGTCGCTGTTGGCGGTAGCGATGGCCTCCTGCAGGTCCCGCTCCAGCGCCCTGTCGCCCAACACGGTGGCGTCCGCCCGGCCGTAGCGCTCCATGAGGGCGTCGCTCGACAGGAAGATGAGGGCCGTGCAGTACTTCTGCCCGGAGCCCACCACGATGGCGGTGTCTATCAGGGGGTCGGCCTCCAGCTGATCCGTTAGCGGCTGCGGCATGACGTACTTGCCGGTGGAGAGCTTGAAGAGGTACTTGAGGCGCCCGGTGATGCTGAGATAGCCGTCGTCGTCTAGGCGGCCCAGGTCCCCCGTGTGGAACCAGCCCTCCTCGTCCATCACCTCCGCCGTCTCGTCCGGACGCTGGTAGTAGCCGAGCATGACGAAGGGACCGCGCGCCAGGATCTCGCCGTCCTCCGAGATGCCGATCTCGCTGCCGACGATGGCCTCGCCCACCGTGCCCGGGCGGTTGCGGCCGGGCCGGTTGAACGACATGACCGGGCTGGTCTCCGTGAGACCGAAGCCCTGCAGCACCTCTATGTCTGCGGCGCCCAGGATGTTCACCAGTTCGGGCCGCAGCGCGGCGCCGCCCACGATGATCATGCGCAGCCTGCCGCCCAGCGCCTCGCGCCACTTGGAGTACACGAGCCGGTCGAGCAGCCCCCGCTCGAAGCCGCCGAAGCCGTTGCCGGGGGCCGTCACGTCGTACTCGCCGGCGAACTTGAGGGCGCGCCGGTAGAGGCTGCGCTTGAAGCCCGTGAGGTCGTCGCCCGCGGCCTGCATGCGCTCCCACGACTTCTCCAGCACGCGTGGCACCGCCGCCATGAACGTGGGCCGCACGTCCTGGAGGTCCTGCCGCACGGTGTCCGGCGTGCCGTAGTAGATGGAGGAGGCGTACCACATGTTGGCGTACTGCAGGGTGCGCGCGAAGATGTGCGAGAGGGGCAGGAAGGTGAGGACCGTCTCCTCGTCGCCGAACCTGTACTCGGGCATGCTCGTGAGCGACGCGATGGCGTTGCTGCTCAAGTTCTGGTGGCTCAGCATCACGCCCTTGGGCCGGCCGGTGGTGCCCGAGGTGTAGATGATGGTGCACATGTCCGTGGCCACCAGTTCCCGCTTGTAGCGCTCTATGCGGTCGGGCTCAGCCAGGCGCAGCTCCGCGCCCTCCGCCATGAGCTGCCCGTAGCTGGTGACGCGCCGGCCGTTCCACTCGGGGCCAGCTTCGTAGCCGTCCAGCGCGTGCTCGTCGAACACCGCCAGCAGCTTCACCTCGGGCATGTCGGCCGCCAGGCGCTCCAGGCGCGTGAGGAGCTCCCGGTCCGTGACGAGCACGGCCTGCGCGCCGCTCTCGGAGAGGATGTGCCTGATGTTCGTGTCCGTGTGGGTGAGGTAGATGGGCACGCCGACCAGGCCGGCTATGAGGCAGCCCATGTCGCCGATCACGAAGCTCATGTCGCTGCGGGTGAAGAGCGCCACGCTCGCGCCCGGCTCCAGGCCGGCGCCGCGCAACCCGAGGGCCAACTCCTCGGACTGACTGGCGAACTCCGCCACGGACCAGGTGCGCCAGCCACCCCTGCCGTCGCGCTGGTTGAAGGCGCGCTCGTTGGGTCTCTCCCTTACCGCCTCGTCCAAGAGCGACGGGACGGTGCGGCCAAGCTCTAGCCTGCCCGGTCCGGGCGGGGCTGTGGCGATCTTGATGCTCATCCTTCCCTCCTATCGGAAGGTAATCGAGTACGCCGGGGGCCCGTCTGCGGGCCCGTTGCCTTGATATAGACCGAGCTTAGCGCGCTTTCCACCCTTCCGGCGTCCTCAGCCGGCCACCTTCAGCTAACGCGCCCCTGCCCCCGCGCCTGCGCGTGCGCCTTCTGCGAGGCCCGCTCAGCGAAATCGCGTGCGAAGAGCTTGATCTCGCTCGCCAGGTCGGGGTCGTTGGTGGCGCGGGAGTAGGTGTCCGCCAGCGACAGCAGGGTCTGGAAGAAGAAGTCGTTCATGTCGTCCACCGTCATCTGCTTGACCCACAGGTCTATGCGGAGCGCGTTGCGCTGCTCCGGGTCCCACAGGGCGAGGATCATGGCGCCGGCTTCGTTGAGTCCGGGCTCGGGGGAGTCGTCGGCCTGCCACCGTATGCGGGTCACGGCTTCCTGATCCATGTTCACGGCGAGGCGGATGTTGGATTCGCTTTCCATGGGTCCATGGTACCGGTGAGCGCGCCAACGTTGTGCTCCCCAGCGTGCACTTGCGCTGGGGAACGGCTGCCCTCACGGTATCTTCGGGGCAGAGACCATCCGTGACGGACGGGCGCCCCCGTAAGGCAGCTGGCGCTGGCGGGGTCTCTCACTACTTGCAGATTCGAGGGTTACAGATGAAGGGACTAATCCTGGCGGCGGGCCTAGGCACGCGCCTCCGCCCGATCACCAGCCTCAAGCCCAAGCCCACCATCGCGGTGGCGAACAAGCCGCTCATCCACCACGCGGTCGATAACCTCGTGGAGGCGGGCGTGCGCGACATCGGCGTGGTCGTCAGTTACCTGACGGTCAAGTCGATCAGGGAGACGCTGGAGAACTACCCGGACGTGAACTTCGAGTTCATCCAGCAGAACCCCCCCAAGGGGCTGGCGCACGCGGTCGAGGTGTCGCGCGACTTCCTGGGCGACGATCCGTTCGTCATGTACCTCTCCGACAACCTCTTCGAGCACGGCATCGTGGACTTCGTGAAGCGCTTCGAGGAGGGCCGGCACAGCGCCGTGATGGCCCTGGTGCCCGTGAGTTACGAGGCCGCCAAGTCGCTCGGGGTGGCCGCCGTGGAGGGCGACCGCATAACCAACCTGATCGAGAAGCCGGCCGACCCGCCGAGCACGCTCGCCATCGCCGGCGTCTACGTGTTCGACAGGAAGATCCACGACATGATCGAGGGCCTGGAGCCCGGCGCCAAGGGCGAGTACCAGATCACCGACGCCATCCAGCGCCTGATAGAGGCGGGCGAGCCCGTGGCGCCCGTGGAGGTGCGGGGCTGGTGGAAGGACACCGGCAAGCCCGAAGACATCCTGGACGCCAACCGCCTGCTGCTCATGCGCGCCAAGCGCGACGTGAAGGGCAGCGTAGAGGGCTCCCAGCTCGTGGGCGAGGTGGTGGTGGGCGAGGGCGCCGTGGTGAGCGACACCACCATCTTCGGTCCCGCGCTCATAGGGCCGGGCGCCCGCGTGGAGGGCGCCTACATCGGCCCCTTCACCTCCATCGGCGAAGGCAGCATCATCCGCGACTGCGAGATCGAGTACTCGGTGGTCGGCGCCCGCACCACCATCGAGGGCGTGGGGCCGCGCATCCAGGCCAGCCTGATAGGCGAGGACGTGCGCGTGGCCGGCCACGAGGGCAGGCCCAGCACCCACCGCCTGGTGGTGGGCGACGAGAGCTCCATCCTCCTGCAGGA
>CAZPWN010000188.1:0-4111 GCA_964590475.1 uncultured bacterium | reverse complement strand
CTGGACGGCGCTCGCCGCGCACCGCAGCGCAAGGCGCTGGCGTACCTGACCGAGGTGGGCAGCTGCCCCAGCGCGGCGCAGCTGGCGCGTGACGCCGACGTGTCCGAGAGCAGCGTCAGGAGCCTGGTCACCAAGTGCTACATCGGCTACGAGGAGCTGCCGGCGCCGGAGCCGCCCCTGCCGTCGCCACCGCCTACCGAGGCGCGGCTGCCGCGGGTGGGTTCCGATCTGGTGCCCACTGGCGGTGAGAGAACCGCGGCCGGGGAAGAGGACAGCGCGGTCGTGGGCGGCACGCGGCTGGAGCGCCTGGCCGCGCTTCTTGCGCTCATGCGCGCCGACCTGGCGGAGGGCAGGTCGGTGCTGCTGTTAGCCCCCGAGCAGGCGCAGGCCACCAGCACGGCGTCACTCCTGGCGAACGAGGTGCCCGTGTCGCTCCTCACCGGCGACGCCAGCGACGAGCAGCGCGTGCGGCTCTGGAGCGAGCTCCGCTCGGCCGGGCCGCAGGTGCTGGTGGGCACCTATCTAGCGCTCCTCGCGCCCCTGAACGACCTCGGCCGCGTGATCCTGCTAGAGGCCGGCAGCGCTGCCTACAAGCTGCAGCACGGTGCCCGGCTCCTCCTGCCCAAGGCCGCCAGGCTGCTGGCGCGGGCGGAGCGGGTACCGCTCACGCTGTCGGACGTGGCGCCGAGCCCGGACCTGGCGGTCAACGTGGCTACCACGCGCGTGGAGCGCCTGCCGCTGCCGCGCATGCGCCTGCACGTGGCCGACCTCAACGAGGGCGGCAACTGGCCCGTGCACCCGGACCTGCTGCGGACCCTCAAACAGGTGGCGGAGCGCGGTAGGCAGGCCGTGATCCTGGCCCCCAGGCGCGGCTTCTCGGGCGCCTTCGGCTGCCTGAACTGCGGCTGGCAGGCGCCTTGCCCCAACTGCGACCTCACGCTCAGGTTCCACCGGCAGGAGTCGCGCCTGCTCTGCCACCAGTGCGGGCACGAGGAGCGTCAGACCGAGCGCTGCCCCGACTGCGGCGGCACCGACCTGGGCGCCCTGCGCGGGGCGGGCACGCAGTGGATAGCCTCGCAGCTCGGCAAGGTCCTGGACGGCCTGCCCGTCCTGCGCTACGACAAGGACCGGCGCGACGAGCTGAACTCCCTCTACGAGGGGGAGCCGGGCGTGGTGGTGGGCACCGTGGCCCTGCTCGGCCTGCAGCCGTTACCCCAGCTCTCGCTGGTGGGTGTCACCCACTTCGACACCCACCTGTCCGCCGCCGACTTCCGGGCGGAGGAGGAGACCACGCGCACGCTCCTGCGCCTCGTGGAGCTCAGCGGGCAGAGGCGGCCCCTGGTAGTGGTGCAGAGCCACGCGCCCGAGCACGAGCTGCTCCAGGCGCTCGCCGCCGAGGAGCCGGAGGCCGCCCTCGAGGCGCTCCTGGGTCAACAGCTGGAGAGGCGCAAGCGCTTCGGCTACCCGCCGTTCACCATCCTCGCCAAGCTGCAGTTCACGGCGCGTGACCGGGCCAGCGCGCTGAACGCCGCGCAGCGCGGCGCCGACTCGCTCATCACCGCCGGGGCCACCGAGGAGGAGATCCTGGGGCCGGCCAGCGCCCCGGTGGAGCGGCTCCGCGGGCGTTACGTCTTCCACGTGCTGGTGCGGGCCGCCGACGACGCGCGGCTGGAGACGCTGCTCGGCGCCCTGCCGCGCTCCTACCCCGGCGCCAGGCTGGTGGTGGACGTGGACCCCCAGGACGTTGGGGCGCTGCTGGAGTGAGGGGCTATCATTACCGCCGGAGATCCTGATGCTACGTAACAGACGCGCGTCTCACGATTACGAACTGCTCGAACGCTTCGAGGCCGGCCTGGAACTGACCGGCAGCGAGGTCAAGTCGCTGCGCCAAGGCGGCGGCTCGCTCGCCGAGGCCTACGTGCGGGTGCACGATGGTCAGGTGTACGTGGAGAGCATGACCATCCCCGTCTACCAGGAGGCGAGCTACAACAACCACGAACCGACCCGGCGGCGCCGCCTGCTGCTGAACAAGGGCGAGATCCTCGAACTCACAAAGGGCTTAGAGCGCAAGGGCCTGACGGTCGTGCCGCTCAGCCTCTACTTCAAGGGCGGCTGGGCCAAGCTGGAGATCGCTCTGGCCCGCGGCCGCAAGCAGCACGACAAGCGGAGCGAGGACGCCCGCAAGGACGCCAAGCGCGAGATCGAGCGCGCCATGGCGCGAAGCGGGCGGGAGTGATGGCGGGGCGGCGAGCTCCGGTCGGCCCCGCGGCGCGGCGGCGCCTGAACCTCGACCTGCCGCGGGTCCGTGGCGCCGTTTGCTTCACGCTCCTGCTGCTGGCCATGCTGCTACAGGCGGCGGCCGCTCAGTCCAACCTGGTGGTCAACGGCCGGGTCATAACCAGCAACTCCACCTCGCTGGTGCCCGGTAGCAGCTACGCCTCCGGCGCGGCGCTGGCGCAGGCGCTCGGCGCCACCATGGGGGTGGACGCCGGCAGGTCGCTCGTGCTGCTGGAGACGGGCGGACGCGTGCTGCAGGTGCTCATCGTGAACGATCCGGCCGAGGCGAGCTCCACGGGCGCCATCTGGCTGGACGGCCGGCCCGTGCCCGGCGGGGCCGGCGTGTGGTCGGACGGCGAGCTCTTCCTGCCGGTCAAGCCGGTGGCCGAAGCGCTGGGTGCCAGCGTCACCTACATCAGCGGCGACGACACCGTGCTAGTGGTGCAACCCCGCGGTCGCCTCACGGGCCTGCAGCGCACCGGCGGCAGGACCGAGCGACTTGAGCTGAGCGTCTCCGCCCCCGTCCGTTACTCGACGTTCTTCAACGAACCGCTCTCCACCCTGCACATCTACCTGGACAGGACGGACATCGAGGTGCGCCTGCCGCCCGTGGAGGGCGAGGCGTTCACCTTCGCCTCCGCGGCCAGTAGCGGCGGCGCCTCGGAGGTGAGGGTGCAGCTCGAGCCCGGCACCCGCTACGAGGTGTACTCGGTGCCGGACGGTCGCGGCTTCCGCCTCAACGTCACCTTCCACCAGGGCGGCGACGCGCCCGTGGAGCGCGCGCACATCGTGCTCGACGCCGGCCACGGCGGGGTGGATCAAGGGCTGATCGCGGCCGGCTTCGGGAGCGAGGCTTCGCTCACGCTTGCGTTCGTGGAGCGCCTGGCCACGGCGCTGCGCGCCCGCGGCATGTCCGTTACGCTCACGCGTGACAGCGACTACGACGTGCAGGTTGACCAGCGCGCCCGCGCCGGCATCGGGGCCGACCTCTTCGTCTCGCTGCACGTTGCCGACCTGCCCCTCGGCATGTTCCGGGCCTACTACCTGGGCGACGCCGCCAACGTGGAGAGCCTGGAGATGGCCGTGCGGGAGAACGCCGCCGCGGAACTCCGCGACGCCGGTACGGACGAGCTGCGTAGGCGCCTGCTCCTCGGCCTC
Source organism: uncultured bacterium (assembly GCA_964590475.1). Taxonomy (GTDB): domain Bacteria; phylum Deinococcota; class Deinococci; order Deinococcales; family Trueperaceae; genus JAAYYF01. The sequence goes on along the minus strand of CAZPWN010000188.1, from coordinate 676 downwards.
GTGACCGACCTCGACGTGGGCCGGCGCGCGGCCGAGGGCCTGGCCGGCCGGCTCTTCTCCATAGCCGGCTACCGCACCGACCTGATCACGGGCGCGCCCCTGCAGGTGCTCGGTGGAGCCGGCGGCCGCGGCATGCTGCTCGAGTTCGCCGCCGCCGACCTGGCCTCCGACGGCCTGCCGGAACGCCTGGCCGAGGCGCTGGATCAGCTGCTCAGCGAAGGGTCGTTCGGTCCGCTGGGGACGCGTTGAGGCAGCGGCTGCTGGCGGCGCTCGCCACCCCGCAGGTGCTGGTGGCGCTGCTGCTCACCATCGGGGCGCTTGCCCTGCTCCTCGGTGCGCCCCGGCCCGAGGCGCCGCCGCCCGTGACGATAGAGCTGGGCTCCACCGAGGAGGTGCTCCGCGAACAGGAGGCCACCGTGGTGGTGGTGGACGAGGTGGGCCAGGAGAGGGAGGCCACGCGCACCATGCCGCTCCCTGAAGGCGCCACGGCGCGCCTGAACGCCGTCATGGCCGAGCTGCGCGAGGCCTCCATCATGCAGGGCGTGTGGCCGGCCGAGCTGCCAGCCCCGCGGGTCTTCCTCCTGCCCACCGGCCGCGGTCAGGTGGCGGTGGTCGACATGCTGGTGCCGCAGCCGGTGGGGGTGAACGTGGAGCAGGAGAGCGCCATACTGCGCTC
>CAZPWN010000187.1:0-4127 GCA_964590475.1 uncultured bacterium | reverse complement strand
ACCGCCGTGATGCCGATCGACAGGGGCACGGTCAGGGCGTAGAGCAGCCGCACCGTGTTGGCGGGCGCGCCGACGAAGGCAGCTATGCCGCCGCAGATGCCGCCCAGCACGCGGTCCTCGCGGCTGCGGGTCAGCTTGCTATCTGTCTGGGGGCGCCGCGCGCGGCGCTGGCTGTGGGGCAACGGGTCGGTGCGCATCCTGGCGAGTATACGGCCGCCTGGCTGCGGTACCCTTTGGGACGTGAACCTAGCTTCATCCGACGGGCCGAAAGCGCCCAAGCGCGTGGTGGTGGGAGTGAGCGGCGGCAGCGGCCTGATCTACGCCGTCGACCTGCTGGAGGCGCTGCGTGCGGCAGGGGTCGAGACACGCCTGGTGGTGACGGCCGGGGCGAAGCAGGTGCTGCCGACCGAACTCGAGGGGTCGCTCCACGACCTGGAAGCCCTGGCCGACAGGGCTTACAAGGACACCGACCTGGGGGCCGACATCGCTTCGGGCAGCTACCCGTTCGACGGCATGGCCGTGGTGCCGTGCAGCGCGGGAACGCTGGCGAAGGTGGCCGGCGGCTTCGCCGACAGCCTGCTGACGCGCGCCGCCCACGTCACCCTTAAGGAGCGGCGCCCGCTCGTGCTGGTGGTGCGCGAGGCGCCGTACTCGCGCCCCATGCTGGTCAACATGCTCGCGGCGCACGACGCGGGCGCGGTCGTGCTGCCGGCCTCGCCCGGCTTCTATCACCGCCCCGCCGGCGTGAAGGAACTGATCGGCGGGGTCACGGCCCGGGTGCTCGACCAGCTGGGCATCCCGAACGAACGCTCGCCCCGCTGGAAGATCGAACCTTGACGCGCGCCGCCCTCGTCGCAGCCGCGGGCGCCGGGGAGCGCCTCGGGCTCGGCCCGAAGGCGTTCGTGCGGCTCGGTGGGGCAACGCTGCTGGAGCTGGCCCTGAAGGCCCTGGCCCCCTACGTCGACGAGGTCGTGGTGGCGGCCCCGCCGGCCGACGTGGCGCGTGCCCGGGCACTCGCGCCGAAAGCGCGGGTCGTCGCAGGAGCCGACAGCCGTCAGGCGACGGTGGCGCGACTGCTGGAAGCCACTTCATGCGAGGTCGTGCTCGTGCACGACGTGGCTCGCCCGCTGCTGTCGCCCGAGGTCGTACAGCGCGTGCTGGACGGGGTGGCTCGGAGCGGGGCGGCCAGCGCCGCGCTGGCGCCGGCCGACACCGTCGTCTACGCGGAAGGCGGCGCCGTCATCCCGCGCGAGGACGTGCGCCTCGTGCAGACGCCGCAGGGCTTCCGGCGCGCCCTGCTGCTGGAGGCGCACGCACGCGCCGCCGCCGAGGGCGTCACGGCGACGGACGACGCCGCCCTCGTCCGGCGCCTGGGCCACACGGTAGAGCTGGTGACGGGCAGCCCGCTGCTGACCAAGCTGACGGCGCCCGCCGACCTGCAGGTGCTGGAAGCGCTGCTGCCGGTGTGGCGTGACCAGGTAGCTGCCGCCGCCGGGGCGGTGGGCTGATGGAAGCGAACGAGCTGCGCGCCGAAGCGCCGGCCAAGGTGAACCTGGGCCTGGCCGTGCTCACGCGCCGGGGCGACGGCTTCCACGAGCTCGAGACTTTGATGGCGCGGCTGGAGCTGTCCGACGAGGTGCGCCTGAGCGTTACCCCCGAACCTTCGGCAGAGGACACCCCCCGCATCCGCCTGAGCGTCGTGGGCGCCTCCGGGACGGGCGGCGGGAGCCACGAGTGGGACGACTGGTCGGCCGTGCCGACCGACGGACGCAACCTCGCTCACCGCGCGGCCGACGCCTACCTGGGCGCGTACGACGTGGCCCAGGGCCTGGCGCCCGGAAGCGGGCCAGCCGTCCGCATCGACCTCGTCAAGCGCATCCCCGTGGCCGCAGGCCTGGGTGGTGGGTCGTCCGACGCCGCTGCGGTGCTGAGGCTGCTGGCGCGGGCGCTGCCGTACGCAGCAGGCCAGGCGGAGCTCGCGGAGATGGCCCTGGCCCTGGGCTCCGACGTGCCGTTCTTCCTGGCCGACGACCCGGTCGCCGTAGGCAGGGGGCGCGGCGAGCGGCTCACGCCGTTCGCCCTGCCGCAGCTGCACCTGGTGCTGGTCAACCCGCGCTTCCCGATCAGCGCCGCCGAAGCGTACGAAGAGCTGGTGGGCTTCACGCCCCGGCTGCGGCCCGAGCGCGCGCTGGAGCGCTACCTGAACGGCACCGACCCCGGCTGGTCGAACGGCCTGCAGCCCGGGGTGCTGCGGCGCTACCCGGAGCTGCGCGCGGTTCTAAGCGCGCTGCGCGCCGCGGGCCTGAAGGGGGTGGTGATGTCGGGCAGCGGACCCACGTGCTTCGGCATCGCCGCAGACGCCGAGGAGGCGAGCGCCGTGGCGGACGCGCTGGCGGCCGCCCACGAGGGTTGGTGGGTTTCAGCGACGCGCACGGTCGCGTCGGGTTCGGAAGTCGCCTCCGCCGGGTAGGCGCTGGGAAGCCGCCTCCGCCGGGCGCCCGCCCGGTCGCCAGCTTCCTGATCGAACCGACCGCCGGGGACTGCGCCCGTGCTCAGTCGCGCCGGCGCGGGAAGAACTGCGCCTGCTCCACGTCGTCCTGCACGAGGAAGTCCTCGCCCGCCAACGACTCGACGTGGTGGCGCAGCTCGTGGGTCAGCGTCTCCCACGCCTCGGCCTCCCAGTCGAAGTCGGGGTCGCCTTCGGCGATGGCAGCGAAGGAGCCGTGATAGATGGCGATGTGCCGCCCCAGTCCCTCGCTTCCCCCGAGGAACGACTCGGGGCCCGGATCCAGGTACTCTCCCAGCCGCACGACGTCCTCGTACCCCTCCTCGACGCGCTCGTCGGGCAGGACGTGCACGCCCTGCAACCCCTGGAGGAACTGCTCGGGGACGTCGTCGACCATCTCCTCGACCATCGCCTGGAACTGCTCGAACCTCACAGGGCGCTTCCGGCGGTCATGGTCGACGTCCTCACGGGCTCGTTGCGCGCCGCGCTCTCGTACGCCGCCAGGATGAGGCGCACCGCCTCGCGGCCGTCCTCGCCGGTGCACACTACGGGCCCCTCGCCGCGCACCGCCTGCACGAACGCCATCACGTGCCTCACGTGGGCGCTGGCACCCGTGAACTGGTAGTTGGCCACGTCCGTCTGGTCCCAGTTGCTGCCCGGCGAGGCGCGGAACGAGTGGCGCAGGAAGCTCGGCCCGTAGCGGTTGGTGCACTCGAGCGACCCCTCGGTGCCGTACACCCAGAAGCCCTCCTCCCAGCCCGTCGCGGTCCACGACGTCTCGATGATGCCGATGGCGCCATCGAAGTACGCGAGGCTGGCGTGCGCCGTGTCCTCGACCTCGACGTCGTACTTCAGCGTGGCGATGCGGGCGTAGACCTCCTCGACCCGGCCGCCGAAGAAGCCCGCCAGGTCGGCCAGGTGGGTACCGTTGTCGAGCAGGGTGCCGCCCCCCGAGGTGGCGCGCATGGCGAAGGTGGGCCGCACCGTTAGCAGGCCACCCCAGTCGTGCGCCTGCCTCAGGCGCACCTGGGTCACGCGGCCGATGGCGCCCGCCTCGATAAGCTCGCGCGCCTTCGAGGCCGGCCCGCTGGAACGCAGCTGGTGGTTCACCATCAGGATGACGCCCGCGGCCCGGCACGCCTCGATCATCTCGTTGGCGAGGGCCAGGTCGAGCGCCAGCGGCTTCTCGACCAGCACGTGGACGCCCGCGGTGGCCGCGGCCAGGGTGGCAGGGTGGTGCACGGACGTCGGAGCGGCGATGCTGATCATGTCGAAGCCGCCGCTCTCGAACAGCTGCGCCATGTCGGTGTAGCCGCGCTCCAGCTGCCACTCGCTCATGCGGCGGGCGAGGGCGGCGGCGTCGACGTCGCAGACGGCCACGACCTCGACCCCGGCGGCGCGGTAGCCGTCGAAGTGGCTCTGGGAGATGCCGCCGGCGCCGATGATGGCGGCCTTCAGCGCGCTGCTCACTTCCTGCCCTGATCGAGCACGTGCTCCTTGCCCCAGTTGGGCACGCTCTCGAGCGGTTCGGTCATGGGGCAGCCGGCGGTGGACGCCCGCATGCGGGGCGCGGCGTACGCGGCGGCGTTGGCGATGATGGTGCGGACGTTCGCGTCGTGGT
>CAZPWN010000186.1:0-4157 GCA_964590475.1 uncultured bacterium | reverse complement strand
GCGCCGGCGGGCATGAACGAGCGGGAGCCCAACGACACTTTGGCTACCGCCACCGACCTTGGTGCGCAGCCCGAGGCGCGCGGCCTACTGCAACCTCAGGACACCGACTACTTCCGCTTCGAGGTCGAAGGCGAGGCGCAGCTCTACCGGGTGCAGGCTGTAGGGCAGGGCGTCACGCGCTTGAGCATCTACGGCGGCGGGGGCGTGCGCAACTCCCGGGTCGACGGTAAGGGCCGCCTACGGCTTGACGACCTGTTACTGCTGCCCGGCTCCCACTACATGGCGGTCGAAGGGGAAGGCGAGTACGCTCTGCGCGCCATCCCGCTTGGGCCCGCCCCGGCACCGGAGCCGCCGGCCGCGATGCCTGACGCCGCGGAGCCGCTCCGTGCAGCAGACACGGGGCCCAGCGAGCCCGCACCCGACGAGCCCATCACGGGACCCCCGGTGGTGGAGGAGCCCGCCTTGCCGGCACCCCCGCCGGGCCTCCTCGAGTACGAACCCAACAATGACGGTAGCCGCGCCCACCGCTTGCAACCCGGCGCCGTGCACGTCGGGCGCATCGCCGGCGTCAACGACGAGGACCACTACCGCTTCCACCTGTCGGCCGATCAGTACGTAAGGCTCGAGCTGGTGCCGCCGGAAGGCAAAGGGAACCTCTCGTTCGACCTATCCGGCGAGGGGCGCTTCCGCCCCCTACCCGGCGAGGACGGCCAGCCCGTGGTCATGGAGCGCTGGCTGCTGGCCGGCGACCACTCGCTCTACGTTCACAGCCGCCCCTGGGCCGAGGCGCCCAGCGGTTACTACCAGCTGCGCCTCACCCTGCTGGGCGTACTCGAGCTACCGGTGGACCGCGAACCGAACGACTCATCTGCCACGGCCGCCACCATGCCCATGGAGTTGGAATGGGAAGGGAGCCTCGGCGAAGCGGGCGATAACGACATGTACGCCTTCCCCGTCTTCGAGCAGGACACGGAGGCGCAGGTGAAAGTGAGTGGGGGCAGCATCACCCCCCGCCTGCGGCTGGAGGAGGGCTCGAGCTCCGCCAGGCAGGGTGAGGACGGCTGGTACTCCATGACCCTGCCGGCCGGACAGCGCACCTATCTCGATCTGACGGGAGCGGGCAGGTACCAGGTCAACGTCGAGTTCTCCCACGCGCCCGACCCCGCCCAGCTTCTGCCGCCCAGGCACGGCGACGCCTTGAGCGTCACCCTGGACGCACCCGTAAGCGAGCTTGCCGCCTTCTGGCACGAGGGCCAAAGGGTAGAGGCAACCATCACTCTGCGGAACGACAGCAGCGAGCGGCAGTCCGTGAACCTCAGCGCGGCCGTGAACGACGTACGTTCCCGCGCCGAGCTTCCCAGCGACGTCGAGGTCGGCCCCGGCGAGACGGTGCAGGTGCCCGTGACCCTCGAAGTTCCAGCTGGCGCACGCGAGGACGTTCCGCTCTACCTGCAGGTAGCGGCTTCGAGCGCACTGGGGTCCGCTTCGGCTCGCACGGACTTCCAGCTGCGCTGCGAAACCGAACCGGTAGCGCCTTTCCCTTATCACTCGTTGCCCACCGCTCTGCTGGGCAAGCCCAACGTGCTCTGGTCGGGCTTCGGCGCCACCTTGCACGGTGAGTCGCCTTACGTGGGGCGCGACATGACGCTCATAGACGGACGGACCGCCATCAGCACCGGTGGGTTCCTGGACCAGAACCACTCGCCCACCTACCTCCTTGCGGGAGAGGAGCCGGTGACCCTAGTCGGCACATCACTGCATCCCCAAGCCGGCAGCGACCGCAGAGACCAGTTGCGAGCTTTCCGCATCGAGACCTCACTGGACGGCTCCAACTTCACCCCCGTGTTCGAGGGCACACTGCAGGCCGCCCGCGTGGAGCAGGCGTTCGAGTTCGACGAGCCCGTAAGCGCGCGGTACGCCCGCCTGGTGCTTATCGACAGTATCCAGGGTTCCAGCTCACGTGCTTACGTGGGGGAGTGGAAGCTGTACGCGGAGGACCCGGGCCTCTTCTCGGGCCGCAACATCGCCAGCTGGGAGGTCGGCGGGCACCTGGTGTGGAGCGACCCGCTCATACGGGACCGGCACTCCATAACCGACGCCACCGTGCGCGCCTCGCGGCTCTTCGTGCGGGATCTGGATGAGATCACGTTCGTTCTCGGCTTCCGCGATTCGCGTGCCGCCCTGATCGACGAGCTCACGTGGCACGAGTCCGAGGAAGGCCAGAAGAGCGTCACCGAGATGGCGTCCACCGTGTTGGTGGAGGCCAGCCTGTCGGGCGCAGCCGGACCGTGGGAGCACGTAGCCGAATGGCAACTTGAGAGGGACGCCGCGGGCACCGCGCGACTATCGCTGCCGGACCCCGTCTGGGCCAGGTATCTCCGCTTCACGGTGCCGGTGGGCAACACGGACTACCTGTACGGCCCCCAGGCATTGGGGGTCTACGAGGCCGCGGTCGGTACGGACGGCTACCTGAGCGTTCTGGGCGGATGGGGCAACATGACCAACCGGTCCGCCTACGAGCTGCTGATGGGTGAGGAAGGGACGAGCCGTACCCAGCGAAGCCTAGGGAACCACAGCCGTGAGACGGCGCTGGCGCTGGAGTCGGGCGTGCCGGTAACTGGCAGCGTCGCCATCGGCGAGAACGTCGATTGGTACAAGATCACGACCGGGCCGGACCAGAACCATGTGGAGTTGCACCTGGCGGGCGATCCGACCATCGCTTACACGTACGAGGTAACCGACTCCTCGGGCCGCCCCGTGGCCTACGAAGAGCGTGCAGACGGCGACGGCCGCGTACTCACCTTCTTCGCCGAGCCGGGCGATCACTACCTCAAGCTCGAGGAGCCCAAGCGCAGCGTGGTGTTCAGCTGGGACACCAGCGGCTCCGTCTCGCCCTACATACCCATCACGTACAACTCGCTGGCCGAGTTCGGCCGGGGTGTGGACGGCGAGCGTGAGGCGGTGCAGCTACTGGCTTACAACAACCCTGTCCCTACCTGGCTCCTGCCCTACTGGTCGTCGGATCCGCTTAGGGTGCAGCGGTCCATCCAGGAGTACGACCGCAGTGGCGACTCGAGCGACACCGAGATCGCGTTGCTTACCGCAACCAAAGCGCTGGAGGACCGGGAAGGCACGCGCGCGGTGCTGCTCATAACGGACGCCGAAAGCGGTGGGTACTCGCTGACGCCCGACCTGTGGCGCGCGCTGGAGCAGGTGCGCCCCCGCGTGTTCACCTTCGAGATCAGCTCCGGTGGCAGCAACACCTCGCAGGACATGATGCAGGACTACGCCTCGGTCAACGGCGGCTACTACGACATGGCCGGCGGTGTGGGCGACTTCGACGCCGGCTTCGCCCGCGCCAGCTGCATCCTCAGAAGGCCCAAGGCCTACGAGGTGCAGGCGGCCGCCAGCTACGTCACTCCTCCCGGTCCCGGGATGCTGAGCGTGGTGCCCGCCCCGGGAGCGGCTCAGGCGGCGGTGGAGGTCATCTTCGACGCCTCCGGTTCCATGGGTCAGCTCCTGCCGAGCGGCGAACAGCGCATAGTGGCCGCCAAGCGCGCGCTCGAGGCCTTGGTGGGCGAGGTACTACCGGACGGAACCCCGTTCGCCCTGCGGGCGTTCGGCCACATCTCACCCACCTCCTGCGAGACGCGCCTGGACGTGGCGTTCGGCGCCCTCGACCGCGACAAGGCCATGGCCGCCGTGCGGGCCATCGAACCGAAGCTGCTCTCCGGCACCCCCATCGCCGAGTCGTTGGCCGCCGTGGCGCAGGACCTGTCCGGCGCCGGCGGCGGGCGCCAAGTGATCCTCATAACGGACGGGGAGGAGTCGTGCGGCGGCGACCCGGCGGCGGCGGTGCGGCAGCTGCGCGAAGGCGGCCCGCTCTCACTGGCGATCGTCTCCCTGGCGCTTGAACCCGAAGCGCTGGCCGTGTTCGAGGCGCTCGCCGAAGAGGTCGGCGCCAGCTTCGTGGACGTGGGATCGTACGAGGCCCTCAGCACGGCGATAACCGAGGCCCTCAATCCCGCCTTCGAGGTCTACGACCTGGAGGGCGAACTGGTAGCCGAGGGCCGCGTGGGCGGCGAGGCGGTGGAGCTGCCCATGGGCCTCTACCGCGTGCGGGTGCTCAGCATGCCCGTGGAGGTCATCGAGAACGT
>CAZPWN010000185.1:0-4240 GCA_964590475.1 uncultured bacterium | reverse complement strand
GGCTCCGGCTCGCGGCCGACCGGCGGACCGCCCTCCGGCGGTTAGACTCCTGCTGAAGTGAGCACTACTTCCCGTACCGACACCAAGGAAGCTGCCCCGGCCGCCCCGAACCCGGGCGCGGTGGTGGAGCCCGCCCCGCCGGTGGAGGTCGAGCCCTCGCAGGCAGAAGTCGCTCCGCGCTCACAGGCCAAAGAGCGCGAGTGGGTGGACTACACCCCGGAGATGACCATCAGCAAGTACCGTGCCCTGCGGGTGGTCTACCGCGCCATCGGTGTGGGCGCCATCGGCATGGGCATCCTGGGTTACCTGCTGCCCGGCCTCCCGGGCACGGTGTTCATCCTCATAGCCGCGTACTTCTTCAGCCAGTCGAGCCCGCGCTTCTACAACCGGCTCATGAACCACCGGATCTTCGGCAAGATGATCCGCGACTACCGCGCCGGCAAGGGCATACCCAAGTGGGTCAAGATCTACGCGCCCATCATGATCGTCACGTTCTCCGGCTGGAGCGCCTACCGCTTGGGGGTCGTGCTGGAGAAGCCGTGGATCGCCATGAGCATCATCGTCATCGCCATCTACGGCGTCTGGTACGTGCTGCAGGTTCCAACCAGCGATCCGGACGAAGAGTAGACGCGCCCAGCCGCGGTCCCCACAGTCGGCCCGTTGCCGGCTGCGCTCTCCGGCTCCCAGCGCCACCCTCGAGTTAGAACCCCGCCGCGAGAGAACCGTCGCGGCGGGGCTGCTAGTTGCAGGAAGTAAGCGCCAGCTCAGCCCTCGAGCGTGGCCTCCACGCTGATCTCCACTCCTGCCAGCGCCTGGGAGACGGGGCAGCCCTTGGCGGCCGCCTCGACCTTCTCCTGGAAGGTGGCCTCATCGATGCCCGGCACGCGCGCCTTGGTGATCAGGTGGCTGGTGGTGATCCTGGCGCCGCCCTCCCCCGTGGACATGGTGACCTCCGCGGTGGTGTCGATGGAGTCGGGCGTGAAGCCGGCACTGACCAGCTGCCCCGAGAGCGCCATGGAGAAGCAGCCTGCGTGTGCCGCGGCCAGCAGCTCCTCCGGGTTGGTGCCCGTGTCGCTACCCGCGCCCTTCTCGAAACGGGAGCGGTACGAGAACGGTCCCTCGTAGGTACCGCTGGGCAGCTTCATGTTGCCGGTGCCCTCCTTGAGGGTGCCGTTCCAGACAGCGGTCGCCTTGGTGGTTGGCATGCTTGACTCCTTCCGACGCGTGGGGAACGCAATCCTCTCGATTCTTACAGGAAACCGCGCTGCGTGGGCGGCCACTCGCACGGGCTGGGCCTCCCGTGACCCCGGCGTTGCGGGCTCTACTCGGGCCGGTCACGTGTTGGGCGGACGTCTGAGACAGCGTACGGGCCATGCGGGGGCTAGCATCCTCTCATGTCAGACGCATCCTCCAACACAACCTCGTCCGGTTCCAAGCCCGTCCTCATGATCGTGATAGCCAGCATCCGCCAGGGCCGGGTGGGCCTCTCGGTGGGGCGCTGGTTCGAGGAGGTAGCGCGGGAGAGCGACAAGTTCGACATCGACCTGGTGGACTTGGCCGAGATCGACCTGCCACCGATGACGGAGCCGAACCACCCCCGGCTGCAGCGCTACACCTTCGAGCACACCAAGGCCTGGAGCAAGCGCGTGGAGGCGGCGGACGCCTTCGTGTTCGTCATGCCGGAGTACAACTTCAGCTACACCGCGCCGCTCAAGAACGCCATCGATTACCTGAGCAAGGAGTGGGGCCATAAGCCTCTCGGGTTCCTCACGTACGGCGGCGTGTCGGGCGGCACGCGCGCCATGGTGGCGCTGCTGCCGGCGCTCCAGGCGCTGCGCATCCATCCCGTGCAGCCGGCGGTGAACGTGCCCTTCGTGACGCAGTTCGTGAACGACGACGGGGAGTTCGGGCCCAACGACATCACCGCCAAGGCAACGAAGGGCATGCTGAAGTCGCTGGAAGAGGCCGCGGAGCTCTACCGCAAGTTGCGGCAGAGCAGCTGACGCCTCACAGCTGCGCCGCGGCGCCCTCCACGCCGCCGCCATGACTGGTCTCCACCCGCTCCGGCCGCAGCCGCTCCAGTAGCGCTTCGCTACGCCTGGCCTCTTCCCTGTCGGCCGAGAAGAGGTGACCGAGCCGCCGCAGCCTGCCGCCCCTGACCTTGAAAAGGTCGCCGGCGATGAGCACGCGGTCCCGCTCGTGGAAGTAGACCACGTGCCCCGGCGTGTGCCCGTGCGCCTCGTAAGGTCTTAGCCCGCCTACCTCCTGCAGTTGACCGTGCGGCGACTCGGGCAGTGGCACTACCAGGCCCGGGTGGCCGGGCTGCAGGAGCAGGGGCACGCGGGGGTAGGTCCGCTCGCCGTTCAGGTACGGCAGTTCCCGTTCGTGCGCCAGGACGGGCACGCGCAGCTCGCGCGCCAGGAACGGCGCCCCGCCGGCGTGGTCCGGATGGCCGTGGGTGAGGAGCACGCGCCGCACGGGCCCCGCTCCGGCCAGTTCGGCCGCGCGCAGCACGTCCCGCGCCATGAACGGGTAGCCCGTGTCTACGATGCTGAGGCCCTCCTGCTCGGCCACCAGCCACGTGTGCACTTTGGTGAGGCGCCAGATCCGCACCTGCCAGACGTGCGGCGAGACCTGACGCAAACGCATCGTCCTGCTGCCGCTCTCCACGGCACCATGTTAGGGAACCAGCGCGAGGTTCCCGCTGGAAGCGTTACTCCGAGTAGCCCTGCAGGTAGCCGCGCGCCTGACGGTTGAACATGCGCGCGTACGTGCCGGCCACCTCCAGCAGCTCCTCGTGCGTGCCCTGCTCGGTGATCACGCCGCCCTCCAGCACCACTATCCGCTCGGCCATGCGCACTGTGCTGAAGCGGTGCGAGACGATGACGGCTATGCGGCCGCGCGCCTGCTGCCTGAGCGTCTCGATGACCTCGTACTCCGCGTCCGCGTCGAGCGCCGAGGTGGGCTCGTCGAATATCAGCACGGAGCCGCCCCGGAAGTAGAGCCGCGCCAGCGCCAGGCGCTGCCACTGCCCGCCCGAGAGTTGCCGCCCGCCCTCGAACCAGCGGCCGAGCATGTTGTCGTACCCCTCGGGCAGTTCGCTTACGAAGGCGTCCGCTCCCGCGCGCCGGCCCGCCTCGCGGATGGCAGCGTCGACCTCCGCCGCTTCGTCCGCCGTATCCGCCCCGCCGGCCGCCAGCTCCTCCACGCCGCTGCCCAGCGCGATGTTCTCCTTGACCGTCATGTGGTACTGGCCGAAGTCCTGGAACACCGTGCTCATCTCGGCCCGCAGGCTGGCGGGGCTGTAGCGCGCCGCGTCCTCGCCGTTGACCAGGATCGTGCCGCCGGTGGGGCGGTAGAGCGCCGTCATCAGTTTGACGATGGTGGACTTGCCCGCGCCATTCTCCCCCACCAGCGCCAGCATCTGACCGCGCTCGACCTTGAAGCTTATGCCCCGCAGCACGTCGCGCTGGGTGAGCGGGTAGCGGAAGTAGACGTCCCGGAACTCGATGGAGTGGATGGGGCCGCTCCACTCCTCGCCCGCCTCCGACGTGCCGGTGGGCAGCTCCAGGAACTCGAACAGGTTGCGCATGTAGAGCAGGTGCTGGTAGATGCCCGTGAAGCCGGAGAGCAGGTTGCTGAACTGGCTCTGCAGCTGCGAGATGCCCTGGATGAACAGCCCGAAGTCGCCCACCGTGAGGGCGCCGGCGGCGGCGCGCCTGAGCACCAGGAACGTGGCGGCCCCGACCATGCCGGTGGAGATGAGCGACGCCAGAAGGCCCCAGCCGCTGCGGCGCTTGATGAGCGATACGAGCTGGCGGCGGAAGCCCAGGTAGTACTGCTGCCAGCGCCGCATGAGGTAATCGCCGAAGTCGAAGAGCCGGATCTCCTTCACCGCCTGGTCGCTTGTTAGGAGGTTGCCCAGGTAGTTCTGCCGCCGCGCGTCCGCCGCCTGCCGGCGGATCATGCGGTAGCCCTCGGTGCCGAAGCGGGAGGAGACGAACACGCTGGGCACGGAGGCGAGCAGCACCAGCGGCACTATGGCCCAGCCGAGCTGCACCATCAGCGCGCTGACCGAGCCCAGCGTCACGAGGGCCTGGACGAGCGACACGATCTGCGTGAAGACCCCGAGGGGCCGCGACCCCACCTCGCGGTAGGCGTTCTGGAGCGAGTCGTAGCTGGTGGGGTCCTCGAACTGCGCCAGGTCGAGCTCGTTGGCCTTGGCCAGGATGCGGCGGCT
>CAZPWN010000184.1:0-4294 GCA_964590475.1 uncultured bacterium | reverse complement strand
TCAGTTGACGTTGCACCTGAAGTCGTAGTCCCAGAGGGTGCCCGGCTCGCCGCCGATGGTGGTGACCCGGAAGGTGTTGGACTGGCCCTTGGTGAAGACGTCCTGAACGCTCCCCTGACCGGGGCCGGCGATGCCGCCCGGGAACTGGGGGTTGTTCTCGTAGAACGAGCTGCCGCGCCAGCCCGTGTCGTGCACCAGCGTGCCGAGGGGGTACTCGATGAGGTAGCGGTCCGGCTGGTTGAGGGCGTCGAACTGCATCTCGAAAGTGGCGCCCACCGGGACGGCGCTGATGTCCCAGGTGTCGACCGTGATGCCGTGGCCGCCCTGCTCCGCAGCTTGCCAGGTGTTGCAGACGTTCAGGCCGTACTCGCGCTCGGTGTCCTCCACGTCACCCACGACCGCGCGGGAGTAGCTGCTGAAGAGCTCCTCGTCGTTGGGGTCCGCGACGCTGACCCACACGCCGTAGGCGCCGTCGGCCAGGTAGGTGTGGGTTATCCGGTGGCTCGCCTTGCGGCCCACCACTTCCACTTCCTGCGTGCCGGTGCTGGTTGCGGTGCCGTCGCCGAGGTTCCACTCGAACACGACGGTGCTGACGCCCGTGGGCAGACCGCGAGCTTCGAAGGTGAACTCCACGGCCTCGTTGGCCTGGACGGTCACGGCTTCCGGGGTGATGAACAACCCTTCCTGGGTCTCCGGGGGCGGGGTGGGCGGCCTGCCGCAGGCGGCGAGTAGAAGTCCTACCGCGAGCGTCAGGGCTATCAGGCTTCTGCTTGGAGTGGTTCTCATGTTGTATTACCTATGGCCCTTCCAAAGAAGTCTGCAGGCGCCACCGTCTACCGTGCTACGGAGTCCCGTGCTACCGAGTCACTTGCTACGGGCCCGTGGGTGACGCAGCTCGTGGTTGGTGCCTGCAGCTGCAGTTGCGAAGGTATCCAGCGGGGCGTTATAGGGGCGTCAAACGGTAGTGACGGCTCCTAGCCGAGGTTCACGTAGATCTAGGTAGACGAGCTAGAGTGGACCGATGTCACGTTTCCGTCTTCTCATCCTCGCCGCTGCCCTCTCCCTTCTCGCTTCCGCCTCCGCCCAGGGGGAGTGGTTCCAAACCGGCACTCTCACCACCGTCATCGGCGGTGAGGAGCGCACGCTCCACACCTACGGCACCTACGTCCCAGAAGACGTGGCGGACGGGGTAGAGGACCCGCAGCAGCGCGCCATCCTGGAGCGCGTGGCGGGCACGGAGCAGCACACGGCCACCTACCAGTTCATGGAGGGGATCACCATGGGCAGCATGGTGCTTACGCCGGACACGATCTGGGTGGCGCTCACGTTCAGGTTCGGCGGTCACGAGTCTTCGGCGCCTCACGGGGTGGTCCTGCAGTTCCCGCTCGACCCGGCGACGCTAGGGCTCCTGGATCCTGACCAGGTGGAGATCAAGTACAGCCCGAACGGGCCGAGCTACGACGACTACTACGCTCTGACGGAGGGCAGCCTGGACATAACGGCCGTAGAGGTGGTGGACGAGACCACCCTGCGCATCAGCGGCGTGTTCGAAGGCTACCTGACGCACCAGACGGGCTGGGACGTAGTGCACGATCCGGACAGCGCCACTGGAGCACGCGGGGAGTTCGTGGTGGAGCGCGTGGTCGGGTCGCAACTCGCTCTGGAGCTCATCCAAGACGCGCCGTAGTGGCAGCCGGCCCCCTACTCGCTGGAGCCTAGTTCCGCTTGCTCTTCGCTTACTGCCTCGCCCTCGTCACCCGCGCCTTTGCGCGCCCAGTTCTCGGTGCCGGTCGTGATCTCACCGGTCATGTCGTTCAGGAAGCGGATGACGGTTGCTCGCTCCTCGCGGTCCAGGCGGGCGGCGGCGTAGAAACGCTTGGCCTGCTGCCTGCCCACCGTATGAAGGGCAGCTTCGTGGGTCTCCGGTGTGATGGCTATGGCTAATGCACGCCGGTCCGTCGGATGCGGTTCGCGGGTGATGTGGCCGCCCTGTTCCAACCTATCCAGCAGCTTGGTGGTCGACGCCGTGGAGATCTTGAGGTGCGCCGCGATGGCGCCCGGGGTGACCACGACGCCGCGGTTCTTGGCCGCGATCAGGTAGTGCAGGGCGCGCATGTCGTTGCGGTTCAGCTGCATGTACTCGAGTGAGGCCTCCGAGAGGGCGCGTTCGGCGTCCCGCAGGCGGGCCAGAGCGGTCATGAGCTGACCTATCTGAACCATGTCCTCTTCAGCGTAGGCGCTGCTGTCCACCAGGCGGCCGTCCGGGTCGCTGGTCGACATGTAGTAGAGGGCTTCGGATACGACGTCCGGGGCGTCGACCATGTCAGGCATGACCACACTTTACACCAATGAAGCATCATGCTAGGTTGATTGCTAGCTTGACTAGCTAATAGTTAGGCTTGCGAAACCTGGAGGTTCCACCGTGGCTCACCCGCCCACCGGACGCGCAGCCGGTAACCAAGCGCCTGAACGACGGAAGAAGCCGGCACACGCGTTGAGGCGCGCGCTGATCCCCGCCCTGCTCATCCTTGCCTGGCTGATAGGGACGGGCATCGGCGGACCCTACTTCGGCCGGGTAGGCGAGGTGTCCTCCAACGACCAGACCACCTACCTGCCCGAGTCCGCGGACGCCACGCAGGTGCAGACGCGGTTGGGCGAGTTCAGCGACTCGAGCGCCCTGCCCGCCATCATCGTGTACGAGAGCGACGAGCCCATAACCGATGAGCAACGCCAGGTCATGGCTGCCGGCCTTGCCGCTGTCGCTGAGCTGCCGTCCATGGGCCAGGGACTCTCGCCCGCCATCCCCTCGGCGGACGGACGCGCCGCCCAGGCCTTCGCGCTGGTTGGCGGCGAGGCGCCCACCGGCGAGAGCGTGGCCGAGCTGCGCCAGACCTTGAAGGAGAACGTGCCCGACGGTGTCTCGGTCTACGTGACCGGTCCCGCCGGCTTCATCGCTGATCTGGGCGAGGGCTTCGCTGGCATCGACGGGCTGCTGCTCATCGTGGCGTTACTCGCCGTGCTGGTGATCCTCGTCTTCGTCTACCGCTCTCTGTTGCTGCCCCTCGCGGTGCTCACCACCAGCCTCTCCGCTCTCAGCGTGGCGCTGCTCACCGTGTGGTGGCTGGCCAAAGCGGAGATCCTGCTACTCAGCGGGCAGACGCAGGGCATCCTCTTCATCCTGGTCATCGGCGCCGCCACGGATTACTCGCTGCTGTACGTGGCCCGCTACCGGGAGGCCCTGCGCTCGGAGCTGGACAAGGGAGTGGCCACGAGGACCGCCATCCGCGGTTCGCTTGAGCCGATCATCGCTTCTGGCAGCACCGTCATCGCCGGCCTGCTGACGCTCCTCCTCAGCGACCTGAAGTCGAACAGCACGCTGGGCCCCGTGGCGTCCATCGGCATCGTCTTCGCCATGCTCGCCGCCCTCACGCTGCTGCCGGCCATCCTCTACCTGCTCGGCCGCGCAGCGTTCTGGCCGCGCATGCCGCGTTACGAACCCGAGGTGGTGGCCGCCTCGCAGGGCATGCCCACCCGCGGACCCTGGGCCTGGGTGGCGCGCCTCATCCCCAAGCGCCCCCGCCTCATATGGATAGGCACCACCGTACTCCTGGCCGTTGGGGCCTTGGGCGTGACCCAGTTGGACGCCGTGGGCGTTCCGCAGTCGGAGCTGCTGTTGGGCGCCTCCGAAGCGCGGGACGGTCAGGTGGCCCTGGGCAAGCACTTCCCGGGCGGTTCCGGCAGCCCGGTACTGGTGATAGTGGAGGAGCCCTTCATGCAGGACGCCGCCGACCTGCTGCTGGCCAGGCCGGAGGTCTCCAGCGTGGCGGTGGTCACGGCGGGCAGCGCCAGCGGCACGGCGCCGGTGACGGCGGACGGCGTGCGCGCAGCCGGTAGGCCCGGCACCCCGCCGCCGAGCCCCACGGTGGTGCGCGGCGACGTGCTGCTCCAGGCCACCCTCGACGCCGCCGCCGATTCGGACGCGGCCGCCACCGCCGTGCGCCAGATCCGTGAGGAGCTGAGCGCGGCCATGCCGGGCGCCCTGGTGGGCGGCGTCACCGCCACCGCCATCGATACCAACGACGCCTCCATCCGCGACCGCAACCTGATCATCCCCATCGTGCTCGCCGTGATAGTCCTCATCCTCATGGCGCTGCTGAGGTCCGTGGTGGCGCCCATCCTGCTCGTGGCCTCCACCGTGCTCTCGTTCGGCACCGCCATGGGGGTGGCCGCGCTCCTCTTCAACAACGTCTTCGGCTTCCCCGGTGCTGACCCCGCGGTGCCGCTGTACGGCTTC
>CAZPWN010000183.1:0-4304 GCA_964590475.1 uncultured bacterium | reverse complement strand
TGGGGTTCTGACTTTACGAGTTCTGCTTACTGGTCTTCGATCAGTCGCCGATGCTGACGCGCGGCGTCAGGGCGGGCGTGCCCATCCGCTCGACGGCCGCGCCGAGCGTGCGGAGCCTCTCGGCCAGGTCGGCGTAACCGCGGTCCACGTAGACCAGACCGCCGATCTCGGAGGGGCCCTCGGCGGCCAGCGCACCCACGATGAGCGCGCCGCCGGCACGGATGTCCGCCGCGTGCATGGCGGCTCCCCGCAGCTTGCCGCCGCGGATCTCCAACAGGTTCTCCTCGAGCACCATCCGGGCGCCCGTGCGCGCCAGCTCGTCCACGTGCGTGAACCGGCCGGTGTACACGTGGTCGCGTACGCGGCTCATGCCCGGGATGGTGGCCAGGTAGGCGGTGAACGGCGCCTGCAGGTCCGTGGGCACGCCCGGGAAGACGTCGGCCTCGATATCCGTGGGCTTCAGGGGGCCGCTGGCGTCGATGCTCACACGGTTCTCGCCGCGCTCCACCTTCACGCCGGTGGCTTCCAGCGCGCCTAGCACCGCGTCCAGGTTGGCGGGCTCCACGTCCGTCAGCGTAAGGCTGCCCCGCGTAGCCGCCGCGGCCAGCAGGTAGGTGCCCGCCTCTATACGGTCGGCTATGGGCCGGTAGGTCACACCGTGCAGCCGGCGGGCGCCCCGCACCACGATGGTGGGGGTGCCGGCGCCCTGTATGTCGGCGCCCATGGCGTTCAGCATGTTGGCCAGGTCGGGTACTTCGGGCTCGAGCGCGGCGTTCTCTATGATCACTTCGCCTTCGCCCAGCGCGCTGGCGAGCAGCACGTTCTGCGTGCCGCCCACGGTGGGCGCCTCGAACTGCACCGTGCCGCTGAGCGGCTTGGAGCGGTGGGCGTAGAAGTCGCCCTCCTCCTCGTCGATGACCACGCCCAGGGCGTCGAAAGCGGCCAGGTGCCTGTCCACCGGACGGGGCCCGAAGGCGCAACCGCCGGGCATGGAGACCCTCGCCTCGCCCGTGCGGGCCAGCAGGGCACCCATGATGACGAAGCTGGCGCGCATCTTGCTGACCAGCGAGTAAGGGGCGTGGTGCGTGGTGAGGTTGGCGGCGTGCAGGTGCAGGTGGTCGCCCTGCCAGCGGGTAGTTACGCCCACGTGGCGCAGGATCTCCTCGCTGATGAGCACGTCGGAGAGGCGCGGCACGTCCTTCAGAACCACGGGTTCGTCCGTCAGGAGCGCGGCCAGCATGAGGTACAGGGCCGAGTTCTTCGCCCGGTTCACGGGCAACTCGCCTGCCAGGGCCTTGCCTCCGTTGATCAGCAGGACGTCGTGGTTGTCGGTCATCTAGGCTCCCTCTGACAGGTGACGGTCACCGTGCCTCTGTTCCGAGGATAACGGGCCGGACGGGTCTGGTGATGAGGAAGATGTTGCATTTGGGCTTTGACTCAAGATGAGTAACTTACACATCGTCCTCTATGGCAGTGTATGGTGGTTGTTGAAGGGTGTCAAGCGCATGCACATGAGTGGTAACATGCGTCCATCACCGCAAGTTGCCGCGTAAGCGGTCACCGACGTTCGCCTCGGCGATCAGCGAAAGGAGCCCCGGTGGCAAAGCGTGAGAAGAGCAAGCGCCTCCAGGTAGTCATCACCGAGGAGCAGGACTCGCTACTTACCAAGACGGCCTATCAACTCTCCAACACGGAGAGGTTGGTCTCCAAATCCGAAGTGGTGCGGCTCGGCATCGAGATGCTGAACCGTGCGGTGGAGGACGGCGAGATCGATCCCGAGATCCTCAAGGTCCTGTACGACGGTTAGTCACAGGCACCCGTGTTCGAGAACGGTGAGCTGGTCGACGGCCGATACGAGGTGCTGGGCCCACTAGGGGTCGGGGGCATGGCGCACGTGTTCCGTGCGCGCGACACGCACCTCGAGCGCACCGTTGCGCTCAAGGTCCTGCGGCCGCACCTCACCGAGGCGGACAGCGAGCGTTTCCGGCGCGAGATCAGGGCTCTGGCGCGCCTTAACCACCGCGGCATCGTGGCCATCTACGACCTCGGTCTGGGTGAAAGCGTCTACTTCGCCATGGAGCTCATCGAGGGCGGCCCCATCACGGAGCTGGGTCCCTACGAGCCCGACCCCGAGAGCGTGGACCGGCTGCTGGGGGCCGCCATCACCGTGGCAGAGGCGCTGGGCTACGTGCACCGGCTCGGCATGGTGCACCGCGACCTCACCCCCCGCAACATCCTCGTCACCGGCCAGGGCACCCCCAAGGTGATGGACTTCGGCCTCGTGCAGCTGACGGAGAGCTCCAAGGCCCTCACGCGCACCGGCTTCACCCTGGGCACCCCGCAGTACATGGCGCCCGAGCAGGCCACGGGCGAACCCACCGGGGCGGCCACGGACCTCTACGCTTTCGGGGCGGTCCTCTACCGCACCACCACGGGCGTGGCCGCGTTCGACGCCGACAACGACCAGGCCGTCCTCTACCAGCACGTCTACGGCCAGGTCACGCCCCCGCGCGAGTTGAACCCGCAGATCCCCGAGGCGCTCGAGCGCCTCATCCTGAACCTCCTGCAGAAGGACCCGTCCCGCAGGGCCCCCTCCGGCTGGGCGGTAGCGGACGCGCTGCGGGCCGTGCGTCATGCGGAACTCGGGCGCGCCACGGAGCTCCCGCTGGCGGGCCCCAGCCGCGCGGGCAGCTACCCCTCCGGGCCACCCAACCCCACGGCCCTCACGCGGCGCTGGACCGTGGCGCTGGACGAGGGACCGCAGTTCCCCTCCGGCCTCGCCGCCTCGCACGGCTTCCTGCTGTGCGGCCTGCGCTCCGACGCCCTGGCCGTCATGCGGCCGGCCGATGGCGGGGTGCAGGCCGTGTTCGAGCTGCACGACGAAGCCAGCCAGCCGCCCCTGGCGCTGGGCGAGCACCTCTTCCTCACCAGCCGCGACGGCAGCCTGCGGGCGCTGCAGTGGCCGCGGGGCGAGGTGGCGTGGCAGCACCTGGAAGCCGACATCGTCGGCGCGGCGGCCGTGGGCCAGGACCTGATCGTCACCAAGGGAGCGGCGTTGGTGCGGCTCGGCGCCACCGACGGCGCGGAGCGGTGGAGCACTCCCCTCTCGGCTACCGGGGCCACCGCGCCCACCCTGCACGGCGGCTACGGCTTCGTGGCCTCGCGCGACGGCTGGCTGCACTCCGTGCGGCTCTCGGACGGCGGCCACACCTTCAAGGTGGAGGTGGGCCCATTGGCGGCGCCGCCCTCCGCCGCTCAGGGTGTGCTGCTCATCCCCGTGCGCGCCGGCGAGCTGCACGCGTTCGACATCCATAAGCGCGACGTGATCTGGAGCTACGACCTGGAGGGCGAGCAGTGGAGCACGCCCGTGGTGTGGCGCGAGTACGTCTACGTGGTGTCCTGGGGCCAGCGCCTCCACGCGCTCTCACTGAAGAGCGGGGACGACGTCTGGACCCGACCGTTGCCGGCGCCAGTTACCGCCACGCCCGTCGTGGCGGCGGGCAACCTCTACGTGGCCACCGAGGGCGGCGACCTCATCGTGCTGGACGCCCGCAGCGGACGCGTGCTCTTCACGGACAAGGTGGCCAACGCAGCCGTCCAGGCCAGCCCCCTCCCCGTCGGCGACGGTG
The DNA here is from genome assembly GCA_964590475.1 of uncultured bacterium. GTDB lineage: Bacteria > Deinococcota > Deinococci > Deinococcales > Trueperaceae > JAAYYF01. The sequence goes on along the minus strand of CAZPWN010000183.1, from coordinate 675 downwards.
TGGTGGTGGCTGCCCTGGACGGCACCATCGTTTCCTACTCCTGACAGCGGCCCGAGCCTCCGGAAGCCAGCTCGTGACCGCGGCCCGAAGCGGCGGCTCAGATGGCCATCGTCATGCTGCGCGCCTCGGCCTTGGAGCGCCCCAGGCCGGCCGCCAGCTTGTTCATCACGTCCACGTACGCCAGCACGGACGACTGCACCACGTCGGTCGAGATGGCGCGGCCGTACAGCGTCCGGTCGCCGGCGGTGACGCGGATGGTGACCTCGCCCAGGGCGTCCGTGCCGCTGCCGATGGCCTTGAGGTCGTAGCTCTCCAGGGTGAACGGCACCGGGGTGAGGCTCCGCAGAGCCGAGTAGGCGGCGTCCACCGGGCCGGAGCCCGTGGCGGACGCCTCCAGGACCTCGTCCGGCGTGCGCAGGCGCACGAGCGCCTGGGGCGTGATGCCGCCGCTGCCGGATTGGAACTGGATGTGCTCCAGGCGGAAGGTCTCCGCCACCTTGACCAGCTGGTTCTCCACCAGGGCGCGCAGGTCCTCGGTGGTGACGCTCTGCTTCACGTCCGCCAGCTCCTTGAACTGCTTGAAGAGCGCGTCGAGCTGCTCCTTGGTGGTCTCGTAACCGAGCTCCTGCAGGCGCTGCCGGAAGGCGTTGCGGCCCGAGTGCTTGCCCATCACCA
>CAZPWN010000182.1:0-4307 GCA_964590475.1 uncultured bacterium | reverse complement strand
CCGCCGTGGTCACGACGGCCGAGCCGATGCCCTGCACTATTCGCCAGAGCAGCAGCTCGGGGAAGGAGCCCGAGAACGCCAGCCCGACGGCCCCGACCGCGTTGATCAGCGGGCCCGCCACGAGCAGGCGCTTACGGCCGAAGCGCTCGGTCCACTGCCCGGCCGGGATGTTGACGACCATGCGCGCGATGCCGAAGACCATCACGAGCGACCCCACGGCCGCCGCGCCGACGCCGAACGACTGGGCGTAGAGCGGCAGGATGGGCGTGACGAGCCCGAGCCCGAGCATGATCAGGAACACCTGTGCGGAGAGCAGCAGGACGATCCCGCCGGTGGAGTGGTCGGCGGAGGACCCGGCGGGCGCCATCAAACCCGCCCCTCTACGAGGCGCATCACGAGATCCGCCACCTCTTCCACCATCAGGTTGCGGGTGTTAACGACGAGGTCGTAGAGCATCGGATCGGCGCCGTCTACGCCGTGGATCTGGCGCAGGTAGGCACGGCGGTCCTCGTCGGCCCTGCGCACGTGCCGCCGCGCCGCCGCCGCGCCCAGGCCCAGCCGCCGCATCGCCACGCCGACGCGCTGCTCGAAGGGCGCGACGAGCCGGAGGTGGAGCGCATCCTCCCGGTCGTGGAAGAGGCACTGCGCGCCGTGGCCGACGACGACGCAGGGCCCGCGCACCGCCGCACCGCGGAGCGCCGCCTCCACCGCCTCGGTGACGGCTATATCGAGATAGGCCTCGAGGGGCGGCACCGGCATCTCCGGGAAAGCCGCCGAGGCGAAAACCGCCGCGCGATGCCAGGGCTCGAGTACCTGCTCGTCCACGGCCGCGACGTCCGTCTCCGACCGGCGGAGGCGCTGCGCCACCTCCGCGACGAGCGCCCGGTCCAGCACCTGCCATCTCAACCGCTCCCCCAGCGCCGCAGCCAGCGAGCTTCCGCCGGCCCCGAAGAGGCGTGAGATGGTAACGATGCGGAGAGGTACAGGCATGAAGCGCACGAGGGATTCCCGGGGTAGACGCACGGTCTCGGCCGGAGTTCACCTCGGTACGCCTCTACCCTGCGTGGACCGGCCCCGAGAGTGGCGGCTCTACATGACCGCGTGGCAGGCCCGAATCGACTTCGAGCAGGACGCCTGGGACGCGGCCGGCTGCTGGAACCCGTCTCTCCGCTCTAACGCTTCTCTCGGAGCGCGACCGGGGTGGTGCCGGTGTGCTCGCGGAAAGTCGTGCTGAAATGACTCTGGCTGCTGAATCCCGTCCTCAGCGCGATCTGCGTCACCTGCAGATCCGTCCGCAGCAGCAGCCGCCGGGCGGCTTCGACGCGCTGCTGTACGACGTACCGGTAGGGCGGCACGCCGACGGCGTCTTTGAAGAGCCGGCTGAAGTGGTACTTGCTCATCCCGGCCACCTCAGCCAGCTCGTCCATCTTGAGGTCCTCGGCGAAATGCTCCTCGATGTAGGCCAGCACCTTCCGCAGGCGAAACGCCGGGAGCCCGCCGGAGGACTGGTCCGCGTCCTCCCCTGTCGCGTCGCCGCTGCGTTCGGCGAAGTGGCTGAGCGCGATCTCCGTCGCGGCGTATACCTCCGCCTCGGTGAAGGGCTTGACGAGGTAGCCGCTCGGCCGGGTCGCCTTCGCCCGCTCGACGGTGGCGCGGTCGGCGTGTGAGGTGACGTAGAGGAACGGGAGGTCGTAGTCGGCCTGCAGAATCCGCCCGAGGTCGATGCCGTCGCGCTCGCCGCCGAGCACGATGTCGATGAACACCACGTCCGGCTCGTCCCGCTCGACCGCCTCCAGGGCTTCCGATACGGACATCGCCACGGCGGAGACGACGTACCCGACCTGTTCGAGCATCGTGCTCAGATCGTAGGCGACCAGCACTTCGTCCTCGACGATGAGGGCCTTCATGCCCGCTCTCCTTTCGCTTGGAACCGGATCGTGTGGGAGAGCCCGACGCCGTTGGCGTGCTGCACCGTGCCGCGAAGCTGGCGCGTCATCATCCGAACCAGCGTGAGGCCGACGGTGGCCGTCTGCTCGGGCACAGCGCGACCGGACCACCCGGCGCCGTCGTCCGAAACCGTCAACTCATACCAGTCCTCTGCGTCCGCCCGCTCCAGGTCCACGCGGACGCTCCCCTGCCTCCCATCCGGAAAGGCGTGCTTGAGCGCGTTGGAGAGCAGCTCGTTGAGGATGAGCCCCAGGGGTACGGCGGTGTCGGCGTTGAACTGCGCGCCGTGGGCGTGGACGCGGCAGCACACCCGCCCGTCGGCGTTGAACGCGTGCAGAAGATGTCGGCTGAGCGTCTCGACGTAGCGCTGCATCTCGATGTGGGTGGAATCGTCCTCGCCGTAGAGCTCCCGGTGGAGGAACGACATCGAGAGCACGCGGGCCTGCATGTCCTGCATGGGAGCCAGCGCCGCAGGGTTATCCAGCGCCTGCGCCTGGAGCCTCAGCATGCTGGAAAGAACCTGGAGGTTGTTCTTGACGCGGTGATGGATCTCTCTGACGAGCAGTTCCTTCTCCTCCAGCATCAGCGACTTCTCATCTAGGTTCGCACGGAGTTCCTCCCGTTGACGGCATATCTCTTCGTTCTGCGCCGTCAGCAGGCGGTTGGCCTTCTGCTTCAAGCGGTACCGGTTGAACGAGAAGCCGGCCACGAGCACGAGCACGCCTAGCCCGCCGAGCAAGGCGTTGTGGCGCTGCTGCGTCTGGAGACGTTGGATGCGGCTCTGCTGCTGGAGGCTCTCGATCTCCCGCTCCATGCCCTCTATCTCGTGGCGCGTCCGGATCTGCGAGATGACCTCCGCCTTCTCCGCGCTGAAGAGGCTGTCCCGCGCCGCGATGGTGAGCTGCTGGTAGGCGTACGCCTGCTCGTATTCGCCCCGCGCCGCATGCACCTGGGAGAGCAGCTGCTGGATGATGGGGGTATGGTGAGTGTCGCCGACCTCCATGGCTAGCGCCAGGCTTCGCTGGGCAAAACTCAGCGCGAGGTCGAGCTCCCCGAGCGCCAAGTAGACGCGGCCCAGCTCGTCGTAGATCGCTCCCGAGACAGGAGCGAGTCCCAGCGCTTCGCTCAGGGGAAGCGCCTGCAGCAGGTATTCCTTCGCTCCGGCGGGCTGGCCCGAGCGGTTGAGCGCCAGGCCGACGTTGTTGAGCGCGACGGTTTTCATGTACCGATCGTCCGCTTCTTCGGCGAAGGCCAGCGTGCGGCGGAGGTACTGGAGCGCCTCGTCGTAAAGGCCTGCCTCTACGAGCGTGACGCCGAGATTGCTGTAAGACAACGCCAGGCTCCGGGGATCTGCCAGCTCCTGGTACAGCGCTACAGCCTGTCGGTGATAGCGTAGAGCCTGGGTGACGTTCTCCTGCCGGCTGTAGACGATGCCGATGTAGTCGGTGACGCGCGCCGCGTTCTCTTTATCCCCGAGCTGCTTGTACAGCTCCAGAGCCTGCAGGTAGGCGCGCAGTGCCAGCGGGATCTCCCCTCGCCGTTCATAGACGTACCCCACCGCGTTCCGCGCTCCGGCGAGTCCGGCCCGGTCTCCAACGGCTTCGAAGAGCTGCCCGGCGCGGGTGAGGCGGCCCAGCGCCTGGTCCGGGCGATTCTGTGCATGGTGGACGTCCCCCACCGTGCGCAGGCTCCGGGCTTCTGCGCTCAGATCGCCCGCTCGCCGCGCGAGCGCCAGCGCCTCCTCGGCCATCCGTAGAGCCTCGGCAGGCTCGGTGCGGATGCGCTCCCGGGCGTGCGCCAGGAGCGTATCCACAGGCGGAACCGGCTGGGAGCTCGCCTGCGGAGCCAGAACGATGGCGGCGGCGATCAGCGCAGCGAGTGCGATGCGTCGTCCGTGCAGCGAGGAGCGATCCTGGGGCATTGCGATCCTATCCGTCCAGGGGGGAGGCCTAATGTAAGCCGCTGCCAGGTCCGGGGGTGACGGGGCGGATGGCCGCGAGCGCTTCGGCCGCTGTCGGCCTAGCCTCGTAGAGAACCCCGCCGCGCTGGAGGCCCATCACCGGGCACGCCGACGTGTCGAGGTGCTCGGCGAGTCGGAAGGCCGCGAAGAGGCGGTTCCAGCGGCTGCAAACGAGCGGATCGACCGGGTTTTTAGCACGATTCTGAACGCCGGAGCACGATCCCAAAAGACGAGCACCGCGAGCGGGCGTACCCTGTTCGATCATGGAATACTCCGCTCCCACCACCCTCACCCCAACCCCGTTCACATGACGAACCGATACCCACTCGGCTTGCTCCTCGCGGTCGCCCTGCTCTGTGCCGGCCTTTTCAGCTTCCCGGCTGCGGCTCAGGAGCGGCCC
>CAZPWN010000181.1:0-4310 GCA_964590475.1 uncultured bacterium | reverse complement strand
GGCCGCCCTGCACGCCATCCGCGAGGGGTGGGTGGTGCGTGAGCCCTGAGTCCGTCACGGACGAACTGCGCTGGCACCAACGCCTCTCGGCTCGGTTGACGCTCCTACTGCTGGGCGTCGTGTTCGTATTGGCGGTGGCTACGGCCATACTCCTGTGGCGCGCGCTGGCGGCCGTGGGCATCGACGCTTCCGGCCTCGACGCCGGCGCGGTGCCGGGCGATCCCGCCACGGTGGGCCAGGCGCTGGCGGAGGCCGACCGCGCCACCGTCGGCGCCATCCTGCGCAGCACGCTCATCAACCTGGCAGTCATCACCGCGGTCACCCTGGTGGCCGCCACGGCGTTCTCGCGCGCGCTGCTCATCGAGCCGATCAACAAGCTCACGCAGGCCAGCCGGGCGCTGGCGGCGGGAGACCTCACGGCCCGCGTGGGCTCCGCCGACCCGGGCGAGCTCGGCGAGCTCTCCCGCTCGTTCGACGCCATGGCAGACAGCATCTCCGGCGCTCAGGACAGGCTCGAGGCGCAGGTGGCGGCGCGCACCGCAGAACTGCGCTCGCTCCTGCAGCTCTCGAACACCGTGGCCATCACCAGCGAGCTCGTGCCGCAGCTCGAGGCCGTGCTCGACCAGCTGATCTCCTCCGAGCACACGGTCTGGGCGGAGGTGCTCGAGTTGGACCCACAGGGGCGGCTCGTGACCCTGGTGCGGCGCGGTGAGCAGCCGTCGGTGGAGGACCTCGCCCCCGGCCTGCCCACCATCCTGCCGGAGCCGGAGGGCCCCCTGGTGGCCGAGGTGGCCCCGCACGCCGTGGTGGAGGGCGACGCCCTAGCCCTGCCGCTCAGGGTGCGCGACCGCGTGGTGGGCGCGCTGCAGGCCGTGGCACCTCGCGGCGAGGGCTGGGACGAGGAGCGCCTCCGCTGGATCAGCGGCCTGGCGGCGCAGGCGGCCGTTGCGCTGGAGAACGCCCGCCTCTACGACCTGGCGCGTGACGAGGCGGCGGACGAGGAGCGGCGCCACCTGGCGCGGGAGCTGCACGACTCCGTGAGCCAGGCCATCTACTCGGTGGTGCTGACGGGGCACGCCGCCCAGAAGCACCTGCCCGAGGGCGCCACGCGCTCCGCCAAGGCGCTGGACACCGTCATCGAACTAGCCGAGGCGGCGCTGGCGGAGATGCGCGCCCTGATCTTCGAGCTGCGCCCCGAGGCGCTGGCGGAGGTGGGCCTCATCGGGGCGCTGCACCGGCAGCTCGACGGCCTGGAACTGCGCCACGGACTCATCACGGAACGCGACCTCGGCGCGGAGCCGGAACTAGCCTTCGCCGCCAAGCAGGTGCTCCTGCGGGTGGCGCAGGAGGCGTTCCACAACGTCACGAAGCACGCCAACGCCAGCCGCGTGACCGTCACGGCCGACACCGTCAGCGCCGCCGGCACCGGAAGTGACGGCGGCTCGGAGCCGGTTCCTGCCGCCGCGAGCGCTTACCTCGACCTGAGCATCACGGACGACGGCGTGGGCTTCGACCCCACCCTCCCGTACCCGGGGCACTTGGGGCTCAGGTCCATGCACGAGCGCGTGGCCGGGCTGGAGGGGCGGCTCGAGATCGTCAGCGCCCCGGCCGAGGGCACCACGGTGCGGGTCAAGGTCCCCATCCGGGCTGGCCCCGGCGAGGTTGCGGCGTGAACTCCAACCGGACCGGCCTGATCCTCCTCCTCGTGGGCTCGCTCATGCTCGTCACGCGGCTCAGCCCCGGCAACCTCCTGGCCGAGCTCGTCTGGCTGACCGGCTTCGTGCTGCTCGCGAGCTACCTGTGGCGCGCGCTCGAGGGGCGGCTGCCGCTCGGGGTGCGCATCGGCGTTCACGGCGCCATCGGACTCATCGCCACGGTCGCGCTGGACCGCCTGGCGGGTCCGGTCTTCCTCGGCTTCGTTGCCCTGGCGTTCCTGCTGGTATACCGCTACTCCCCGCGGGGCAAGCAGGCCGTGGGCTGGGCGCTCATACCGGCGGGCACGCTCCTCTCCCTCGCGGCGGTGGCGGGCGTGGAGTCCGTCTTCCCCCGCTGGGACGGCGGCAGCATCTTCCTGCTCGGCATGACCGCCACCTTCACGTACATCTACCTGACCCCGCGCGAGCGGGGCGGCGCCCGCTGGGCGCTCTGGCCCGCGCTCGCGTGGGCCGGCATCACCCTGCTGGCCAACGACCCCGCCGGGGGGCTGGCGCGCTGGCTCGCACCCCTCGCCCTCATCGGGGTGGGCGTGGCGCTCATCGGCTGGGCACGCGGGCGCCGCGGGTAGCCAGGAGTAGGTCGGCCACCGCCTCGGAGGATCCGAGCGGCTTCTAAGAACGGCGCCGGGCCTCGTCGAAGGCCCGGCGCCGTTAGTTCACCCTTATCTGGAAGGCGGCCTCGCCGCCCAAGGGCTCTCGCCTACGGGTTCTGTATGCGGTAGTCGGGCACGATGACCTGACCGCTGATGATCGTCTCGCGCACCGTGTCGAGCAGGGCGCGGACGTCCTCCGGGAGCAGGGCCTCGTTGTAGTCGTCCACGGCGTAACCCACGCCGTCCTCCGCCACGCCCAGCTCCGTCAGCCCGGAGGTGAAGGTGCCCTGCACGGTGTCGTACACGGCGTTGTAGGCCGCCACGTCCACGCGCTTCAGCATGCTCGTCAGGCCGTGGTTCATGGTGGCCGGGTCGCCGTCCGTGTCGCCCAGGTAGTTCTGGTTGGAGTCCACCCCGATGAAGAATAGGGGCTGCGTGCCGGAGCCGCAGGCCGCCGCGTAGGCGGAGTCCTTGGTCACGTTGGCTATGACCTCCGTCAGGGGCGTGGTGCGCAGGCCGCCCACCGGGCGGTAGCAGCGCGTCTCGTTCACGTACTCGATGACGCCCATGCCGGAAGCGCCGGCCGCGGCGAAGATGATGTCCGCGCCCTGCTGCTGGTGAGACTGCGCCAGTGCACGCGCCGTTTCCGGGTCGTCCCAGGCGGTGAAGTCCTCGCCCACCATGTCCACGATCACGCGGCACTCGGGGCAGGCGGCGCGCACGCCGAGCTCGTACCCTTGCGCGAAGTTGCGGATGAGAGGCACGTCCATGCCTCCCACGAAGCCCACCGTGGCGGTCTGGCTCATGGTGCCGGCCAGGTAACCCACCAGGTAGGAGCCCTCCTGGTCCTTGAACAGCACGCTCCGCACGTTGGGGCGCTCCGTGGCCACCTCGTCGATGAGGACGAAGCGGGTTTCGGGGAACTCGCCCGAGACGGTGTTGATGGCGTCCGCCTGCAGGAACCCGGCCGCCACCACCAGGTCGAGGCGGGTGGCCGCCATGCGCCTGAGGGCCGTAACGGTCGTGTCGGCGCTGCCGTTGTAGATGAGCACGTCCACCGCCGTCTCGCCCGCCAGTTCCTGCACGGCCCGCGTGAGGCCGGACCAGGTTCCTTCGTTGAACGATCTATCGAACCAACCGCCGCCGTCGAACGTCACGGTGACCACCAGGTCCTGCCCGAAGGCCGAACCCCACAGGGTCACCACAGCGATGATCAGTGTGATTACGCACTTCCGCATGGTCTTACTCCTTATCCCGCCGACCGGGCGGGCAACGCGGGTAGCGTATACTAGGGGCCGCTGTGCAAGGCGGAAGGTTTCCACATCCCGCGATTTCCGAACGTCGTCCACGGGGGCCATCACTATGAGAATCCAGGGGCAGATCGAGGAAGGGGTAGTGGTGAACCTCCTCCAGTACCTCAACCTCAACTCGGCCACGGGAGTCCTCAGGCTCCAGTCCCCTAGGGGCGTGTCCGGCGCCATCTACACCGCCGCCGGTCAGGTGGTGCACGCCGAGACGCAGAAGCTCGAAGGGGTGACGGCGCTCGTGTCGTTGCTCGCCTGGAAGCTCGGGCGCTTCGCGTTCCAGGCCTCCGCCAAGGCGCCCCGGCGCACGGTGGATAAGCCGCTCGACGCGCTCCTCCTCGAGGTGGCTTACCAGACCGATCACTCGCCGGACGCTGGCGCCGTGCAGCTGGGCGCCGATACCGTGCTGGCACCCGCCACACTTACCGCTAACCAACAGGGCAAGCGGGTGGCGCTGCCGCTGGTGGCCATCCGGATGCTGCCGCACCTCAACGGCGTCACCCCCCTGGGCGCCGTGGCCGACCAGTTGGGCGTAAACATGGACGAACTTCTATCGGCCGCCAACATCCTGCTCGAGAACGACCTCGCCTCCGTTTCGGAAGGTCGCATGGTCGATGAGGGATTTATTCATATCCTCACCGATCTGGTGCGTGACATCATGGGGCCGCTGGCGGACATCGTCATGGACGAGTCGCTGG
>CAZPWN010000180.1:0-4324 GCA_964590475.1 uncultured bacterium | reverse complement strand
CGAGCGCACCGGGGCGGACGTGCTGGTGCAGTCGAGCGTCAGCTCCGACCTGTCCCGGGCGGTGGTGCTGGCGGTGCGCGACTGGCTGCTGGCCCGTTACGGCGAGAGCGTGGTGTTCGGCCGCGGTGGCCTGAAGGTCACCACCACCATCGACGTGCAGGCGCAGCTGGCCGCCAACCAGGCGAGCCTCGACGCGGCGGTGCCCGAGGGAGCGCAGCTGGCCATCGTCGGAGTGGACCCCGCCACGGGCGCGGTGCTGGCCATGGCCGGGCAGAAGCTGCAGGCGGGCGTGCCGCCCGAGGACTTCAACCGGGCCACCCAGGCTTACCGGCAGCCCGGCAGCTCGTTCAAGCCCATCGTCTACGCCACGGCCATCGAGCAGGGCGGCTTCAACCAGTCGACCATCGTGGTTGACGCCCCCGCATCGTTCAACGTGCCGGGCCAGCCGCCGTACCGGCCGGACAACCACGACTTCCAGTACCACGGCTACCTGACCGTCAGAGCCAACCTCAACACCAGCCGCAACATCCCCGCCGTGAAGGCGCTGGAGGCCGCCTCGCCGCAGGCGGTGGCCGAGAAGGCCCGCGAGCTGGGTTACGACGTCATGCCCTACTACGCCATGGCCCTCGGCTCCGAGGAGGTCACGCCCCTGCAGCACACGGCCGCCATGGCCGCGTTCGCCAACGGCGGCATCTACACGGAGCCCTACTTCATCGAGCGGGTGGAGGACGCCGACGGCAACGTGCTCTTCGAGGCCTCGCCCACGTCGGCCCGGGTGTGGAGCGAGCAGACGGCCTACATCATGCTCGACATGCTGCACGGCAACGTCGTGGACCGCGATCCGGCCTACGGGCTCTCCAACCGCGCCTCCGTCCCCGGCCGCTGGGTGGCCGGCAAGACGGGCACCACCAACAACGAGGTCGACCTCTGGTACGTGGGCATGACGCCCGGCCTGGTGGCCTCCGTGTGGATCGGCTACGACAGCAACCGCGGCATGCCCTCGCGCATGCCCGACGGCGAGATAATCACGTCGTCGAGGCAGCCCATCTACGTGTGGAACGACTTCGTCACCGCCGCCCTGCAGGGGCGTCCGGCCGCCGCCGAGTTCCCGGTGCCGCCGGGCATAGTGTTCCACCAGATGGACCTGAAGTCGGGCGCGCTCAGCCCCAGCGGGGTGCGGGCGGCCTTCAGGGAGAGCGACGACCTCTCGCAGCAGGCGCTCGGCCAGAGCGTGCTGCTGAGCCTGCCGATAGACACCGCCACCGGCATGCGCGCCACGGTGGACACCCCGCCCGAGCGAGTCCAGGTCATTGAAGTGGATCCGGGCGACGTGGGCCAGTACCTGCAGGGCGCAGGTGGCGGCTGACCCCTTGAACTCGACGCTTACAGCCATAACCGGAATCGAGGTCGGTCACTACACCGACCTCGAAGCGCGCACGGGGTGCACCGTGGTGATGCTGCCCGAGGGCGGCTGCGTGGCGTCCGGCACCGTGCTGGGCTCCGCTCCCGGCTCGCGGGAGAGCGCGCTGCTCTCGTCCGAGAAGACCAACCAGGCCGTGCACGCCGTGCTGCTAACCGGAGGCAGCGCCTTCGGCCTGGCCGCGGCCGATGGCGTGGTGCGGTGGCTGGAGGAGCGGGGGCGCGGTATCGACGTGGGCGTGGCCCGCGTGCCCATCGTTCCGACGGCGGTGCTGTTCGATCTGGCAGTGGGCTCGGCCGCCATCAGGCCGACCGCGCAGGACGGCTACGCGGCCGCCGCCGCGGCCTCCACCGCACCGGTGACCCAGGGACGCGTGGGGGCGGGTACCGGCGCCACCGTGGGCAAGCTGCGGGGCGTGGAGCGGGCCGTGGCCAGCGGGCTCGGCAGCCACGTCGAGGAGGTTTGCGGGGCCCTGGTGGGCGCCGTGGCCATAAGCAACGCAGTGGGCAACCTGATAGACCCGGACACGGGCGCCATGCTGGCCGGAGTACCGGGTACGCTCGGTCTGGCCGCCGCGGAGGGCTTCGCCGCCATGCCCGGCACCAACACCACCCTGGTGGTGGTCGGCACCGACGCCTGCATCAGCAAAGCCGAGGCGCAGGCCCTGAGCCAGAGCGCCCACATCGGTATAGCCCGCGTGACCAGGCCGTCGCACACGGTCTACGACGGGGACAGCGCGTTCGTGCTCTCCACGGGTACGGGGCCCACCGCCCCGGTTGCTGCGCTCTCGGTGGCCGTACAGGAAGTAGTAGCGCGCGCCCTCATCAACGGCTGGCGCGCCGGAAGGACAAAGGGGTGACCAGTAGCATGAACCTCTACCATCTGCCCTCGGGAGACCGAGTGCCCGAGTTGGTTAACTCCGTCATCGAGGTGCCGGGCGGCAGCTCCAACAAGTACGAGTACGACCACGAGCTCGGTGTCTTCCGCCTGGACCGGGTGCTCTACAGCCCCATGCACTACCCGGGCGAGTACGGCTTCATCCCCGGCACCTACGCCGAGGACGACGACCCGCTCGACATCCTGGTGCTCATGAACCGCCCGACCTTCACGGGCGCGGTGGTGCGGGCCCGGCCGCTCGGCTTCCTGGAGATGAGCGACGAGAAGGGGCGCGACCAGAAGATCCTCGCCGTGCCCGTGGACGACCCGCGCTACGACGGCAACCGCCACCTGGACTCCATCTCCCGCCACCGGTTGCGCGAGATCGAGCACTTCTTCCGCATCTACAAAGAACTCGAGGGCAAGAAGACCATCGTCGAGGACTGGCATGGCATGGACGCCACCCACGCGCTCATCGAGCGGGCCATGGAGGCGTACCGCGTGAAGTACCCGGAACTGGAGCAGCCCGCCAGCGGTTGAGCCTGGCGGGCTGCTTCTCAGCTTCAGCCGGAACCATCGGTTGCGGGCTTAGGCGCCGTCTACTGCGGCATCTCCTGCGTGATCTCGTAGATGGTTCCGTCGGCGAAGTCGGCTACGTACAACCGGCCGTCCGCGCCCGTGCCGAAGGTAGCGGTCTGCAGCGTCTGGTCCTCGAATAGCCGCCTTATGCGCCAATCCTCGGAGGCGCTGGCCGTGTAGAGCCGGCTGGTCATCCAGTCGCCGTAGACGTAGACGCCCTCCAGGTCCGGCGCCACCGGACCGCGGTAGACGTAACCGCCCGTGATCGAGCGGCCGCGGTCCTCGTCGTGGTCGTACGTGAAGGTCGGCGCGGTGTACAGGCTGGGATCGCAATCCGGGGTGGCGTAGCAGAGGGTGCCTTCCATGTGGGGCCAGCCGTAGTTGAGGCCATCCGCGCTGATCGGTTGCACGTTGACCTCCTCCTGCTCGTTCTCGCCCACGTCGGCGATGTAGATGAACCCCCCAACAGCATCGAACGAGAAGCGCCAGGGGTTCCTGAGGCCGTACGCCCAGATCTCGTTCCGCGGTTCGCTCGCACCCGCGAAGGGGTTGTCCGCGGGTACGGCGTAACCGGTAGCAGGGGAGACGTCGAGGCGCAGTATCTTGCCGCGGCGGCTGTCCAGGTCCTGGGCCAGGATGTCCGTGCCCGAGTCGCCTACCGCCCAGTAGAGGTAGCCGTCAGGGCCGAACGCCAGCTGCCCACCGTTGTGGTACTCGCTGGCCTCCCCGAGCTCGACCAGGATCTCGCTCCCGGGGGCGGCCCGGTTCGGATCCGCGGCATCACGCTGGAAGCGTGCCAGCACGCCGCGGCCCTCCGTGTTGGTGAAGTAAACGTAGAACGTCCCCGTGGCGGCGTAGTCGGGCGGGAACGCCAGGCCGATCATGCCCTGCTCGCCCGCGTCCGACTTCACGTCGTCTCGCATGTCAAGGAACGGTTCGGGTAGCACCGCTCCGTCCTCGACTATCAGGATCCGGCCGGCGCGTTCCACCACGAACAGGCGTGCGTCGCCCGCGTTCGCGATGGCCACCGGGACTTCGAACCCGGCAGCCGTCTCGACGAGGCGCACGTCGCCCACCAGGGGCGGCTCGCCGTTGCCGTCATCGTCATCCCCGTCACCCGGGCCGGGGGGCGGCGGGGTGTGGGGGCCGCAAGCGCTCAGGAGCGCCAGGACCAGGAGCGAGAACAGTACCGATAGAAGGGTGATTGCCTTGGGACCACGCCTCGCGAAGAGTCGGGCCCCGCTTCGGGGATAGGGGTTCGCCGGTTCCATGAGGGTAAGCGTACCCAGGGGTCAGCGCTTTTCCGTGGTCAAACGTCTGGTCAGGACGTCCCCTCGCTCGGTAGCGGCTCCGCCGCCAGCGCGGCGGCGTCGGTCCGCGAGAGCCAGCGGAGGGCGTACTCCCGCGTGGCCTCGGGCGAGAGCCTCGGCCGGTCGTACATGCCGGCCT
>CAZPWN010000179.1:0-4335 GCA_964590475.1 uncultured bacterium | reverse complement strand
GGGTCGTAGAAGGCGTTCTTGCCGTCCTTGAAGATGCTCATGTGCGTGTGCATGCCGGAGCCGGCGATGGACGCCACGGGCTTCGGCATGAAGGTGGCGTGCAGGCCGTGGTTCATGGCGATGCGCTTGACCACCGTGCGGAAGGTCTGTATGGCGTCGGCCGTGGCCACGGCGGGGCCGTACTTGAAGTCGATCTCGTGTTGGCCGGGCCCGACCTCGTGGTGCGCCGCCTCGATCTCGAAGCCGAGCTCGACGAGCGCGTTGACCATGTCGCGCCGCGCGTCCTCGCCCCGGTCGACGGGCGCGAGGTCGAAGTAGCCGGCCCCGTCGTTGGTGACAGTGGTGGGTACGCCGTCCGCCGTGCGCTTGAACAGGTAGAACTCGGGCTCCACTCCCACGTAGAGGTCGTCGTAGCCCAGGGCCTGGAGCCGCTCGATCTGCAACTTGAGCACCCGCCGGGGATCGCCTAGGAACGGGGTGCCGTCCGGCAAGTCCACCTCGCAGATGAAGCGGGCCACCTGGCCGGGCACGCTGCCCTCGACGGCGGGCGGAAGCAGCAGGAAGGTGTCGAAATCCGGCCGGAGGAGCATGTCCGACTCTTCTATGCGCGTGAAGCCCTGGATGGAGGAGCCGTCGAACATGATCTCGCCGTCGAGCGCCTTCTCGAACTGCGAGGCCGGAACCTCGAGGTTCTTGTTGCGCCCGAGTATGTCGGTGAACTGGAGCCGCAGGAACGCTACATCGTGTTCCTTGAGGAGCTTCATAACGTCGTTCCGGTTGTTCGCCACTGTTCCTCCATGGTGGTTCGTCGTAGATGACGCCTGCCGGTCGAGGTTCGGGTGTGGGCCAATGCTCCGCGTGCCTATGAATCTGCTGACTGCTGTGCCGGCCATGCGTAGAGTTGGTCCGGTCTGCGATCGACGACCGACGGAATGTTAGCACGAGTTTGCAAGGTGTGCGCTGAAATCCGTCCGTCTGGTCACTTTCAGCGTGACGCCTTGCACCCGCCGTGCTCGGTGCCGGCCAGGCGTCTCGCGCCGCCCCATGACCTCTAAATGGCCTCTAATTGGCCTCTAATTGGCCTCTCAATGGCCTCTCCACTGCCTGAGGCCTCCTTAACCGTTCCCTTGTCTGGAGCGTCACGGTCGTTGACAGTCTTTATGAGGTTTCTTACGATGCGTTCAACCGCCGCAGGTCGACAATTTGCTTTCGTACTCCAAGGAGGAGACCGTGAAGAGAAGGTTGGTTTGGGTTCTCGTTGCTGCGCTCATCGGATTCGGTTCCGCGCAGGCCCCACAAGTATCGAAGGTGGGCTCGCTGCTATCGTTCACCGGCGCCCTGGCCGAGTTCGGCCCCGCCATCAACAACGGCATCAACTTGGCAGCCGATCAGGTCAACGCCGCTGCCTCCGCCCTCCTGGGCGGCCCCATCGTAGAGATCGTCACCGAGGACAGCGCCACCGTGCCGTCCCAGGGCGTGGACCGTGCCCGTAAGCTCGTCAACGCCGACGGCGTCATCGCCATCGTGGGCGCGCTCTCGAGCGGTGTGACCGTGGCTGTTGCCGAGTCGGTCGCCATCCCCTCCGGCGTCATCCAGATCTCGCCCGCCTCCACCTCCCCCCTCGTGGCCATGGTGCCCGACCTGGAAGACTTCATCTTCCGCACCACCGCCTCCGACGCCCTGCAGGGCGTGGTCGGCGCCATGCTGGCCCGCGGCGAGATCGTCGACGGTCATACCTTCGACACCGCCGCCATCGTCTACGTGAACAACCCGTACGGCCAGGGCCTCGCCGACGCGTTCGAGGCCGCTTTCACGGCCCGCGGCGGCACCATCACCGCCAAGGTCGCGCACCAGGACGAGCCCCAGCCCACCTACGCCGCCATGCTGGAGCAGGTGCTTGCTGGCGACCCGGGCGTGGTTCTTGCCGCCTCCTACCCCGGCCAGGCTGCCGTGTACATGGCCGAAGCTCGTGACCTCTACGACTTCACCAACTGGCAGTTCACCGACGGCACCAAGTCGCTCGACATCGTCGAGTCCATGGGCGCCGACGTGGTCGAGGGCCTCTACGGCACGGCCGCCGGCGCCGACCCCGAATGGGCCGGCTACGTGACCTTCGCCGACCTCTACACCGAAGCCTACGGCGAGGCCCCGCCCCTGCCGTACATCGACACCGGTTACGACGCCATGGCCTCCATCGGCCTCGCGATCATCAAGACCATCATCGACGGCCAGGAAGTGAACGCCGAGAACGTTCGCACCAACCTCCGCGAGGTCTCCAACGCGCCGGGCGAGGTCGTAGGTCCCGGCGACTTCGAGCGCGCCATCGAGCTGCTCCAGGCCGGCACCGCCATCAACTACACGGGCGCCGCCGGTGAAGTGGATTACGACGAGCTCGGCGACGTCGTGACCCCCATGGAAGTTTGGCAGTACGTCGCTGGCGACATCGAGACCGTTCGCGTTCTCGGCGCCTCGGAGATCCCCGCCCAGTAATCACACACGACTAGCGGCGGCCTAACGGCCAGTTAGAGACGGTGGGCGTCCCGCATATGGGACGCCCACCGTCTACTCGTTAGGAACCCTGGCCCGCCAGGGGACCGAGCTCAATCGGCCGCAGGTATGGGCGTTCGGCCGAGCCAGTGGCAGAGCTCCCGCAGCGACTCGGTGAGGTCACCGCGCCCGAGCGCGTAGTGGTGGGCCAGTCGCCGGTCCAGCACGCGGGCCACGAACTCCCTGGCCCCCAGGGCACGCCCGTTCCACCGCAGGTCGCCCAGCCAGCCACTCACGCCGTCGTAAGACGCCTTGCTCGGGTTCCCCAGGCGACCCGAGAAGACGAGCGCCTCGTGCCGGCCTACGAGGCGGAAGCCCGTGACCTCGCCCGGTGCCAGGCGCATGTCCCTCACCACTCCGAGTGTGTCGCGGTTGAAGTGCGTCGTCAGCCGGCTGCTGCCGCCCGCCGCCCACTCCTGGGGGGCGTTGCCGCAGTGCCAGAAGAGCAGCTCGTCTCTGGCGTCATCCATATCGGACAGGTCCATCAGCACCGCCGGTTGGGTGCTCATGGCCTGCAGGGCCAGCATGGAGAGCGCCCCCGGCACGTCGCCCTCGCAGGCGGCCGGCGTGCCGGTCGACACGTTCCCTAGCGCAAGGCACGCCATGCTGCCGCACGCGTCCGGCAGCTCGGGCCAGCACCGCACCGCCAGCGCGTGGTAGCCGCCCTCGGTCGCCACGTCCGACAGCGCCAGCTCGATGCGGGCCGAGCGCACCAGCTGCTCGGTCGTCACCTCGTGCGGCTCGGCTTGCGCCTGCGCCGCCGCCGCCCGCCGCGCACGCTCCTCGTCCACTTGCGCCACTCGGGAGAGGAACCGCGGCAGAGGCAGGAGTTCCACCACCGCCCCGCCCACGCTCACTTCCTCCTCGAGGCCGTGGAAGCCAGGGGCGGTTCCGCCGATCTGCAGCACCCGCGCAGAGGCGAGCGTCCGCAGAGCGCGCAGGGCACCTACCGTGGCGGAGAGGCGTGAGCGGAACCAGCTTGCGTCCACGGCGCCGTAGAACCACTTCACCCGGGCCTCAGCGGACGCGCCCGGCCCCTCGGCGGACCGGCGCATGCCCTCCGCGTAGCTGAGCGTCATGTTGAGGCCGCATAACGAGTTGAGGGGCAGCGGGCCGGTACCCGCACCGCCGCCGGCGCTTTCCGGCAGGGCCCACACGCCAACCCGGCTGCACGCGCGCAGTAGGGGCGTGAGCAGCTCGCCCGTGGCGAAGGTGGTGTGCTGGATGAGCAGGAAGTCGAGGTCGGCGGCGGCCAACTGCTCCGCCGCTCGGAGCGCCGCTGGCCCGTCGTGCACGCTGAAAGTGGGTAGCGTGCGCCCGGCGGCTACCGGACCCGCGGGCGGCAGGTGGGGAACCACGACCTCGAAACCCAGCTCCTGGCCCAGGCGCTCCAGGCCCGCCAGGCTCCCCCTGGCAGCGGTAGCGGAGTCGCCCTTGAACGTGGGCCGGACGACGCTCACGAAGCCCACGCGCACTTGCGTGGGCCTCATGCGAGTAGCGCGGGCGGCGTGGCGCGCCGCGCGGCCGGGTTAGCGCACCGTATGTCCATCTACGGTGACGATGTTAGGCCAGATCTCGGTCGAGTGAGACGACCTTCTCCTCGGGCAAGAGCCCCTTGGGCCTGTAGAGCACGATCACCAGCAGCAGCACGGAGATGAACAGCAACCTGATGTACGGTCCCCGCGACGGCAGGTCGGGGGAGATGGCCGCCAGGGTGGGGCGCAGGGCGTCCACGGCGAAGCTGGTGCCGGACCAGATGCCCCACACCACGAACGCGCCCAGGATGGC
>CAZPWN010000178.1:0-4378 GCA_964590475.1 uncultured bacterium | reverse complement strand
TTATCATGTGGCGCCCGTAGGAGGGAGCGTCTCAAACGGCGGCAGAGCACAACGAAACTGCGAGCGCCTTACTCCAGGACGAGGGCGTGCCCAGCGAGCCGGTGCTCGACGTCCGCAAGGTATCCCCTGCCGCGGCCGTCGTGCGCGGAGGTGGTTGAGCGTAAAGCACTGCGCGTGACGCCGCAGTTCCGGATAACCAAAGGGCGCGTTCGGCCCGTGCTCCTGCTGGGTGCGCAGCGCTGGCAGCAGACCTACGCGCAGCAGGCCGATGACGTCGAGCCGCTCACCGCGGGCGCGCAGCAGCCGGTAGCTTGGACCGCTTGAGCGCGGGAGCCATCCACGAGCGCTGCGTGAGCGGCCACCGTGGGGACGTTGCCCACGGTGTGGTCGTTGGCCTTGCAGGCGACGGTCGGCGCCGTCAGCTCGACTATCACGCCCTCGGCACGTGTCGCTATGGCAGCGACCGGGTAGCTGACGGCGCGCTCACCGGCTGCGCCGTATTCGATCCGCACCAACGCGCCCTCTGGAACGGGCAGGGCGTTGGCCACGCGCCGGTAGATCGAGAGGAACTTACCGACGCTCATGGGCGCCTCTACCTCGTCAGCGGCGGGCGGCAACACCTGCAGCACGAGCTCATGCCAGTCGGCGGCACGGCCGCCGCAGTCCATGGCATTGACGCTCATGGCCTTGAACTCGGTCACGTGGTAGCCGCCCGGCACGCGGGCGCCGGCGGCACTGAAGATGAGGGGCTCGTCAGTGTGGGATTCGAGTCGAGCGATGAACTCCGCAGTGGTCATGGATGGCTCCTGCCTGTCCGTAAGGTGTCTTGGCGGCGGTCTATCGTCACGAGCCGCTTGAAAGAGGATCGCGGGCTCGGGACGCCATCGGCCGCCACATAGACAGTAGTCTATGCATTGACGCTCGTCAATGCCCGTTGCGGAGTTGGCGGGGCTTCCGCCCCATAGACACCTGTCTATGCCATCGATTAGCATCGATGCCATGGACGAGTACCCCGACAAGCTGAAGCTGCTGGGCGATCCCACGCGCTTCAAGATCCTGCAGTTCCTCGCCGCGCCGGTGGAGAGCTACTGCACCCGTGACGACGGCGTGTGCGGCTGCGACCTGGAGACCTACCTCGAGCTCACCCAGCCCACCGTCAGCCACCACATGAAGCAGCTCGTCGACGCCGGCCTGGTAACGGGCGAGCGCCGCGGACGCTGGGTCTACTACGAGCTGGTCCCTGAGGCGCTCCGGGAGCTGGCCACCACCCTCGAGGGCTTCGCCGCCGCGGCCGAAGCACGCTCCGAACTGGCCCCCGCATGACCAAGCGCCTCTCGCTCCTCGACCGCTACCTGACCGTGTGGATCTTCGCCGCCATGGCCCTGGGCGTGGCGCTGGGCGCGCTCGCGCCCGGCTTCGGCGGTCTCCTCGACGGCATGTCGGTGGGCGCCACCAACATCCCCATCGCCATCGGCCTCATCGTGATGATGTACCCACCGTTAGCCAAGGTGCGCTACGGCAAGCTGCCGCAGGTGTTCCGCAACGGGCGCCTGCTGGGCCTGTCGCTACTGCAGAACTGGCTCATCGGGCCCGTGCTGATGTTCGCCCTCGCCGTGATCTTCCTACGCGGCCACCCCGAGTACATGACGGGCCTCATCCTCATCGGCCTGGCGCGCTGCATCGCCATGGTGCTGGTGTGGAACGAGCTCGCCGAAGGCGACAACGACTACGCCGCCGGCCTGGTGGCGTTCAACAGCGTCTTCCAGATCCTCTTCTTCGGCGCCTACGCCTGGCTCTTCATCACCGTGCTGCCGGGCCTCCTCGGCCTGCAGGGCAGCGTGGTCGACATCTCCATGGGCGAGATCGCCAGCGCCGTGCTCATCTACCTGGGCGTCCCCTTCGCCGCCGGGCTCCTCACCCGCGCGCTGCTCATCCCCCGCAAGGGCCAGGCGTGGTTCGACGACGTCCTCCTCCCCCGCATCAGCCCCCTCACCCTCATAGCGCTGCTCTTCACCATCGTGATGATGTTCGGCCTCCAGGGCGGCACGCTCCTGACGAGCCCGCTGGACGTGCTCCTCATCGCCGCGCCGCTGGTGCTCTACTTCGTCATCATGTTCCTGGTGTCGTTCCTCATGGGCAAGGCGGTAGGCGCCGACTACTCGAAGACGGCCACCCTGTCGTTCACCGCCGCCAGCAACAACTTCGAGCTCGCCCTCGCCGTCGCCGTCAGCGTCTTCGGCCTCGGCTCCGGCGTCGCCTTCGCCGCCGTCATCGGCCCGCTCGTCGAGGTGCCGCTGCTCATCGGCCTGGTGGGCGTGGCGCTGTGGCTGCGCGGCCGCCTCTTTAAGCCCCCCACCCCTGCGCCGGCGGGCGTGCTGGCCGCCGCCGAGGAAGCGTGCGCCCCCACCGCCGCGTTAGCCGAACGCCTCGAGGGAGCACCCCGATGAGAGTCCTGGTCCTCTGCACCCACAACAGCGCCCGCAGCCAGATGGCCGAGGGCTGGCTCAGGCACCACGCCCGCGAAGAGGGTCTGGAAGCGGAGATCCACTCGGCCGGCACCGAGGCCACGCGCGTCAAGCCGGAAGCCATTCAGGTCATGCGCGAGGTGGGCATCGACATCTCGGCCCACACCTCCAAGACGCTCCACGACCTGCCCGACCCCTGGGAATTCGACCTGGTGCTGACCGTCTGCGACGACGCCAACGAGGCCTGCCCCGCCTACCCGGCGAGGACCACGCGCCTGCACGTCTCCTTCCCCGACCCCAGCGGCCAGGACCTCGAGCGCTGGCGCGAGGTGCGCGACGCCATCGGCGCGACCAGCCGTGCGCTCGTGCACGCCCTGGCCGGGGGCCGCACGCCGACCGAGACCGATCTCGGGGCCGCCGCCAAGGGGGCGAGCGCGTGATGAGCAAGCCAAGCGTGCCGTTCCTCTGCAGCCACAACAGCGTCCGCAGCCAGAAGGGCTGGCTCGACGAAATGGACGGCACGAACCCGGCCCAGAGCCTCCCGGGTCGCGCCAATACTGGAGGACACCGCGCCGCCAGCCGACCTACGCGAGGCCGGTGATGGCCCAGCCCGACCAGAAGCTAAGGTTCTCGGTGGCCGCCGTGCGCCAAGACCCCCACGGCAGTGCGGCGCGCACGAAGCAGGCCGAGATCGCCCTCGACACCGACCTAAAGGGCCGCGCCGACGCCTTCAACCCCGCCGAACTCCTCCTCGCCGCCCTGGCCGCCTGCATCATCAAAGGCATCGAGCGCGTCACGCCCACCATCGGCTTCCAGGCGCGTGGCCTCGAGGTGCGCGTCAGTGGCGTGAGACAGGATGTGCCGCCGCGCATGGAGTCAATCGAGTACGAGATCATCCTCGACACCGACGAGGACGACCGGCGCCTCGCGCTGCTGCACGAGAACGTCAAGCGCTTCGGCACCGTATTCAACACCATCGCGCCCGGCACCCACCTCACGGGCGTCATCAGGCGCGCCGACGCGCGGAGTGAGCCGTGAGCCCACGGCCGCCCCCACGAGGAGCAATGATCACCACCGATACGAGTAATCGTCCGGCGCTGGCGTGCGACCTGACCGCCCTCACCCCAGAGGAGCGCGAGCGCCACGCCAGCCTGTGGAAGCAGGTGCGCGCCCTCGCGCCCGAGCCGCAGGCGACCGCGAGCGGGGTCGCCTTCCGCCTCCCGGCTCGGCCGGACCTCGCGCGTGACCTGGTGGAGCTGGCCGCCCTCGAACAGCGTTGCTGCCCGTTCCTGCGTATCGTCGTCGCGTTCGAGCCCGATGGCGCCACCCTCACGCTTACGCTCGAAGGGGACGACGGCGTGCGGGAGTTCCTTGCCGGCGACGTCCTTCCTAGGTGAGGCCCGGCCGGGGCGCCACCCCCTAGAGTTAGAGCATGGACCTCGTCCGATCCTTGAGCCTCTTCCTGCTGGCCGGCCTGTGCGAGATCGGCGGCGGCTACCTCATCTGGGTCTCGCTCCGGGACGGCAAACCCGCTTGGCTAGGCGTGGCCGGGGGCGTGGCGCTCGCGCTGTACGGTGTGGTCGCCGCCTTCCAGCCAGCCAACTTCGGTCGCGTCTACGCCGCCTACGGCGGCGTCTTCATCGCGATGGCGCTGGCCTGGGGCTGGCTGGTCGACGACGTGCGGCCCGACCGCTTCGACCTGCTCGGCGCCGGCCTCGCCCTCGCAGGGGTGCTCGTCATCATGTACGCCCCACGAACCTAGGGCGGCGGGGTCGCCTCGCGCACGGGCTAGCTCGTCGCGAGGGCTTTGGTTATTAGCGGTCCGACAGCGTCGTCGACCAAGCGGTAGTAGGCCATGCGGCCCTCCTTGCGGAAGGCGACGAGGCCGTGGGCGCGCAGGAGCCTGAGCTGGT
>CAZPWN010000177.1:0-4378 GCA_964590475.1 uncultured bacterium | reverse complement strand
GCGCCCCGGTGCTCATCTACTTCCACGGCGGCGGTTACCGCAGCGGGCGCAAGAGTTTCGAGAGCAGGGCGCTGCTGTTCCGGCTCGCCAGTCAGGGTTGGGTGACGGTCAGCGCCAACTACCGGCTACGCCCCCACGCCGACTTCTTCGGCCATTTCACGGACGCCAAGCGCGTGATCGCTTGGCTGAGGCAGCACGGACACGAGTACGGCGCCGACACCTCGAAGCTGTTCCTCGCGGGTAGTTCCGCCGGAGGGCACATGTCGGCCATCGCCGCACTGACCCAGAACGATCCGCGCTACCAACCCGGCTTCGAGGAGGCCGACACCTCCGTGACCGGCGTCATCAGCCTCTACGGCTGGTACGGCGGTTACTACGGCCTGGGTGGGGCCGACTCCGAGGTGGGCCCCCTCGGTCACGATGCCAGCGAGGCACCGCCCTTCTTCATCGCGCACGGCGAGAACGACTCGCTGGCCACCGTGGAGACGGCCCGCCGCTTCGTCGAGCACCTGCGCGGCGGTTCGGCCGAACCCGTGGTCTACGCCGAGCTGCCGGGAGCGCAGCACTCGTTCGACCTGTTCCACTCGTTGCGGTACTCGGCGGTGGTGGACGGGGCCGAGGGCTTCGCTGCCTGGGTGATGGCTCGGCAGGGTGTTGGGGCACGTCAGGACGCCGCCGCGCCCTCGGCGCCCACCGCGGCCGAGTCCAACGTCTCACGTAGGGGTAGCACCGGCAGGAATAGCGTCACCAACCATGCGATCGCCACGATGACCAGCACGTAGGTGAAGACGCGCGTGATGGCGGCCGTGAACGCCGCCCGCACCCCGGCCTGCGCCTGCTCCACCACGCGCTCGCCCTGCACCTCGAACTGCGCACGCACCTGCTCGAGGAACTGCGCTCGCGCTTCGGGCGCGTTCGCCGACGCTTCGTAGCCCTGTAGGATCTCGGCTTGCGCTGTGGCGGGCACGCCCGCTTCGTCGAGCGTGGCGCTCACGCCGGCCTGGTCACCGGCACTGAACGCCGCTTCCAGCTCCGCTAGTTGCGCCGCCACACTGGCGCGCACCGCGCTCTCCACGTCCTCGGCGCTGGCGGGGATGCTCCCCTCCCCCGCCACCGCTTCGGGCGGGGCCGCCGGGCCCCCTGCGAGGTTGTCAGCGAACGCCGCGGCGAGCGTCACGCTCAGCACGGTACCGAGCACCGCCGCCCCCACGGCGCCGCCGATCTGCCGGAAGAACTGGCTGG
The DNA here is from genome assembly GCA_964590475.1 of uncultured bacterium. GTDB lineage: Bacteria > Deinococcota > Deinococci > Deinococcales > Trueperaceae > JAAYYF01. The sequence continues at coordinate 3,136 of CAZPWN010000177.1, read as the reverse complement.
CGCTGGTGGCTTGCCCGAGTTGTCGCGGATCGACGGCGTTCTGGATGGCAAGGGTGTAGAGCGGCATCGACGGCCCGATCCCGATGCCAACGATGGCCATGTAGAGCGTCACTTGAGCCAGGGTGGCATCGGGCGACATACGCGAGAGGAGGTAGACGCCGCCGAACATGATGGCGCCTCCCACCAAGATCAGCAGCCGGTAGCGGCCGATGTAGGACACGAGTTGGCCCGCTGCGATGGAGCCCAGCACCACTCCCATCGATAGGGGCACCAGGGTCAGGCCGGCGCCCGTAGCCGAGACGCCCACCACGTTCACCATGAAGAGCGGAAGGAACGCCACGGTGGATAAGAAGGCGGCACCCTGGAAGAAGAGGGCGAGGTTGGACACCCGGAAGACGGTGTTGCGGAACAGGCGCAGGTCGAGGATAGGGTTGCTACCCGCCAACGAACGCAGCACGAAGGCGCCGAGCATCACGCCGGAGAACGCCAGCATGCCGATGGTCACGGGTGAGCCCCAGGGGAACGCGTTGCGGTCGAGTTGCAGCGCCACGACCAACGGCACTAGGCCGAGTACCAGCAGGGCGGCAGCGACCAGGTCGAGGCGCCCCTTCTGCCCCAGCGGCCTCAGGGGAGGCATGCGCGACACGATGAACCAGAGGGCCGCCGCTCCGAAGGGCAGATTGACGTAGAACACCCAGCGCCAGCCGGCCACTCCCGGGATGATGCCGCCGGCGTGGTCGGTCAGTAGCCCGCCGATGAGGGGCCCGAGCACGCTGGCGATGCCGAACACGGCGCCGACCAGTCCCTGGTACTTGCCACGCACCTTCGGGGGGAAGAGGTCGGCGATGACTATGAACGCCAGGCTGAAGAGCCCCGCGCCGCCCAAGCCCTGTACGGCGCGGAAGAGGATGAGTTGGTTCATGCCGTCGCCGATGAGTGGCAGCGGACCGAACTCGCCGGCCAGGCCGCAGAGGAACGAGCCAGCTAGGAAGATGCTTATCGCCCAGAGTTCGATGGTCTTGCGGCTGTACATGTCGGCGAGCTTGCCGTAGATAGGGACCAGAGCGGTGGAGGCCACCAGGTAGGCGGTGAATACCCAGGCGTAACGGCTCAAGCCCCCCAGGTCGTCCACGATGCTGGGAAGCGCGGTGGCCACGATGGTCTGGTCGATGGCGCCAAGGAAGAGCGCCAGCAGGATGCCGAACAGGGTGAAGCTGCGGTCGCGGGGCGACAGCGTCACAGGAGGGACTCCTAACCTAGTACGCAGCGATCATGCTACGTCCGTTCCCTCGCCCGTGCTCGGCGGCCGTCACCTGCTCCCGCGGAAGTCCTGCAGCAAAGGGCGCCGCCACCTAGTGGTCGTGCCGCCCTGTGCCGCGCCGACCGGTGGAGCAGGCGCCCAGGTTCATGCCGACTTGATATTAGTCGTTATAACGACTATCGTGATGACAGCCGCACAGCGGCGGGAGGGAGACGCATGTCACCGAAGCTTCAGAGCGCCATCAAACAGAAGCGGCCGTTCGGGAGCCTCGAGCAGGAGGTCTCCCTCACGCTCACGCGCCTGGCGAGCGAGCTGAACGCCGCGCAGGCCGACCTGCTGCGCGGGGCGGGCGTCACCTGGACGCAGTACAACGCGCTGCGCATCCTGAGGGGCGCGGAGGGCGAGCCGCTCTCGTGTGGCGACATCGGCGAACGCATGATCAGCCGTGACTCCGACGTAACGCGCCTGCTGGACCGGCTCGAGAAGCAGGGGCTCGTGCACCGCGCGCGCGGCGAGCGCGACCGCCGCGTGGTGAAGACGCGCATCACCGACAAGGGCCTCGCGCTCCTCGCCGAGCTCGACCAGCCGGTTGCCGAGATGCATACCCGGCAGCTGGGCCACCTCGGTACGGCCAAACTGCGGACGCTGCTCTCCCTCCTCGAGGAAGCCTCCGAGACCTAGTCCCGCGGCCGGCGCCGCGCCCGCCAGCCAGCCAAATTACTTGTTATCACGACTAACCGCACGCCAAACGACCAAGGAGTGACCATGACCGAAGCAACCACCCTCCCGCAACCCACCACCGACAACGCCAGCAGTACCGCCGTGGGCATCGCCCCCACCGGCCACCGGCTCCCCGCCGCCACGAGCCTCGGGCGCGTGCGCCTACAGATCGCCGACCTGGAGCGCTCGCGCGCCTGGTACGAGAGCGTGCTGGGCCTCCGCGCGGTCGATAGCGCCGCGGGCCACGTGAGCCTGGCGGCGCATGGCAGCGACGCACCTCTCGTGGAGCTGGTCGAGCGCCCGGGCGCCGCGCCCGTGCCGCGCCGCGGCCGGCTGGGCCTCTACCACTACGCGCTGCTCCTGCCAGGCCGCCCGCAGCTGGGTGCATTCCTCAACCACGTGGCTAGCCTGGGCGTGCAGGTCGGCGCCGGCGACCACCTCGTCAGCGAAGCGCTCTACCTGCAGGACCCGGACGGCCTCGGCATCGAGGTCTACGCCGACCGCCCCCGCGAGCAGTGGAGCGTGGCCGACCGCGAGATACGCATGGACACCTTGGCCGTCGACGCCCATGACCTGTCGGCCGCCGGCGCCGGCACCACCTGGAGCGGCATGCCCGCCGGCACGAAGATGGGCCACGTCCACCTGCACATCGGCGCCATCGACCCAGCCGACGCCTTCTACCACCAGGGCCTCGGCTTCGACCGCGTGGTGTGGAGCTACCCCGGCGCGCTCTTCCTCTCCGCCGGCGGCTACCACCACCACGTCGGCCTCAACACGTGGGCCGCGGCCAGCCCGCCGGCCACCGACGCCGACGCCCGGCTCCTCGACTGGGAGATAGCGCTGCCCAGCCAGGCGGATGTGGACGCCGTGGTGGCTAACCTCCGCGCCGCCGGCTACGCGGTGGAGCAGGACGGCGACGCCGCAGAGGCCACCGACCCGTGGGGCATCGCCGTACGCCTGGTAGCCCGGGCGGAGCCCGCAGCCTGAGCGCCGAACCCAGCACGCACCTTCCGCCAGAGTCGGCCCGCGGCCCGCGAAGACCCCAGCAAGCCCTGACCCTGGTCGACCGTCCCTGACCCGAAAGCGCACCCCCGGTTTCTCCCGGCGGTGCGCTACCCTTTGACGCGAGCCGGTTCCCACAGGCACCGGACGGGC
>CAZPWN010000176.1:0-4486 GCA_964590475.1 uncultured bacterium | reverse complement strand
TCGCCGCTGATTCGATCGTCACGAGCCACCGCCTTGAGAGAGGGATATGAGGGAGCGGGACACCCCGTGAGGGTGCCGACTGCCGTTTTGCGATGCGGCATTGTACGCCTTCGTTTGGTGTGAATCAAAGGAGAGCCGAGGGGTCGGGATTGGGCTGCCGGGGGCGCGGACCCCCACCCACCCGGCGCCGGCATGTAACCATCCCTGGCTTCTAAGAGGCCTGCAACCTTCCCCCTCGTACAATCACGCATGCCGTTGGAACTGCGCCTGCTCGGGGGCGTGTCCGTGCTGCACGCGGGCGCCGTTACCCGCGTTCCGCTCGAGCGCCCCGTGAGCCTGCTCGTTCACCTCGCTCTGCAGGTGGACTGGGTCGGGCGGCGCGACGTGGCGCTGCTGTACAGACCCGACGCGCCCGAAGAGGAGGCGCTGGCCTACCTACGCAAGCTGGTCTTCCGCGCGCGCCAGCACCCGTGGGCTGCCGGGCTGGAGGTCACGGCCGACGCCCTGCGGTGGAGCGTGACCACGGACGTGGCGCGCTTCACCGCTGCCGTGGAGCAGCACGACTGGGCCCGGGCGGTGTCCGAGTACGGCGGGCGCTTCCTGGGCGGTGCGCCGTTGGCGCGCGCGCCGGGCTTCGCGGCTTGGCGCGAGGCGGAGGAGCGCGCGCTGGAAGCGGCGCTGAACGAGGCCCGAGCCGGCCTGGCGCGCCAGTACGAGGACGCCGGCAGGCACGCTGAGGCCATCCAGCTGAACAGAGCGGTGCTGAGCGACGACCCCTTCGCAGAAGCCAGCGTGCAGGCGTTACTGCGCCTCCTCAGCGCGGCCGACCGGCGCCAGGAGGCGCTCGGCGTCTACGAACGGTTCCGCCACGCGCTGGAGGTGGAGCTGGGGGCGGTACCCCTCGAGGCCACCGAAGCCCTGGCAGATGAGCTGCGCCAACCAGCGCGGGGCGCGAAGGGCACGGAGATCGGGCGAGCCGCATCCGGGCGCCCCGCGGCCACCCGCGCCGCCGGCACGCCGGGCGCGGCCCTACCTACCCCAGGAACGCCGTTCGTGGGCAGAGCGCAGGAGCTCAGCAGGCTGCGCACTCTGCTGCACGAGGAGCGGGCCCGGCTAGTGACCATCGTCGGTCTGGGCGGCAGCGGCAAGACGCGCCTGGCCATAGAAGCCGCCGCCGGGGAGCTGGCCACGGGGCGCGAGGTCGCGTTCGTCTCGCTTGCAGCAGCCGACTCGGCCGAAGCGGCCGCCGGCTCGGTTGTAGAAGCGCTGGGGCTGCCGTGGGAGGGTAACGACGCCGAGAGGTCTCTCCTCGGCGGCCTGAAAGACCGTGACCTGCTGTTACTACTCGACAACTTCGAGGGCGTCCTGGAGGCCGCGCCCACCTTCGGCCGCCTCCTCACGGAGGCGTCCGCCCTGACCCTAGTGGTCACCTCCCGCGAGCCCCTGAAACTGCACGGCGAGTGGCTGCTCGACATCGGTGGCCTGGAGGCGCCGCCAGCACCTCCGGAGGCCGCGGCCCCGGAGACGCAGGGGGTCCGCGAGTTCGACGCGGTGCGTCTCTACTTGCAGCAGGCCGCGCGCGTGATGCCGGGACTGAACTTCGGGGCGGCCGACCTGGCGACCGTCGGCCAGATCTGCCGCAAGCTCGACGGACTGCCGCTGGCCATCGAGCTGGCAGCCAGTTGGACTCCGCTCCTCAGCGCGGAGGAGGTTCTCGTGGAGGTGGACCGCGACCCTGGCATCCTAGTCTCGCACCGCCGCGACGTTCCGCAGCGCCACCGGAGCCTGTGGCGCGTCTTCGATCACACCTGGGAGAGGCTCGAGCCGGAGGAGAGGGCGGCGCTGATGAGCCTGAGCGTCTTCCCCGCCGGTTTCGGGCTGGCCGCGGCGCGGGCCGTGACCGGCTCGGAGCTGCCGACCCTGCTGCGGTTGATGGACCACAAGCTGGTGAGGCGCACCGGCGAGGGAAGGTTCGAGCTGCACCAACTGGTGAAGCAGTACGCGGGTCAGCGCTCGCAAACAGGCGACCTAGTGGAACGCGCCAGGCGCTCTCACTCCCGCCACTACTGCGCGTTCCTCGCGGGCGTGACCGGTGACCTCAGGGGCAACGACGTTCACGCCGGCCTCGGCGCCGTGCAGGCTGAGCTGCCCAACGTGCTTGCCGCCTGGAACCACGCGGTCACATGCGCCGATCACGAAGCGCTCGACGCCGCGCGCGATGCGCTGGAACACTACTTCTACTACCGCGCGGACTTCGGTTCCGCCTGCCAGCTCTTCGCGGCGGCCGCCGCGGCGCTGGGGAGAACCGGGACCGGCGCGGTCGCGGGACAGAGGAAGGGGCGCGAACCGAGCCACGAGGCGCGCCGCGTGGCGGGCCGTCTGCTCGTCCACCACTCGGAGCACGAACGGCACAGGGGGCGACCGGCGCGCTCACTCGACATCGCCAACGAGGCCCTGGAGCAGTTGCAGGAAGTGGGCGACGAGGCGGACGTGGCGTACGCCAAGCTCAGCCTGGGCACGAGCCTGGAGCGCGTGAGCGCGTACGCCGAGAGCGAAAGCATCATGCGGGAGGTGCTCGCCTACGCGCGCCGCTCGGGCGACCTGTACCTGCAGGGCGCTGCCCACAACGTGCTGGGCAACTTGCTCTCGTCCACTCAGGGGAACGTGGCTGGGGCGGAGGAGCACTACCGCGCCAGCCTGGAAGTCAACCGTGCGGTGGGCAACCTCGAGGGCGTCAACGGAGCGCTCATCAACCTGGGAGCCTGCCGCTACGACCTGAACGACCTGGACGGCGCCGTGCAGCTGTGGCAGGAGGCGGCCGACATCGCCGTCCGGCTGGGTCACAAGCAGCGTGAAGCGGTGCTCCACAACAACATGGGCTCCCTGTACGAAGCGCAGGGCCGGCTGGGGAGGGCCGAGGAGAGCTACCGGCTGAGCCTGAGCCTGAGGCGCGAGATAGACGACCGGACCGGGCAGGCCAACGCGCTTCACAACCTGGGGCGCCTTGCCGCTGCCACGGGCGACCTGGAGACGGCCAGGCTGCGGCTCGAGGAGTCCTTACGCCTGTTCGTTCGGAGCGAGGAGCCCGCTGGCGAGGCGCACGCGCGCAGCAGCCTGGCGAGGCTGCTAGGCGAACTGGGCCACGAGGACGCCGCCCGTACCGAGGCGCACGCCGCGCTGGCCCTGGCGCTCAAGCTCGACTCCCGCAGCGAGATCCTGGGCTCGCTCCTCACTGTGGCTCTGTTGCACGAGCGCGCCGGGGAGCTGTCCCGCGCCTCCGGACTGGCGGCCGAGATCGCGGCGGCCGCAGCCGGCAGCCTGGAGCCGCTGAGGGCGAAGGCCGAGAAGCTGCTGGGGCGCACCGCCCACCAGCTCACGGCTCCCGAGGGGTCAGCCATCGGCCCGCGCCCACGCCGCCCCACGCCAAGGCGCACGGCCACTGGCGCCCGTCCCGACGACGAGCTGCGGCACGTGGCCAAGCGCGTGCTCTCCCACCTGCAGGAGTAGGCCTCTCAGCGCCAGCACCGTTTGGCACCGATGCTGAGGCGGCGGGGCGCGGTTACCTCGGCTTGGCGCCTGGCAGCGTGGAACGCCGGTGGAACGGCGACCCCATACCCTCACCCCATACCCTCGTAGCGGGACCGGGCCGAACACGGCCCCCGGAACCGCACCCGGCTAAGGAGTGAAGATGAAGAAGTCAGCGAGACTCGTCGTCATTGCAGCGCTCTTGGCGTTCGCCGCCAGCGCCCTCGCGCAGACCACGCACGAGGTGGAAATGATCATCGAGCCCATAGAGGGGCAGATGATCCCGCAGTTCTACTTCGAGCCCACGGGCCTGTTCGTCGAACCCGGCGACACGGTGCGGTTCGTGGCGCTCTCACCGCACCACACCGTCACCGCCTACCACCCGCTGCAGGGCAAGCCGCAGCGCGTGCCCGACGGCGTGGAGCCCTTCTCCTCCCCGATGGTGCCCGTTGGTCAGGTCTGGGAGTACACGTTCACCGTGCCGGGGGTGTACGACGTGTGGTGCGGACCCCACGAGAGCTACGGCATGGCCATGCGCATCGTGGTGGGCGAGGTCAGCGGCCCGGGCGCGGAGCCCAGCCATGACTTCGGCCCCGAGGGCACCTACGGCGCTGCCGGCACGGTGCTGAACGACCCGGCCCTGGACCCGTCCAACATCCTCGAACTGCGCATGGTGTCGTGGCGCGACGTCAGCGACGAGGCCAAGGCGGGCCCCGGCGAACCTGGCGGGCACTGACCCCGAGATCCTGAATTAGCAGCGCACGTGCGTGGCGCGGGTGTGCCGGCAGAAGCCGGGCCCGCGCCACGCTCTGCGCAGAGTGAGGGGCTGACCGTTGCGGGCAACACGAAGCCCCAGGGTGAGGGCCCGACGCCCCCGTTGGCCTACAAAGTCCGCCTGCACCCCCACGCGCCCCCGACTCCGTGCTTACATGGGGCATGGAAAAGCACATGCGCGGGCGCT
>CAZPWN010000175.1:0-4540 GCA_964590475.1 uncultured bacterium | reverse complement strand
CGTCGCCGTCACCTGTCGCGGAGCCGCAGGCTACTAGAGCCGTAAGGAACAAGGTGCCGACGAGCGCCCACAGGCGTCGGACCGGCGCAAGCATGAAAGGTGACCTGGGAACCGGGTGGCGTTTCAAGACGACCTCCTCGAGAGCTTGTTTCGGTTTCAACGTCGAACGTAGCAACGCCCGCCCTATGGGGCATATCGAACGCACCACAGCCAGCGCGTACGGAACCTCATGAGTTGCGAATGCTCGGAACTCCGCGCAGTTGGGGACGACCGCCGCAGTCACGGAGGCCATCCAGGCCTTCAGACCCGGAAGCCACTTCGCCCTACCGGACGATCCTGGTCAGCCGGTCAGCTTGGTGCGCGGGCTGATGACCTCGGCGGATGGATCCTACAACCGTCCATCCTCACGTCCCCGTTCCATCAGGAACACCGTGACCTCGTCACGCGGTAGGGGCTCGCAGTAGTGCCGGCCCTGCGCGGCGCGGAAGCCTAGCTCACGTAAGGCTTGGTGCTGCTCGCTCGTCTCGATCCCTTCCGCCACCGGATCGATCCCGAGACCCGACGCGACCTCGACGATCGCCTGTATGAGACGCCGTTCGTGCGCGTCATGCAACCGGTGCGTGAGCCCCTCGTCGATCTTAATGCAGTCGATGGGCAGGGACCGCAGCCGCGCGAGCGGTGCCGCTCTCTCGCCCAGGTCGTCGATCACGAGACCGAAGCCCAGCTCCTTGACGCTCTTCATGTGGGCCGTGACCAGGTCCGGATCCTTGAGTAGGGTGGCCTCGCTGACCTCGATCTCGATCTCGCTAGGCGGAACGCCCGCCTCGCGCGCGATAGTCGCAAGCGTGCCGGGAAACGCGGGCTTCAGGAAGAAGCGGGACGAAACGTTGACCGCCACCCGCTCGGGCATGCCGGGCCGCCCACGCCAGGTGGCGTGGGCCCCGAACGCTTGGCGCAGGATCCACCCGCCGACCGGGATGGCCAGGCCGATGGCCTCGGCTACGGGCAGGAAGTCGCGCGGGGAAAGGGAGCCTCGCACGGGGTGACGCCAGCGGATGAGGGCCTCCACGACGCGCACGGTCCCATCAGCCAAGTCGATCTGCGGCTGGTAGACCATCTCGAACTCGCCGCTATCTACGGCTCGGCGGAGGTCCGCCTCGAGCGCCAGACGCTCGCTCACCCTCTCGTTCTGCTCGCGTGTGAAGAAGTGGAAGCTGTTGCGGCCGCGGGTCTTCCCCTCGTAGAGCGCAGTGTCCGCTGCCCGGAGAAGCATGTCCGCGTCCTGGCCGTTCTCCGGGAAAAGGGCCACGCCGACGGTGGTGCTTATCGTGAGGTCGAGGCCCGCCACGGCGAACGGCTCGCCGAAGGCCTCCAGCACGCGAGTGGTGACATGCGCCACCTCGGAACTCGACTCGACGTCGGGCAGGAACAGCACGAACTCGTCGCCCCCGTGCCGCGCCACCACGTCCCAGCTGCGCACGACCTCGCGCAAGCGCTTGGCAACGATGCGAAGCACCTCGTCGCCCGCCTGGTGCCCCAGGGAGTCGTTGACGTTCTTGAACCGGTCCAGATCCAGGAAGAGGACCGCGACCATCGACTCCTGCCGTTTGGCGCGTTCGAGGGCATCGACCAAGCGCCGTTCGAACGCGGTTCGTGTAAGGAGGCCCGTCAGGTCGTCGTGATCCGCCCGGTGCTCGAGCTCCCTGATCAGGCGGCGCTGCTCCACGGCACCGGCCAGGAGAAAGGCGGCGCCACGGAGGAAGCGCACGTCCTCCAACGCGAAGGCATCCTCGCGCTCCGAGAGCGCCTCGATGAGCCCGAATGGACCCCTCCGCCCTTGGATGCGAGCGTGAACGCCGCTCCGCAGGCCCAGCCGCGCCAGGTCCTCGGTGGCCCACGGCCCCTCATCGTCAGCAAGCAGGACTTCACGGTCCGCCTCGAAGTGCACGCTCGCCACCGTTTCGGGCGCCGCAAGCGCATCCTCCCGGTGGAAGGCGGCGCGCACGAAGGCACGATCTTCCTGGAACTCGACGATCTGAACGTGCTCGGCCTCGAGCACCTCACCAACACGTTCTGCTGCGGCGTCCAGTACCGTGCCCAGCTCGTCCGCCGACAGCGACATGGCAGTGAGTTCGGCGAAGACGGCCTGCTCCCGCGCTTGGCGTTCGAGCACCCTGCGCGCCCGCACCTGGTCGCTGATATCGACGCCGATGCCGAGCACGAAGGGTTCGCCACTCAGCACGACCCGCCGGCCGGTGAGCAGGTAGGGCACGGGGCTGCCTGCGGGGGAACGTAAGTGAGCCTCTACCGCAGACTCGCCCGTTCGGAAGGCGGCGTCGATGTGTTGGCGGACGGCGTGGGCCTCCACCGCCACGACATCCACCGTCGCCACGTCGAGCTCCTCAGCACTCAGGCCCGTAACGCGCTTGAACTCGTGGTTCCACCGAACGAGGTGGCCGCGGTCCAGCATGTAGAACACGCCCGGCAGGCTGTCGAGGATGGCGGTGACGAGCTGATGCTGCTGCTCCAACTGGTCGTGCGTCCGGCGCCAATCCGTGACGTCGTGCATCTGCATCATCGCGTGCGGCCTACCACCGAGGACTACGGGCTCGAACGCGAACATGCCATACCCCATCACCCCGTCGCCCCGCCGGAACGGCGCCTCGAAACGTACGGACTCGTCGCGGGCCAGATCTGCCAACACCTTCTCCAGACCCACGTGCTCCGGGGCTAAACCGATGTCGAAGAGGGAAAAGTCGGCCACCGGAGGACGCTCGATCTTGAACGTGCGGGTCAGGGCCCCATTGACGTCGATGATCCGGGCCCGGGGCAACTCGAACACCGCGACCGGCGAGGGACTACTGCGGAACGCCTTCGCGAAGCGCTCCTCGCTCTCCTCGAGGCGCTCGTCCATGGCGCGCTTCTCCGTCTGGTCACGCATGATCTTCAGGAAACCGACCACGGTCCCTTCGTCGTCGCGTACGCAGCGCATGATGCCGTTCACCCAGAGGCGCGAGCCGTCCTTGCGCAGGTGCCAGCGATCGTCCGTCGCTTCGCCGTTCTGGCGCGCTCCCGCCATCTCCGCCTCGAACGCCCCCTGGGCGCGGTCTTCGAGCGTGAAGATCAGGCTGCCATGCTGCCCGACGAACTCGTCCTCCGCATAGCCGAGCAACTCACGTACGCCCTCGTTCCAGGACTCGATCACGCCCTTCGGGTTCAAGGTGAAGGCCGCGTACGTGCGCAAGCCGCCCAGCAAGGACGGCCACGGCATAGCGCTCGTGTCGGAGAACCGGGAACCCATCAGGGACAAGCGTACTCGCAGAACGGCGTGGATTAGGGGCCAGACGTCCCGTCGGGCACTTCAATCCTGGAGTTCGAACTCCCTTGCAACCCACGGTCTTACCAGCGGAGCGCCGAGAAACACACCTAGCTGTTGATGGTCCAGTGGCCGCAACCCTGAACGGAAGCGGCCAAGCGCCTATCGGCTTCGAGTGCGAGCCAACTACCGAAGCCGTGCAGGAACTGTTCGGCCCCCTCGTCGGCCACGGGATGAACCGCGAGCTCGAGTGCTCGGTACATGGACTTGGCGTGCTGCGGATAGTGCTTCGCGAAGCTCTCGTAACAAAGGTAGAGGTCTGGGCTATAGCGCTTCTCCCGCTCCATCACCAGTTCCATCCCCAGCCGGAGGAAACGCTTAGCGATCCAGCCCACGAACGCCGGTCGCTCCGTCACCGCTTCTTCTGGGAACTCCGTTATGAACACCTCCAGGTGTTCCCGGAAGTAGCGCGTCTGGAAGTCGACCTCGCTGAGCCTGAACGGCCGCAGCCGGTTAGCCAAGCTCTCACCGTGCAGGCAGACCGCTGCCGTTTTCATCACGAAGGCGTAGAAGTTCCGCCGATCGAACACCGCCCCGACCGGAACGAGATCGACCTCGACTCCTGCAACGAAAGGGAAGCTCTGCCTCACCTCGCGGTCGACCTCCGCGGACCAACCGGCCAGTCGGCCGCGGTCGGGTTCAGCGGACTCCGGTACAAGCACGGCGAAACTGTCTATGTCCGAGACTCCCGGGATAGCCAGATTCCTGGCTACGGAGCCGCGCACGTAGATACTGTGCACGTCCGCCCCCCACTCGCTCAGATACCGGTTCACGAGATGGTCTACGGCGGTAACCCAAGGCCGCTTGATCTGACGAGTGCCGCTTTGGCTCGGCAGGAATCCGGACTCATCGGCCAGCAGGTAGGCGCCGATGCGGCGGGGTGTCGACGAACCCATCGCTTCAGCCTACTTCGGGGTGGGTATGGTTGGGCCATAAGGAAAGGTTGACGGTTTGAGACCCCGCTATCAGGCCGAACGTGGGTGGGGGCTCCGTGGGGGCTTCGTGAATAGACTTCAACTCGGGTTCATACTGATAGCTGTCGCCGTGATTCTGGGTTCCGCGGGCCTCACCTACTCGGATCGGCGTAGTAACCAAGGCTTCGGTCCTTGGCTACGGTCCGGGCACGTCTTCCCTATCACGCGTACCATCAGCTGCTTCGACCAC
>CAZPWN010000174.1:0-4566 GCA_964590475.1 uncultured bacterium | reverse complement strand
TCCGTCTGGGGCAGCAGCTCCAGGATGTTGCCCAGGTTGCTGGTGGTGGTCTGGATGCGGCCGTTGAAGACGTCGTCCAGGTACTGCAGCCGCGCGTGGTTCACGTCCAGCAGGTTCACGCGGGCGCCCAGGCCGAGTGCCAGCTTGGCGGCGTTGGTGCCCACCATGCCGGCTCCCAGCACCGTCACCGTGCCGCCCGCCACGCCGGGCACGCCGGAGAGCAGCAGACCGCGGCCGCCGTGCGCCCGCTCGAGGAAGTGAGCGCCTACCTGCGGCGCCATGCGCCCCGCCACCTCGCTCATGGGGGTCAGCAGGGGCAGCGCGCCGTTGGGTAGCTGCACCGTCTCGTAGGCCACGGCGGTGGTGCCCGCCGCCAGCAGCGCTTCCGTGAGGGCACGATCCGCTGCCAGGTGCAGGTAGGTGAAGAGGATCTGGCCGTGGCGCAGGTAACCGTACTCGGACGCCATGGGCTCCTTGACCTTGAGGACCATCTCCTGCGACCAGGCGTCGCCCGCGTCGCCGAGCGCGGCGCCCGCGGCCACGTACTCCTCATCAGCGAAGCTCGAGCCGGCTCCGGCGCCGCGCTCCACCAGCACCTGATGGCCGGCGCTAACCATGTCCTGTACGGCGCCGGGCGTGGCCGATACCCGGTACTCCTGTGGCTTGATCTCTTTGGGGACACCGATTCTCATATGCAGCTCCTGGCGCTTGCCGCCCTACTCCATGTTCATGAATGCGCCCCGTCGCGCGGGGCGGCCCTCTACCTAGGTTGGTATCTAGGATTCTACCGCTGCCAGGCCCGCACGACCCGCACCGGTTGGACCGTGCGAGTACCCTGCTCGGCCGCTGCCGAAAGCTCGAGGGTAGAGGGTTCGGGCGGCTCATCCCTGGCGCCTTGCCCCTCGGCGGCGAGGGCGCGCGGCTCCACCAGCGCTACCAGCGCGCCGTCCGCCTCGTGCACCACCGTCAGCTCGGTCACGGGCAGCGAGAGCTTCTTCCCCTGCCTGAGCGCCAGCGCCGTGTCCGCGTTCACCTCGAGCTTCGGTTGGCTGAGCGCTGCCAGGGGCTCGACGCCTGGCGTGGTGCCGAGTTCGCCCAGCGGCGTGCACTCGCTGAGGTCTATAGCGCCCGCGCCGGTCCTCACCAGGCCCGCTAAGTGCGCGGGTACGCCCAGGGCGGTGCCCAGGTCACGCGCGAACGAGCGCACGTAGGTGCCAGCGCCCACGGTCAGGGCGAAGAGCGCGGTGGGCAGCTCCGTCAGCGTGGGTGGCAGCTCGAAGCTGCGCCCGTCTGCGGCGGGGCGCCAACCCCCCGGCGTGGGGCCGAAGCGCTGCGGCAACCGGTCGCGGTTCGGCGCGAACCCCAGGAGTTCCACGTCGAGGTACCGCACGGAGCGCTCCGGCGGCTCCTCGAGTTCGCCCCGGCGCGCGGCGGCGTAGCTGCGTTGGCCCTGCTGCTTGACGGCTGAGAATGCGGGCGGTCTCTGGCTCGTCAGGTCCAGGAACTCCTGCGCCGCTGCCGCGATGGTCTCCGCCGTTAGGGCGGTCAACGCCTGCGGATCGGCGCTGTCCGAGACGGGCCCCTCCGCGTCGAGCGTGGGCGTGCCCGCGCCCAGCGCCACCCAGGCCAGGTACCGCTTGTCGCCCGCCGTGAGGTAGGGCGAGAGCTTGGTGGACTCGCCCACGAGCAGCACGAGGACGCCGGTGGCGAGCGGGTCCAGGGTGCCGGCGTGGCCCACCCGGCGGGTGCTCAGGCTGCGGCGCGCCTGCGCCACCACGTCGTGGGAGGTGAGGCCGAGCGGTTTGTCGACGGGGTGAACGGACACGTTCAGATGCTAGCCCACGGCGCCCACCGTGGGCCCGGCGGGCGGCATGAGGAGCGCCGCGCCGGTCAGGGCGCGGCGCTGTCCTGTCGTGGTCGGGTCCGGCACCCCGGCCGCGGACCCGTAAGGCTCAGAAGAAGAGCGAACGCACCCAGGGGCTCACGGCCACCGCTATCAGCAGGCCGACGTGCAGCGTCAGCTGCGCCATGAGCGGCTCCCAGCCGCTGCGGCGCCGACTCCACGCCGCCGCCAGCACCAGCCCGAAGGGCAGGAGCAGCAGAAGGGGCGTGCCGAAGGAGAGCGCGTAGAGCGAGCCGGAGAGCACCGTGGCGATGGTGCCGGTGTAGCGGTGCTTGAGGGGCGCCAGCATGAACGGCCGGTAGAAGAGTTCGGCCAGCGGGATGAGGATGGCGGCGGCCACCACCAGCGGGGTTGCCTGCAGGTAGTCGAGGTAGAAGCCGCCCAGCGCCTCGCCGCCGGGGCGGTAATGCATGTAGGCGATGGTGAGCCCCAGGAAGAGGAGGCCCCAGCCGAAGCCGTACGGCACGGTGCGAGCGTCGCCCAGCAGCTCCTCGTAGGCGTCGTGGCCGTTCATCTGCACGCGGCGCCACGACAGGAGAGCCAGCATGACGGCGAAGGTGAGGAAGAAGAGCGCCGCCGCGTCGCCGCCCGTGCCCGGCGTGAGCAGGGCCAGCACGTTCTCGAACGATATGAGGCCGTACAGCACGGTGACCAGCAGCGCCACCAGGAGCGAGGTGATGAGCGTGCCGTAGACCTGCCCCACGCTCCAGGGCTGCGGTCCCTCCACCACCTCCAGAGAGGAGGAGGCCGAGATGCGGCTCTCGCCCACCAGGTGCAGCCCCACCAGGAGGAGGAGCAGCAGAACCCACAGGAGCGTGTTGCCGCTCAGCATGCTGGTGAAGTTCTCGCGCCGGAACGACTCGCGCAGCGCCAGGCCCCCACCCGCCACGTCGCCATCAGCGTAGGCGATGAGCGCCATGCCCCGCAGGTCGGCGGCCTGCGCGTCTACGTTGCGGGAGCCGCGGAGCTGGTGAGCCGTGGCCAGGTGTCCGGACGCTGCGGAGAGGTTGCCCTGCGCCCAGAGGGCGCGGCCGAGCAGCGAGCGCACCTCCGGATCGCGGTCGTTACCGGTGAGCTGGATGTAGCTGCTCAGCTGCCGCGCCGCGTTGTCCGCGTCGCGGAGCCGCAGGCGCAGGTTGGCGTCGAGGAGCCGGTATTCGGTGTTGAGCGGGTCCAAGTCTATGGCGCGGCCGTACTCGGCGAGCGCGGCGTCGTAGCGGCCCTGCGACTGCATGATCTGCCCCGAGAGCACGGCCACCTGCGCTTCTAGCTCCAGGTTGCCCTGGGTGTTCAGGCGCTGCTGCGCCTCCTGCAGGAAGGCTTCGGCGTCCAGGGGCCTCTCGTTCTCGAGGGCGGCCCGTGCGAGCAGCACGAGCGGCTCGGCGGTAGCGATGCGGTTGCGTACCCGGCGCAGGCGCGTCTCGGCGCTGGTGGCGTCGCCGAGGCCGAGCTCGATGCGGGCCAGTACCAGTTCCGCCTCGGCGAAATCAGGCCTAACCTGCAGTGCGTTCAGGCAGAACTGGCGCGCCGTTTCGAGATCGCCCCGTGCCTCGAACAGTTGGCACTGGTTGAAGTACCGCGTCTCGTCGAAGCCCTGAGCGCTACCGAACGCCAGTAGCAGCGCAACGAGCAGTGCCAGGGCAGGCGCAACTGGCGTGCGCCCCCGACCGACACCTGCCCCCATGTCGTGGAACATAAGCTCCCTTTCGTCATTCGCCTGGGTTGGCGACCAAGTCCCTGCATGATGACCCGGGCCGCTGCACGGCTGCGGTTAGGTCGTTCACTTCCGCGTGACACACGGCTTACTGCAGGTTAAGGCTCGCTGAAGCCGTAAAGCCTCGGTGTTCACTGACGGCTGTTAGCATTGAATCATGGTGCGAACGAACTCCACTTCACCGTTCGCGTGGCGCACATGACCCTCACTCATCTATTCCTCGCCTCACAACTGTTGCTGCATCTTCCCATGATGCCGGCCGGCACCGAGGTCCGCCTCATGTCGGTGGACCTGTTCACGGTGCACGCCTCCGCCCAGGTGGAGCGCTCGTACCTCAAGTTCAAGGAACTGCCGCCGCCCGGGACCGAGGTGCGTATCCTGATCTTCCCGCCGGACGCGGACGACGCCGCGCTGGCGGAGGCGCTCAGTGGCGCCACCGCGCTGAAGGGGTTCGTGTCGGACGCCGGTACGGATATCCTCGTCCTGCTGGAGGGGGAGAGCGAGCCCCTCTCGCTAAGAGCCTTGTTGCTACAGGAACGGGAGATCTGGTTGGATCTGCCGCTCGGAAGGAGCCAGTGACCATGACTGGCAAACGGATACTGATAGTCGAGGACGACCTCGACATCCTGAGACTGCTCACGCGTGAGCTGGAAGACGCAGGCTTCGAAGTTATGGCCTTCGATAGCGGCATGCGCGGCCTCTCCGCGGTGCGCGAGAGCGAACCGGACCTCGTGATCCTCGACCTGGGCCTGCCGGACCTGACGGGCCAGGAGATCGCGCGCCGCGTGCGCCACACGGGCGACACGCCCATCATCATCCTGACGGCCGCCGACGAGGTGGGCACCAAGGTCGAGATGCTCAACGCGGGCGCGGACGACTACCTGGCCAAGCCGTTCCACGTGGAGGAGCTGCTGGCGCGCGTCAACGTGCAGCTGCGCAAGCGCACGCT
>CAZPWN010000173.1:0-4570 GCA_964590475.1 uncultured bacterium | reverse complement strand
CTCCGTGGGCTCCGCGTCGTGCAGCAGCACCACCTCTACCTCGGTCTCGGCCTTGAGGCTGGCGCCCACCGAGCAGTACTTGTTGGTGGCCAGGTCCACGAAACGCTTGGCGGTGGCCTCGTCCAGCCCCGGCACGTCGAATATGTGGCGCGTGATTATGCGCTCGAACGGGGACGGCACCGCGTCCGGCCGCTCGCCGGTGACTTCTATGCGGTAGTCGTTGATCTGGAGACGGCGCTTGCCGAGCATGTTGACGATGTCGATCGCGGCGCAGGCGGCCACGGCGTGCAGCACCAGCTGCATGGGGCTCGGGCCCGTGCGGGCCTGCTCCTCGTTGTCGATCATCGTGCGCATGCCCTGCGGCGTTTCGCCCATGAAGCGCTTGTCGGCGATGTGATGAAGGGTGGTGGTGAGGGTCTTCGGCATACCCCAGTATGGGCCGGGCTCTGGCGCCCCTCGAGGTACCGGCGCTACACTCCGGGTGATGGAGCCACAGGAGATGTCCGCCTGGGAGCGGCCCGAGGACCCGCCTCCGCCGCTTGCGGCCGGTAAGCAGGCGCTGCGCCTCTGGGCCAGGACCGTGCGGGCTCGGGCGCGTGCCGACCGGGGCCCGGCGCTGGACGAGGCGGTGTGCGCCGCCATCGTGGCGAGCCCCCACTTCCAGCGCGCCGCCACCGTAGGGGCCTACCTGCCTATGGTCGACGAGGTCGACGTGGAGCCGCTCATGGAGCTGCTCGCGGGCTCGGGGCGCCGGCTCGTGGCGCCGCGCGTGCAGTTCCAGCCCACGCCCCACCTGACGTTCCACGAACTGTCCGCCGGCACGGAGCTCCAGCGCTGGGGCGTGCGGGAACCCGCACCGCACGCCCCCGAGGTTCCTCCGAGCGAGATCGAACTGCTGCTCGTGCCCGGCCTGCTATTCGATGAGTACGGCGGCCGGCTGGGTTACGGCAAGGGGTTCTACGACCGCTTCCTCGCGCGGCACGGCGCCCAGCTCGCCACCGTCGGCGTGACGTTCGACGCGCTCCTGCTGCCCCGCCTGCCGCTGGCGAAGCACGACGTGGCCATGCGTTACCTCGTCACCGAGTCTGGTATGAGGCCGGCGCGGAGCTGACCTCCTCCCACGTAGGGTAGCGCCGCGGGCTGCTAGCTACGGCGAGGCTGGCCGCGCGAACGGCGGCCTGCATGCCCGTGCGGAAGGTGGCCCCCCGCTGCACGGCCGTGAGGAGCGCCGCGTTGAACGTGTCGCCCGCGCCCACCGTGTCCTGCACGGTCACCTCGGGGGCTGCGCAGGTGGCGTGCCCGTCGGGACCGAAGTGCAGCGCCCCGTCCGCGCCGAGCTTCACCACGGCCTCGCCGCAGCCGGCGTCCGCCAGTCGTTGCAGAGCCTCCAGGGTGGTATCGGGCTCGTAGCGCCCACGGTCGGGCAGGTCCATCATGCCGAGCAGCTCCTCGCGGTTGGGGAGGAAGGCGCTGAGATGCGGCAGCAGCGCGGAGAGTTCCGCCCTCACCTGGCCCGACCACCCTTCGGAGGGCCAGCCGGTGTCCAGCGTGGTGACCACGCCGCGCTCACGCGCCCGCGCCAGCCAGCTGGGCGCCAGTTCGCGCAGCTGCGGCAGGAGGAAGTAGCCGCAGAGCAGCAGCAGGTCGCCCGCCTCGGCGGCTTCCAACGTGGCTTCGATCCTCTCCACCGGCAGCGTCTCCAGGTGCCCCAGGTAGGAGACGAAGGTGCGCTGGCCGTCCGGATGGTTCAGGCCCACCGTCAGGGCGGTGGATTCGGGCACGCGGCCCAACTCCATGACGCCCTCGAGCTGCCCCTCGAGCCAGCGGCCCAGGGCGTCGTCGCCGACGCTGCCGACGACCTCGAACGGCTGCTCCTCGGGCGCGTTGGCACCCGCCAGGGCCGCCAGGGCCAGCCCGGTGTTGCCCGCTGCGCCGCCCACGCGCAGCTCGTACCTGTCCGTCACCACCTCGGTGCCGGGCGTGGGCCAGGGCGTCAGCGGCCCCATCAGCACGTCGACGTTGGCGTTGCCCACCACGATGACGCGCGGTGGCCTCGTCGGTTGCGTTTCCTCGTTCCCCTCGTTCATCCCTTCACCCCCGTCAGCACCACCCCTTCGATGATCTGGCGCTGGAAGATGAAGAACACGATGAGCACGGGCACGACCGCCAGGGCGGCGCCTGCCATGATGAGGTTCCAGGCGGTGCCCGCCTCACCGGAGAAGAGCGCCATGCCCACCGGGATGGTGCGCATGCTGGGGCTCTTGGCCACGATGAGCGGCCAGAGGAAGGCGTTCCAGTTGCCCACGAAGTTGAAGATGGCGAGCGCGGCCAGGCCGGGACCGACCAGCGGCAGCCCCACCCGCCAGTAGAGCCCGAACTCGCTCACCCCGTCCACGCGGCCCGCGTCGAACAGGTCGCGCGGCAGCGACTGGAAGAACTGCCGCATGAGGAACACCCCGAACGCGGGTATGAGGCCGGGGAAGGCGATGCCCCAGAAGGTGTTGAGCCAGCCGTACTCGGCCGACATCACGTACCAGGGGATGACCAGCATCTCGGTGGGGATCATCAGCGTGGAGAGGATCAGGAGGAAGATGATGGTGCGGCCGGGGAAGCGCAGCTTGGTGAGCGCGTACCCCACCAGCGAGCAGAAGAACAGCACCGAGATGGTGGAGATGCCCGCCACCACCAGCGAGTTCATGAACCAGCGGGGGAACTGCGTGTTGAGCAGCACCTCCTGGTAGTTGGCCAGCGTCCACGCCTGCGGCCAGAAGCTGAAGCGGAAGATCTCGCGCAGCGACTTGAACGAGGACAGGAGCATCCACACGAACGGGAACGCCATGATGATGCTGCCGATGGCGAGTGCAAGGTAGGTGAACAGCTTGCCGATGCTGAAGCGGCGACGGCCGGAGACCACCATCAGTACTCCACCTCCCTCTGGGTAAGTTTGAGTTGCAGGAGCGTGACCACCATGATGATGGCGAAGAGGAGCACCGTTACGGCGGCGGCGTAGCCGATGTTGAACTTCTCGAACGCCTGCTGGTACATGTACAGCGCGATCGTGAGGGTGCTACCGAGGGGCCCGCCCTGGTCCGTGAAGTTGATGTTGACCACCTGATCGAAGATCTGCAGGGTGGCGATGGTGGAGATGACGAGCGAGAAGACGAGCACGGGGTTCAGCAGCGGGAAGGTGACCTTCCAGAACCGCTGCCAGCCGTTGGCGCCGTCGATGGCGGCCGCCTCGTGGAACTGCCGGGGTATGCCCTGCAGGCCGGCGAGGAAGATCACCACCTGGAAGCCGATCTGCTGCCAGATGATCACCACCGAGACGGCGATGAGGGCCTGACTCGGGCTGGTGAGGAACGGCTGCGGGTCGATGGCCAGCCAGGGCAGCCCGATGCCTGTGACGAAGTCGCTCCAGTCGCTGAGAAGCCGGTTGAAGATACCGAAGTTGACCGAGTACATCCAGCCCCACACCCACGCCACGGCCGCGGCGGGGGTCACGTAAGGGGCGAAGAAGATGGCACGGAAGATAGAGCGGAACCTGCTCACGCTGTTGAGCAGCAGGGCGGCGATGAGCCCGAAGGTCACCTGTCCGAACACCACCAGGACGAAGTAGTAGAGCATGTTGCGAAGCGCCCGGTAGATGGGGCCCCTCGCCACGAACTCCGCGTACATGTCGCGGTAGTACTGGAAGCCCACGAACTCGCGCATGGCGGGGTCCACGTGCCAGCTGAAGAAAGATAGTCGGAACGACTGGGCCGCGGGCCACAACCTGAAGTACAGGAAGAAGGCCAGAGGCACCAGCAGGAAGATGTACGCCCAGATCGCTTCCCGCGAGCTGAGTGACAGCCTGCGCCTAGGCTTGACGGGGGGCGAGCTCATGACACCTCCGGATGTCTGTTTCGGGGCACGGTTCATGCCCAGGGAGTGCTTGGGCGGGTGCCGCGCCCGGTTAGCAGCGCCCAGCCTTCTAGGTGCCAGGGGCGGGCCGCTGTAGGGCCCGCCCCTGACCGTTACTCAACTCAGCGGTGCTGGTCGAGCATAAGCTGCTCGGTCTTGGCAGCAGCGTCGATGGCGTCCGCAGGGTCGGCGCCCTGGAGGACGACCTCGTTGATGGCGTCGACCATCACGTCGCGCTGACCGGACTCGTCCACGAACACGGTGGCGTGAGCGTAGTCGAGGGCGCGCACGAACGGGCCGTAGACGGGGTCGGCGGCCAGTTCGGGGTCGGCGATGAGGGTGCGGCTGGCGGGCAGCTCACCCACGACGTCGAGCCACAGCTTCATGGCGTCGTCACTGGTGACGAACTTGAGGAAGCGCGCGGCGGCTTCGGCCTTGGCCGGGTCCTTGGTGGCGTTGGGGGTGAGGCCGTTCATGAAGAACGAACCGAAGTTGGACTGCACGCCGTTCTCGAAGACGGGCAGCTCGGTGACGCCCCACTCGAACTCGGCGAGGTTCTGCACGTCGCCGATGGCGAAGCTGCCGTCGATGATCATCGCGATGTTCTCGAGAACACGGAAGCCGTCGCGGTAGCCGTTGTTGCCGGGCACGAACTCGGGCACGCCGATCT
>CAZPWN010000172.1:1484-4764 GCA_964590475.1 uncultured bacterium | reverse complement strand
CGAGTAGGCTTAGCGCCATGGAACCTGAGTTCGAGTACCGGGACGTCGGGGGCAAGGTGGTGGCCCATCTGACGGCCGGCAGAGTGGAGACCGAGCGCGACGTCACGGACCTGGTGGGCAACGCCTCGTTCGGGGGCGCTAACTACGTTCTGGTAGAGGCGGACAGGCTACCGGCCGACTTCTTCGACCTGAGCACCGGCTTCGCGGGCGAGGTGCTGCAGAAGTTCAGCAACTACCGGCTCTCGCTAGTGGTGATCGGTTTCGACCCGCGGGGCGCCAGCGACAGCCTCAGGGCCATGATCGTGGAGAGCAACCGCGGAGCCACCGCCTGGTTCCTGGATAGCGTGGACGAGGCGCTAGCGAAGGTGGCGGCCACGCGCTGACTCCGCAGGGGGTGCCCCGGTACTCAGGCAGGATCTGCGCTCAGGCAAGAGAGGAGAGGCATGCAAGCTCCCGACCCATACGTGTGCGTTACGTGCGCCGCTCACTACCCAGACGGCGAGAGCCCGCCCGAGGTCTGCACCATCTGCACCGATGAGCGCCAGTACGTGGGCCCGGATGGCCAGCTGTGGACGAGGCACTCCGAACTGCAGCAAAGCCACGGCATGCGCTTCCAGGAGTACGAGCCGGGCCTGTGGGCGGTCGGCCTGCAGCCTTCCATCGCCATCGGCCAGCGCGCCTTGCTGGTGCGGACCCCGGCGGGCAACGTTCTGTGGGACTGCGTGCCCGTGCTGACCGACGCCGGTCGCGAGCGCCTCATGGAGCTCGGCGGCATCAAGGCCATCGCAGTCTCCCACCCGCACTTCTACACGGGCATGGCCCTCTTCGCGCGCACCTTCGGGGCCGAGGTGCTCTTGCACGAGGCCGACCGGCAGCACGTCACGCATCCCGACGAGCGCATCCGGTTCTGGGGCGGGGAGACGCTCGAGGTGATGAACGGCGTGACGCTGATACGCGCCGGCGGCCACTTCGCGGGCGGCACCGTGCTGCACTGGGCGGCCGGCGCCGGCGGGGCCGGAGCGCTGCTCACGGCCGACATCATCGGCGTCGTGCCGGACAGGCGCTACGTTTCGTTCCTGTATTCGTTCCCCAACCAGATCCCGTTGCCGCCCCGCGAGGTCGAGAGGGTGGGTGCCGCCGTGGAGGCGTTCGAGTTCGACCGCATCTACGGCGGTTGGCAGGGCAACGTCATCAGCACCGGCGCCAAAGACGTGGTGCGCCGCTCCGTGAACCGCTACCGCCGCGCCGTCGAGGGCCGCCTGGACGGTGCCGAGCTGCCCTGGCCGCGGTAGGCCCGAAGACAGCCCGTTCCGCTTCCCGCGGCGAAGGTGAGGGCATGAAGGTATTCGGTCAGCACGACGAACAGACGCTGTCGCAGCTGCGGGACGTGCAGTCCCGCGCAGCGCGCGTGGCGCTCATGGGCGACGGGCACCTCGGCTACATCATGCCCATCGGCGGCGTGGCCGCCTACCGCAACGAGGTCAGTGTGGCCGGCGTCGGCTTCGACATCGCCTGCGGCAACGCCGCCATCCTCACCGACCTGACGCTCTCGTCCGGGCTCGACCTGGAGGCGCTGGCCGACGAGATCTGGCACACGTTCTCCTTCGGTGTGGGCGGCGAGAACGGCGCGCCTGACGCGCCCACGGATCACCCCCTGTTCAGAGCAGAGGCGTGGGAGCTCGTGCCGCGTGAGCACCGCGATCAGCTGCGCGACCGCGCCCGGCGCCAGCTGGGCACCATCGGTTCGGGGAACCACTACATCGACGTCTTCGCCGACGAGCAGGAGCGTATCTGGGTGGGCGTGCACTTCGGTTCCCGCGGCTTCGGGCACGCGGTGGCCAGCGGCTTCCTGGCGCTGTCCGAGGGCCTGGAGTGGGGCTCGCGGGCTCCCAGGACCGAGGCGCTGCTCTCCCTGGAAACGGAGCTGGGCTGGTCGTACTGGGAGCTCATGAACCTAGCCGGCAGGTACGCCTACGCCGGCCGCGAGTGGGTGGCGCGCAAGGTGGTCCAGCTCATGGGCGGCGTGGAGCTCGACCTGGTGCACAACAACCACAACTTCGCCTGGCAGGAGGAGCATTTCGGGGAGAAGCTCGTGGTGGTGCGCAAGGGCGCCACGCCGGCGTTCCCGGGGCAACGCGGCTTCGTTGGCGGCTCCATGGGCGACGACGCGGTGATCTTAGAGGGTGCAGGGGAGGGCAGCGCCGAGCAGCAGGAGGCGCTCTACTCCACCGTGCACGGCGCCGGGCGGGTCATGAGCCGCACGGAGGCGGCGGGCCGCAGGGGCCGCAAACGGGGCCGCTCGAGCGGCCGCATCTCGCGGGAGATGATGCAGGAGTGGCTGGGCCGCAAGGGCGTGATCCTGCGCGGCGGCGGCCGCGACGAGGCGCCGCAGGCGTACCGGCGCCTGCCGGAGGTCATAGATGCGCAGGGCCACACGGTGAAGGTTCTGCATACCCTGAAGCCTTTGGTGGTGGCCATGGCCGACCCCGACCGCTGGTGACAGCGCCACGCACGTAGGCGGGATGACCCGGCCATCCGCGCCAGGTTGCGCTACCATGGCGACCGTGACGACGACCTACACACGCGTCCTAGGCGCGCTCCTCACCCTGGCCCTCCTGGCCGCCTGCGCTCCCAGCGTGGCGGTGGAGGACACCTCCACCAGCCTGCGGCAGTTCACACTCGAACCCGTCGAGCGCGACGACCGCTGGGTGATAGCGGTACCCAGCTTCACGGTGGGCGCCGGCAGCGTGCGCATCGGCTCGGTGGACCTCTCCAAGGAGGGGCCGGAGTTCTACCGCGAGCTCGGCTCGGGCGTGGCCGACATCTTCATCGCCGAGGCCTACGAGAGCCAGCAGTTCCGCATCACGGAGCGCGCCGAGATCGACAAGGTGCTCTTCGAGCAGGACCTGGCGCAGTCCGGGCGCGTCAACCCGGCCACCGCCGCCGCGTTGGGGCGCATCGAGGGTGCCGAGCTGCTGGTGCTAGGCAGCGTCTCCGAGTTCGGAGTGCAGACCACGGGCGGGGGCGGCCGCGTGCTGGGCATCTTCGGGGGTTCCGCCGAGACGGTGACCGCGCGGGTGGCGGTCGAGATCCGCTTCGTGGACACGGTCACGGCGGAGATCATGGCCATCGGCCGCGGCGTGAGCGAGGTGTCGCAGCGCAACGTGACGGTGGACGTGGCCAACGTGATGACCGACCTGCGCGTGGGGCGCACGGGCACCACCATCGTGGATTACGCCGTGCGCAACGCCATCCGCGCGGCCATCGAGAACGCGGCGCG
>CAZPWN010000172.1:0-1384 GCA_964590475.1 uncultured bacterium | reverse complement strand
CGGTGGGGCAGAGACGCGCTACCTAAGGCTGACGATCCTGCAGCTGCATTGCGGGACCCGGCCACGCGCCGACGGCTGCGGGAGCTGGATGGGGCCTCGCTCGAGGATCTGAGCGATCACCTGGGGGTGGACGGCGTCACGCTGGCCGCGTGGGAGTCGGGCGAGCTCGACCCGGACGACGAGCAGGCGAACAGGTACCTGACGGTCCTGCGCTGGCTGTGGTCCAGCCTCGGCACCTACCGGCCCGAGTGGACCTCCACAACGCACACGCTGGTCCTGCTGCGCGACATGGGCCTCGACCCTGCGAGCGAGCAGGCGCAGCGCGCCGTCCGCCTGGTCAGGGAGAACGTCCGCTGGGAGAACGCCGGGCAGGCGTACTTCGACGGTGAGACGGAACCGTGCATCAACGGCGCGGTGGTAGCCGTGGGCGCCTACTTCGGTCAGGACGTCGACAGGCTTGTGGAGCGGCTACTGAGCGAGCAGCTGCTCGACGGCGGCTGGAACTGCGAGGCGGTGAACGGCTCAGTGCGCTCCTCCTTCCACACGACCATCGCCGTGCTCGAAGGCTTGCTGGAGTACGAGCAGACCGGTAACGGGGACCAGGCCGTGACCGCAGCCAGGCAGCGGGGCGAGGAGTACCTGCTGGAGCGGGGGCTTTTCCGGCGCCTATCGACGGGTGAGGTCGTGGACGAGGCGTACACCCGGCCGTCCTACCCTCCCCGCTGGCATTACGACGTGCTGCGCGGACTCGACTACTTCAGGCGCACGGGTGAGAAGTTCGAGCCCCGCTGCACGGACGCGCTGCTACTGGTAGCCAGGAAGGTCCAACCTAACGGCCGCTGGTTACAGGAGAACGCCTTCCCAGGACTGGTTCATTTCGAGTTCGACGAGGGGGTGGGCACGCCAAGCGCCTGGAACACCATGCGCGCCCTGCGGGTGATCAGCTGGTACAACACGCGCACCGTCCCGTAGGACGCCGCCACCGTTTCAGACCTAAGGTACGTGCTGGTCGAACATGATCACGTTGCCATCGGGATCCTCAAGCACGATGTGACCGACGCCGGTTCCGTCCGGGTCGGTGCGCGTGGTGACGGCGACGCCTGCCGCGTCCAGGGTGGCCTGGATCTGCCGCACGTCGGTGAATGTGTCCAGCGGCTGGGCATCCTGATCCCAGCCCGGGTTGAAGGTCAGGATGTTCCTGTCGAACATGCCCTGGAAGAGGCCGATGACGGTAGAACCGGACTGCAGGATCACCCAGTTCGCCGACTCGTCACCGTGCATCTGCCTGAACCCGAGCCGTTCGTAGAAGCGCTTGGACGCGGCCAGATCCTTGACCGCCAGACTTACCGAGAACGCACCTAACTCCATGTTCCGACCTCCAGGG
>CAZPWN010000171.1:0-4803 GCA_964590475.1 uncultured bacterium | reverse complement strand
TAAGGAGTCTCCGTGAGCATCCGCATCGTTAGACCCGAAGATAGTCACCGTCCCGCGTGGGAGAGGCTCTACACCGGCTACGCCGAGTTCTACGGCGTGGAGCAGACGCCCGATATGCGGGAGCGCGTTTGGGGCTGGCTACACGACGAGAGTGAGGAGCTGGAGGGGCTGCTGGCTCTTGACGCGGCCGGCGAGCCGGTCGGCCTGGCACATTTCCGCGAGTTCAGCCGACCGCTCTCGGCCACCAAAGGCGGTTTCCTCGACGACCTCTTCGTGGCGCCCCAGGCGCGCGGGAGTGGCGCCGCGCCCGCTCTGCTGCGGGCGCTGGCCGAGGAGGCCCGGCTGCGCGGCTGGTCCGTGGTGCGGTGGATAACGGCGGAGGACAACTACCGGGCGCGGGGCGTTTACGACAAGGTTGCCAGGCGTACGGCGTGGGTCACCTACGACCTGCCGCCGGCCGACTAACCGGCGCCAGAACGCGCTCCGTCACGTGCATGGCTGCTCCAGACCTGGCTTCCAACACCCCCGCACGCGCCGCGGACGACGGAGCGACGGATGTGCCTGGAAAACCCGGACTGCGTTGCATGCTGGTCGTGATGAGCCACTCGATCGACCTCGACCGCCGCTTGGAGGAACTGCGGGACTGGCGTGGCACCGTGCTGGCGACGGTGCGGGGCCTGATCCACGAGGTGGACCCGCAGATCGTGGAGGAAGCCAAGTGGCCCAAGCCCTCCAATCCCGCCGGAGTGCCCGTCTGGTCGCACGGGGGCATGGTGTGCACCGGCGAGGTCTACTCGGACAAGGTGAAGTTGACGTTCGCCCACGGGGCGATGCTGCCCGATCCTCACGGCCTCTTCAACGCGAGCCTCAACGGCAGTTCCCGCCGCGCCATAGACCTCAAGAAGGGCGATGAGCTGAACGAGGAGGCGTTCAAGGAGCTCGTCCGCGCAGCCCTGGAGGCCAACTTGCGCTGACGGGCGCAGGCACGGCCGGAAGCCGTGCGGGAGCGGGCCTCCAAGCTCCCAGGCGGCTTCAGAGCAGCGTGCCCGTCAGGATGAGCTTGGCCAGTCCGAAGAAGATGACTATCCCGGTCACGTCCACGACGGTGGCCACGAACGGTGTGGACGAGGCCGCGGGGTCGGCGCCGAAGCGCTTGAGCACCAGCGGCAGCACGGAGCCAACCAGAGAGCCCCAAGCCACGACCCCTACGAGCGACAGGCCGATCGTGGCCGCGATCAGCAGCCAGTGCTCGCCGTACGCGTCGCCGAAGACGCCCACGACGGCAACGCGCAGGAAGCCGAGGGAGCCCAGGAGCGCGCCCAGGGCTAGACCCGCGCCCAGCTCGCGTTTCACCACCAGCCACCAGCGTTCGATGGTCACCTCACCGAGCGCCATCGCGCGGGTAACCAGCGCCGCGGCCTGCGAACCGGAGTTACCGCCCGACGAGATGATGAGGGGCAGGAACAGTGCCAGCACCACCGCGTTGGCGATCTCCGCCTCGAAGACGCCCATCACCGAGGTGGTGAGCGACTGCCCCAGGAACAGCAGCACGAGCCACACGGCGCGCTTGCGGATCACGTTGAAGAGCGAGGTCTCCAGGTACGGCTCGTCGAGCGCGGCCACGCCACCGAGCTGGTGGATGTCCTCGGTGGCCTCTTCCTGCGCTACGTCGAGCACGTCGTCGACCGTGACGATGCCGACCAGCACGCCGCCGCCATCGACCACCGGCAGGGCGGAGCGGTCGTGCTTGCGGAAGAGCGCCACCGACTCTTCCTGATCGTCCACGGCGCTTAGGGCCACGAACTGGTGGTCCATCATGTCGCCGATGCGCGTCTCCGGCTCCACGAGGAGGAGCTCGCGCATGCGGATGTCGTCCAGCAGGACACCGCCGGGCCCAGTCACGTACACGGTGTTCAACGTCTCGGAGTCCCGGCCGAACTTCCGTATGTGCTCCAGCGCTTCCGCGACCGTCCACGAGGGCTTCACCGCCACGTAGTCGGGCGTCATGAGGCGCCCGATCGACTCTTCCGGGTAGGCGAGGAGCGCCATCGCCAGCTTGCGCTCCTCGGGCTGCAGGAGGTTGAGGAGCCGGCGCGTGACAGCGCCCGGCACCTCCTCCAGCAGGGCGGTGCGGTCGTCGGCGGACATCTCGTTGATGATCGACGCCGCCTCCTTGTCGCCCAGGCCCGTGAGGAGGCGCTCCTGGGCGTTGACGCTGAAGTACTCGAAGGTGTCGTAGGCCCGCTCCTTGTCGAGCAGGCGGAAGAGCACCGCTTCCACGTCGTCGGGGGCGGCCTCGAGCACTTCGGCCAGGTCGGGCGTGGGCAGGAGCCTCAGGTGCTCGTGCAGCAGGTCGAAGCGCCGCTCGGCGAGGAGTCTCTGCAGCTTCTCCACCAGTGCATCGACGTCCTCTATGACGACCTCAGGCATCTCCCCTCCCTCCGGTGCCGGGCGCCCAGCCCGTGAGACCGCGGCCGGCCAGCGACCGGGGCGCAAAGGCAGCGGCTGCCGGTAGGGACGCCGTGCCCGCAGTTGCGCCCTCGTGCAACGATGCACATGTCGGAAATTCGTACACAAACGCACTATCAACGAACTTGTGCGAGAAGGCGCAATCGCAATCCTTGTACCTTCGTGCACTTCCTCGGCCCTCGTGCGCTTGTGCTCGCAGCATCGCTGGCTCCCTCCGGGGCAGCGGCGGTGGGTACCGCTGCTGCGCCATGTGCGCCTAGTTGAGCTCGTCCAACGTCAAACGAAAGGATGGCACGAACGTCTCCAGGAAGTAGCCGAGGGCGGGGTCGTCGTCCTTCTCGAGCTCCTTCAGGATGGACTGTTCGGCCTTCTGGAACTCCTCGTTGCCGGCCTTCGACTCCTCGATGCACTTGAGGTAAGCGCATACCTTGTCGGCCTGCTTCACCAGGCGCCACGCGTCCGCGTCATCCTCCTCGTGGAAGAAGAGGTCCTGGTACTCGTCCCGCAGCTCCTCCGGCAGCATGGCCAGCAGCCGCGTGCGGGCCACCTTCTCGATGTCGAACAGCGCCTCCTTGATGGTGGGGTTGAAGTACTTGATGGGGGTGGGCACGTCGCCGGTGATGACCTCCTCCGCGTCGTGGAAGACGGCGAGGAGGGCCGTGCGGTTGGGGTCGATGTCGCGGCCGAACTTGCGGTTGCCGATGACCGCCAGGGCGTGCGCGATCATGGCCACCTGCAGGCTGTGCTCCTGGGTGTTCTCAAGCCGCGTGTTGCGCATCAGGCCCCAGCGCTGGATGAACTTCATGCGCGAGAGGTAAGCGAAGAAATGACTGGTCACGCCCTCCATGCTACCGAACGGCGCCGCGCCAGCCAACGAGCCGGCCGCCTGGCGGCCACGCCGGAGGCGCGGGCCGGCCGGAGCGCGCGACTAAGCGTGCACGGCGTGGAAAAGGCCGCAAGGCACCCACTGCCGGTATGAAACAATCCATTGACGCGGTACTTCAGCGAACGTAGGCTCACACCGTAGGAGGACATACGTGAAGCGTCTCGCCCTCATCGCAATAGGTGCAGCAGCGCTGTTTCTAAGCGCCTGCGCGCCTACCTTCGACCTCACCAGCCAGGTGCCGGTCCAGATCCTCTCCGTCACCGCCCCTGCCACCAAGGGTCAGACGGTCGTGGTTCAGGGCCGCAACTTCGGTGACGGACGCACGGGCGGTGAGGACGCCAACTACGTCCTGTTCGCTCGCACCTCCGACACCATGCACGGGCAGCGCCTCGCCGTCTCCTCGTGGAGCCCGCAGCGCATAGAGTTCGTCTCCCCCGAGGAGGCCGGCAACGGCTGGCTGACCATCGTGGCCAACGACGTGCGCAGCGAACCGTTCCCCATCAGCCTGCCCTGATCACCTGACACCGCTCGGAAACGCACATAGCACGCCTCCAAGGGGCCGCCCACATAGCGGCCCCTTACCCGTGCCGCGCGGCTCGGCCGCTATACTCTGCCCTTATGAAGCTTCAGGCCGTCAAAGGCACGAGTGACATCCTCCCCGAACGACAACCCCAGTGGCGCGCCGTCATCGACGCCGCCGCCACCGTCCTCGAAGGCGCCGGCGCGGGGCACCTGACCACCCCGATCTTCGAACACGCCGAGGTGTTCGAGAAGGCGGTCGGCGACTCGGCCGACCTGGTGGTGCAGAAGGAGATGTACACCTTCGAGGACCGCGGTGGCCGCCGCCTCACCCTGAGGCCCGAGTTCACCGCCGGCGTGATCCGCGCCTTCATCGAGAACGGCATGCACACGAGGCCGCTGCCCGTGAAGCTCTGGAGCGAGGGGCCCCTCTTCCGAGCGGAGAACGTGCAGCGCGGTCGCTACCGGCAGTTCCACCAGATCAACTTCGAGATCCTCGGCCTGGCCTCGCCCCTGGCCGACGCGGAGTCCGTGGAGCTGCTCTACAGGAGCATCGCCGCCGCCGGCCTCACCAAGCACCGGATCAAGCTCGGCTCGGTGGGCGACCCGGAGGACCGCGCCGCCTACAACGCCTACCTGCGCGCCGAACTGAAGCCCAAGGCCGCGCAGCTCTCGGAGGCCAGCCGCGAACGCCTGGAACTCAACCCCATGCGGATACTCGACAGCAAGGACGAGGGCGACCAGGCGCTGATAGCGGAGCTCGACCGGCCCCTCGACCGGCTCGGCGAAGAGGCCAAGGCGCACTTCGAACGGGTGGCCGACTACCTGGAGGAGTGGGGCGTGCCCTTCGACCTGGACCCCAGCATCGTCAGGGGCCTCGACTACTACCGCCGCACGGCGTTCGAGGTGCACTACCACGGCATCGGCGC
>CAZPWN010000170.1:0-4809 GCA_964590475.1 uncultured bacterium | reverse complement strand
GTTCGTCCTAGCTGGATGGGGGAGCCACCTGGTGATCATGTTCCGCTTGGCCACGCTTAGTTCCTGATACAAGAGTATTTGATAATACGCGGCGATCAGGACAGGCAGATCGAGCCGAAGCTAGGAGCAGGGAGCCTCTAGCTAAGAAGAAGGTGCGTGCGCCGACCCTCGTCTACGCACGCACCGCAGGGTCACTCACTTACGACCCGGAAGCCCGAACCAGCCTCAGAACCGCTCGGTAACGCTCTTCATCTCCATGAAGTTCTTGAGGTACTCGGGGCCGCCGGCCTTGGTGTTGGAGCCCGAGAGCTTGAAGCCGCCGAACGGCTGCACGCCCACGAGGGCGCCCGTGATCTTGCGGTTGATGTAGAGGTTGCCCACCTGGAACTCGCGTCGCGCGCGCTCGAGGCGGCTGCGGTCGTTGCTGATGACGCCGCCGGTGAGGGCGTACATCGTGCCGTTGGCGATCTCGAGGGCGTGGTCGAAGTCGCGAGCGCGCATGACGGCCACCACTGGTCCGAAGATCTCTTCGCAGGCGATGGTGGCGCTAACGGGCACGTCGCGGAAGATGGTGGGCTTGATGTACCAGCCGTCGCCCTCCGCCTTCTCGCCACCGAGGACCAGCTCGCCCTCGCTCTTGCCGGCCTCGATGTAGTCGAGGATCTTCTGGTACTGACGCTCGTTGATGACGGCGGCCACGTCGGGGTTCTCGTCGGCGGGGCCAACTGTGAGCTTCGCTGCCCGCTCCCTGAACTTCTCGACGAACTCGTCGTACACGTCGTCCACCACGATGGCGCGGCTCATGGCCGAGCACTTCTGGCCCTGGAAGCCGAAGGCGCTGGCTACCGCGGCGTCCGCCGCGTATTCCAGGTCGGCTGTCTCGTCCACGATCAGGGCGTCCTTGCCGCCCATCTCCAGGAACGTGCGCTTGAGCCAGAACTGGCCCGGCTGCACCTTGGCAGCGCGCTCGTATATGCGGATGCCGGTGGCCACCGAGCCGGTGAAGTTGATGAAGCGCGTGCGCGGGTGATCCACCAGCGCGTCGCCCAGGTCGGCGTCGTCGCCCGTGAGGAGGTTGATGACGCCCGGCGGGAAGCCGGCTTCCTCCACGAGTTCCATGAACTTGGCGGCGATGATGGGGGTGTTGGGCGACGGCTTGAGGATCACCGTGTTGCCCACCACCACGGGGCCGACGGTGGTGCCCACCATGATGGCCAGGAGGAAGTTCCAGGGTGGGATGACCACACCGACGCCCATGGGCTGGTAGGTGGTGGTGTTCTCCTCGCCCTCGAAGTGGTAAGTCTCCAGCGGCTCGCCGAGCGGCAGGGCCTGGCGGGCGTAGTACTCGCAGAAGTCGATGGCCTCGGCCACGTCGGCGATGGCCTCGAGGTAGTTCTTGGAGGCCTCGTACACCAGCCAGGCCGCCAGCTCCACGCGCCGGCGGCGCATGATGGCCGCCAGCCGCATGAGCGTGCGGGCGCGGTGCTCCATGGGGAGGCGCGACCAGCCCTCGTACGCCTTCTCGGCGGCCTCGAAGGCCTTCTCGATCTCGCCGCTCTTGCCCTTGGCGGCGCGGCCCACCAGGCGGTCCTTGCGGGAGGGGTCGTACGACTCCAGCCACGCGTCGGTGGTCACCTTCTCACCACCGATGATGAGCGGGTGGTCGCGTCCCAGTTCCTGTTCCACCTTCTTGAGGGTGGACTGGAACTCGGCCAACGTCTCGGGGTCCGAGTAGTCGGCGAACGGTTCGTTCTTGTACGGCTCGAAGAGCATCCGCACCTTCCTTTCAAGCGGCCCGGCGTTTACCGGATCCGCAGATGGACGTGATCACGCCCTCGATGAACGTTCGGGGCCCAACCGCCCCGCGGAACACGGCGCTGGCGCGCCGAGACTTGCCTCAACCGAACAGGCCGCGCACCACGAACGCCAGGTTGCCCGGGCGTTCGGCTATGCGCCGGCTGTAGTAGCCGTACCAGTCGTCGCCGAACGGCGTGTAGACGCGCATGGGGTGACCCTCGGCCACCAACTGCTCCTGCAGGCCGTTCCGCACGCCGTAGAGCATCTGGACCTCGTAGTCGTCCGCGCTCTTGTTAGCCCCGCGCACGTACGCCAGCAGCTCCCGCAGGAGGGCCTCGTCGTGCGTGGCGATGTTGAGCTTGATGCCGGCTCCCAGCGTGCGGTACGCCAGCTCGCGGTAGGCGTCCACGATCTTGGTGCGCTCCTGGAAGGCCACCTCCGGCGCCTCGCGGTAAGCGCCCTTGACCAGGCGCAGCTCCATGGGGCCCTGGCCCGGCTCGTTGGCCAGCTCGATGACCCGTTCCAGGTCATCAGGCGTGCGGTGCAGGTACGACTGCAGCACGGTCGACACGTGATGATGCCCGTCTTGCCGCAGACGCCCGAACAGCTCCAGCGTGCGGTCTATGTAGGGCAGGTTCTCGATGTCGAGGCAGAGGTTGCCGTTCACCGAGGCAAGGGTTGTGGCCAACCGGCTGGCCAGCTCGTAAGCCAGCTCGGTGCTGACGCCGAGACCCAGCTGGGTGGGCTTGACGCTGAAGTAGCACGAGGTGCCCACCGCGGCTGCGTCCCTTACCGCCGCCTCGATGCGGTCGGCCGTTTCGCGCGCCTCCTGCTCCGTCTTGACGAACTCCCCCAGGACGTCGAGCACGATGAGCCGGCCGCTCTCCTCCAGCTTGCGCAGGGTGGGCAGGGCGGACGCCAGGTCCTGGCCTGCAACGAAACGGCCGACGCCTAGACGCCAGCCGTAGCGGGTGAGGAAGTTACGCACCGGCGGTGCGTCGGCGGTGGAGAGCATGACGTTGCGGTAAACGGTAGGGAAGTCCATCAGCAGGCATCATCTTACCCCCGGCTGCGCCGGTGCCAGCGTAAGCAGGGAGGCTAAGTAAACATTCGAACAGCCCCCATTTGGGCCTGTTGCTAGCCTGTTCTCAGCGCGTTCGCCGGGTAGCGTAGGGGCACCTGGTACGGGGGCTACCACGGAACGGCGCAAGCGGAGGACAACACCGAATGCGAACACCCCTCTTCTGCCCCGGCCGGCGGTTAGCATCGGATTGGGCCGACAAGTGAAGCTCTTCTTCGTGAGGCACGGGGAAACCGATTGGGAGTCGGTCGAGGCGCGAGGCGCTCGCGGCTGGGCCAAGGATTTCGCGCCCCTGACGCCGCTCGGACGCTTACAGATCGACACGATAGCGCGCGACTTCCGGTTGCAGGAGGCCGAGGCCATCCTCTGCTCCACCTTCACCCGGGCGCTGGAATCGGCGGCGCTACTGAGCCGCGCCATGAACAAGCCCCTCTACGTGGAGCACGACCTCCACGAGTGGCTACCGCAGAAGGACCCCACCGCCGAACTGGACCCCAACCTCATCGAGCGCGCCAGCCGCAGCTTCGACGGCAGCGCCCCGGCGGCGGAAGGGGAGCCGTGGGAGTCGCTCGACGAGGTCCGCACACGGGTGCTGGGCGTCCTCAGGCGGTACAGGCACTTCGGCACCCTCGTTGTCGTGACGCACGGTGTGGTGATCGGGAGCATAGCCGGCGTGCAGCGTCTGGTGGACCATGCTGAGATAGTGCCCTACGACCTGGACTTCGAGAACCTGGAAACGCACGTCACCGGACACGCCCTCCACAGGCGGGGATGACCTCGGAACCGCCCATGGCGGGCGCGTCGCTTCCCAGCGACGACGTCCTGACCGGCGTACTGGTGCGGCTCGAGCCGCTCCAGCACGAGCACATCGCGCCGCTCACGCGGTTGGCGCTCGAGCACCCACAGGCGTTCGAACTCACCTCGACTCCCAAGGAGGAGGCCCAGGCCCACGCCTACTTCGCGAAGGCGCTGAGGCAGCGGGCCGACGGCACGGGGCATCCCGTGGCGGTGGTTCTGCAGGGATCAGGTGAGGTAGCGGGCATGACCCGCCTGAGCGAGGTCGACTTCGGCCACCGGCGCTGCGAACTCGGCTTCACCTGGTACCACCCGGAACTCTTCGGCAGCGGCGTGAACTTAGACTGCAAGTTCCTGCTGCTCCGCTACGCGTTCGAGCGTTTGGCCATGTACCGGGTCCAGCTCCACACGGACACGCGCAACCTGCGCTCGCAGCGCGCCATCGAAGCGCTAGGAGCCAAACAGGAGGGCGTCCTCAGGCGTCATCAGGTGGCGGGCGACGGCTACGTGCGCGACACGGTGGTGTACTCCATCACGGACCTCGACTGGCCCATCATCAAGCGCCGGCTCACGGAGAAGCTCGTCCGCAAGCTGGGCCGGGTGCCGGACTGAGGCGCGCCGCCCGCGGTGACCTAGTTACCTGATTCCGTGGAGGATCTCCTCGAGGCCCTGCGGATCCGTGATGAACACTTCCTTGGGCCGCGTCTCGATGACGCCTTCGCCCTCGAGCGCCTTCAGCGCCCGCGTCACGGTCTCGCGCGAGGTGCCCGCCAGGTTGGCCAGCTCCTGGTGCGTGAGGCGCACCAGCGCGCGCTCCTGCTCGAGCTCCACCACGCCGCCGTTGTAGAGCCTGAGCAGCACGTACGCCACGCGGCCCTGGGCGTCCTTGTAGGAGAGGATCTGCGACTCGTCGTCCATGCCGCGTAGCCGGGCCGCCAGGGTGGCGGTCAGGTTGAGGCTCACAGCCGGGTAGTCGGAGATGAGCTTGCGGAAATCGTCCTGGAAGAGCAGGTAGGCGTGCACCTCGTTGAGGGTGACGACGGTGGCGCTGCGGGTGCTCTCGCCCACGAGGGCCATCTCCCCGAAGAACTCGGGCGGCTGCAGGATGGCCAGCGTCTTCTCGTGGCCGCCCAGGT
>CAZPWN010000169.1:3238-4817 GCA_964590475.1 uncultured bacterium | reverse complement strand
CGCCTTCAACGAGGCGCTGGCCGAGTTCCACGAGACGCAGGAGTACCGCGACATCCTGCTCAGCCACGGACTCACCGACCAGGACATCGACGCCGCGCTCGGCGCCACCACCGCCGACATCTGCGCAGCTAACTAAGCTCGCGCTTCCGGGCCCGCTTCGGCGGGCCCGACCTATCTTGCCGCCCGTATCGACACCCGGCACCTATCCGCCGGAACACGAGGCCGGGACCTTGCACCCGGCGACCTGAGAAGCGGCCAGGAGGCCAGATGCAGGACCTGCAACAGTTGTTGGAACCGCTGCTGAGAGGCACCGTCGTCACCGTGCAGCTGGCGCTGCTGTCGACGGTGTTCGGCGCCATCCTCTCGTTCGCAGCCGGGATCGGGAAGCTCTCGGGCAACTGGTTCGTACGCACCATATCCGTCCTCTACATCGAGATCTTCCGCGGCACGTCGCTTCTCGTGCAGCTCTTCTGGATCTACTTCGCCCTGCCCCTCATCGGCATCACCCTGCCCACCTACGTGGCGGGCGTGGCGGCGCTGTCTCTGAACATCGGCGCTTACGGCGCCGAGATCGTCCGCGGCGCGCTGCAGACGGTAGCCGTCGGGCAGAAGGAAGCCGCCGTCGCGCTGAACTTCAGCCGCCGGCACACCCTGTGGCACGTCTCGATGCCCCAGGCGCTCGTAGAGATGATGCCTCCCTTCGGGAACCTGGTCGTCCAGAACCTGAAGGACACCGCCCTCGTCTCGCTGATCACCCTGACCGACCTCACCTTCGCGGCGCAGACGGTGCGTAACCTCACCCACGAGTCGATCGCTCCGTTCACGGCCACCCTGATCATCTACTTCCTCCTCTCGCTCGTGCTGGTCGCGGGCATGCGGGTTCTCGAGCGCTTCATCGCCTACCGCGTGGGCGTCGCTCAGGGAAGGGCGCGTGGCTGATGCTCTTCGGCATCGAGTGGGATACCAGCACCGACCTCAACTTCGCGGTCTCGATCCTCCCCATCCTCCTGCGCGGCCTCTGGATCACGCTGCAGGCCACGGCGCTCGGCTTCGTCATCGCGCTAGTGCTGGGCCTCGTGCTGCAGCTGCTGCGCATGGTGCCCCTGAAGATCGTGTCGTGGCCCGTGTCGTTCTTCCTCGAGTTCGTGCGCAACACGCCGCTGCTCGTACAGCTCTACTTCCTCTACTTCGTGCTGCCCGACTTCGGCATCGTCTTCCCCGCCTTCCTGACGGGCGCCATCGCGCTGGGCCTGCAGTACTGCGGCTACACCGCCGAGGTGTACCGCGCCGGCATCGAGGCCGTGCCGCGCGGCCAGTGGGAGGCGGCCCGGGCCCTGAACATGCCGGCCATGCTCACCTTCCGCGACGTGATCATCCCGCAGGCGGTCTCGCGCGTCGTGCCGGCGCTCGGCAACTACCTCGTGTCGATGCTGAAGGACACCGCCATCCTGTCGGCCGTCACGGTGATGGAGATGCTGAACGTCGCCAAGATCATCGGCGACCGCACCTTCCGCTACTTCGTGCCCCTGACGATGGTGGGCGGGCTCTACCTGGTGGTGACGATCATCTCGTCGATCCT
>CAZPWN010000169.1:0-3138 GCA_964590475.1 uncultured bacterium | reverse complement strand
CCCTGACGATGGTGGGCGGGCTCTACCTGGTGGTGACGATCATCTCGTCGATCCTCGTGCGCATCGTCGAGAAGCGGCTGCCCAAGGCGGGGATCCCGCTGCGCTGAGGCACCCATACCTTCGTGTTCGGCGGCGCGACCGCGGTCCTCGGGCAGGATCGCGGTCGCGCCTCTTGGGCACGCCTTGCGTTTACGGGAGATCCCTCCGCTTAAGGGATATTTAAGAGCCGCGCCCTAACCTCCGTTCACGTAGGAGGTAGGGATGCGCACATTCGGGTCGGTCCTATCGGCAGTGGTGATCCTGGTTGCGTTGCAGTTCGCTGCGGCGCAGCCGTTCTCGGGAACGTTCGTCTCGGCGGAGGCGGGGCTGACGCTGACGCTCCAACAGGACGGGGCCGGCGCGTTGACGGGCTCCCTCACCGGGCCCAACGGCCAGTTCGCGGTGCAGGGCGAGGCCCAGGGCACCAACGCCTACGGCGTCGCCGAGTCGCAGCAGGGCCCGCTGGGCTTCCAGGCACAGGTGAGCCCCGACGGCGCGATGCTGCAGATCATGTTCTTCCAGGTCGGCGCCGATGGCCAGCCGGCGCCGGCGGGCCCCATGATCACGCTGCAGCGCCAGGGCGCCGGGGGCGGGGCCGGGATGCCGGGGGCGCCGGGTGGAGCGGGCGCGCCGGGGATGCCGGGCGGTGGCGGCATGCCGGGCGGCGGAACTCCCGGCGGCATACCAGGTGGCGTACCTCCAGGCGGCATGCCGGGTGGCGGCGGCGCGCCTGGCGGCCCGCCCACCGGCTTCCCGCCGCAACCACCGGCCGGCGGCCAACCCCCGGCCGGGTTCCCGGGGCAACCACCTGCCGGCGGCCAACCGCCCGTGAGCGGCTTCCCACCGCCGGCCCAGACCGGGATGCCCGACTGGAACGGCACGTTCGTAGGCAACAACGGCGCCACGGCCCTGGTGGTGCAGGGTGCGCAGAACTCGTACACCGGTTACATCCAGGACCAGGGACAGCAGTACCAGTTCGAAGCGCACCTCGACGACGCCACGCTGCATGGAGCCTTCATGGTGAACGGCGCCCAGTACGAGTTCTGGGCAGACCGCAACGGGCCCACCGTGATGCTCTACCTGGGCAACACCACCTACGTCCTGCAGCAGCGCTGAGCGCCCCGACCCATCCCCCGGCTTCACGAGCGCCCCTGGGAGGCTGCACATGCGAAGACTGATCACGATGACCGCTCTGGCAGGCGCCTTGCTGCTGACCAGCGCCACTGCCCAGTACGGGTACCCCTACTACCCTGACCCGTCCATGCCTTACGGCTACCCGATGGGCGTCCCGGGTGCCATGCCCTGGGGCTTCGGCGTCGACCCGCTGGCGCAGATGGACGTGCTCGGTCAGCAGATCGAGGAGCAGATGCGGCAACTCGAGCAGGAGCTCGCCCAATTCGACCAACAGATGAACGAGGAGATGGCGCGCATCAACCAGTACTTCATCGACCTCTACCGCAAGACCACCGGCGACCTCACCAGCCCGGACCAGTACGCCTGGCAGAAGGGGCGGGAGATCCACTGCAAGCTGTACCCGGTCGACTGTCAGCTAGCGGCTCAGAACGCGCAGGCGTCCGCAGCCGCGTTGGCCGCGCAGAACGCTGCGTTCCAGGAGCGCATGCGCCAGCAGGGCGCCGCCAACGACGCGGCACTGGGCGCCTGGTGGGACGACCAGGCCGCCAAGGACGCCGCGCACGACGCCTGGCTCGACGGGGTCATCCTGGGTGTGGACGACTATCAGAGCGGCGCGGGTGGCCCTACCTACCAGCTGCCGTTCGCGCCCAGCCAGGGCACCTGGTACACGAGCCCTGTCGGGTTGCCGCTGGTCTTCGACGCCGCCAACAACATCTGGTACGAGATCCAGGCGGACGGCAGCTACAAGCCGTTCCAGCAGGTGCCGTGAAGCCGGGCGCCGCCAGTCCGGTCAGGCTTCGGCGAGCAACGCCGTGGTCTCGGGCTGCGGCGCCAGGCCCAGCTCCTTATCCAGCTGACGGGCGAACCGTTCGTAGGCGCGGCGTGCCTCCAGGCCGCGCCCACGGGCGTTCAGCCTGACGATCAACAGCCGCGTCGCCTCTTCGTGCAGCGGCTCCAGCTCCAGGACGCGACGGAGGCACCGGACAGCCCCGTCGTCGTCCGCGGAGCCCGCGGCCGCGTGGAGGAAGGTCACGACCTCCTCGCGTAGTTGCCGCTCGGCCTCCTGCACGATCTCCAGGCGCAGCCCGCCGCAGAGCGGCTCGCGGTACGCCTCCAGCACGTGCCGGTAGTCGCCGTCGCGCATGGCCCTCTTCAGGTCCTTCAGGTCTACGTTGGTGTCGTGCAGGCCCTCTCTGTGCAGGAACTTGGGCGTCCCCCAGGGCTCCAACGACTTGCGCAGCAGGTTCAGCTGCACGCCCATGTTGTTGCGCTGGCGGGCCTCGTCGGTCTCGGGCCACAGCGCCTCGCCCGCCTGCTCGCGGTCGTAGCCCAGCGCCAGCAACGCCAGCAGTTGCTGCTGGCGGTCGGTGAGCGGCACCTCTTCGCCCATCACCACGGCGCTCATCTCGCCCAGCAGGCGCAGCTCGAGCGGCGGCACCTCGTGAAGCCGCAGCTGGATGGCTTCCTGCCAGCCCGACTCCAGCACGTCCTTGAGCCGGTAGGCGCGCGCCAACTCGGGGCGGTGGCGAGGCAGCGAACTCAAAGGCAACCCCGAGTGTGGCAGCACCCGCTCGCGGATGCTCGTTAGGGCCAGCAGCGCGTCCAGGTCTTCCTCCGAGCGGTTCAGCAGGTAGGCCGCGGCCAACCAGTGGAGCCGGAAGTCGCGGTAGTGGTAGGCGCCGCGCGTCTGCTCCAGCAGCTCCAGTGCCCTGGCGCGGTCGATGTCGGCCAGCGCCCAGGCCAGCTGCAGCCTGACGTACGGTCCGTCCTCCACCTCGTGCTCGAGCGCGACAGCGGTGTCGGGCTTACCGGCGCGGCACAGAGCGCGCAGCCATAACGCGCTCACGCGTTCGCACAGCTCGTACAGCTCCCACCTGCGCGCGGCCGCCAGCAGCCTGGGGAACGCGTCCGTGTCGAGGTCGTAGAAGGCGATCATCGTCTCCATCATCACGTGGGCGTGGCGGG
>CAZPWN010000168.1:0-4825 GCA_964590475.1 uncultured bacterium | reverse complement strand
CTGCCCCGGGGCGCTGGTCATCTCCATCCCCGTCTCCATCGTGGCGGGCATCGGCCGCGGCGCGCGCGACGGGGTGCTCATCAAGGGGGGCGAGCACCTCGAGACCGCCGCGCGCATCGATACCGTGGCGCTCGACAAGACCGGCACGCTGACGGAGGGCCGCCCGCAGTTGACGGATGTAATGCCGCTAGTGGAAGACGTCACGGAGGGCGAGCTGCTCAGGCTCGCCGCTCTGGCGGAGCTCGGTTCGGAGCACCCGCTGGCCGCACCCATAGTCGCGGCGGCCCGGCAGGCTGGGCACGCGTTGGCCGAGCTCCCGGAACGTAGCGAACCCGTGCCGGGCATGGGGATCGTGGCGGAGGTGGAGGGGCGCCGCGTGATGGTGGGCAACGCCCGGCTGCTCACGCGGGAGTTCGGGGCGGCTAAGAGCCAGTCGACCGCCTATGAAGTCGAGGCAGCCCGGGACGCCGCGGAGAGGCTGGCCGCCGCGGGCCGCACGCCCATGATCGTGGCGGTGGATGGCCGGCCCGTGGGCGTGCTCGGGGTAGCCGACCGCCTGCGCGAGGGCGCGGCGGAGCTGGTGAGCGGCCTGCACCAGGCGGGCATCCGCAAGGTCGTGATGCTCACCGGCGACGCGCCGCGCGTGGCTGAGGCCGTGGCGGCCTCGCTGGGCATCGACGAGGTGTACGCCGGCCTGCTGCCGGAGGACAAGCTCCAGGCGGTGCGGCGCCTGCAGGAGCGCGGGCACGTGGTGGCCATGGTGGGCGACGGTGTGAACGACGCTCCCGCCTTGGCCACGGCCGACGTGGGTGTAGCCATGGGCGCGGCCGCCTCGGCGGTGGCGCTGGAGACCGCGGACATAGCGCTGCTGTCCGGCCGCGTGAGCAAGCTGCCGGAGGCGCTGCGCCTGGCGGCCAGAACGGTGCGCAACATGCGTCAGAACATCGTGGTGGCGCTGGCCACCGTGGCGGCGCTGCTGGTGGGCGTGCTGCTCGGCGGCGTGACCATGTCCGTCGGCATGCTGGTGCACGAGGGCTCCGTGCTGCTCGTGATCCTCAACGGCATGCGGCTGCTGCGGCCCGCCAGGCCGCCGCGCGGCTCAGTGCGAGAGGTGCGCCGTGAGGGCGGCCATGAACTCCTCCGGCCGCTCTAGGTACGGGGTGTGGCCCACGTCCTCGAACGCCACCTCCTCGTACTCGCCCCCCGCGCTCCGGTACCCCTCCAGCACGTGACGCGTCTGGCTCACCATCGGCTGCGGCGGGAACACCTCGTCGCCCGGCCAACCGGGCACCGCCCCGAGCTTGCCTAGCGTGCCGAAGTCGAAGAGCGACATGTCCGACACGATCTGATCGTCTACGCCCCGCACCCACAGGATGCGGGGCTTCTGCGGTAGGGCGAGCAGCTTCTCGACCGTGTGGCCCACGTACTTGGCGGAGATGGCGTTGGCCGGACCGTACACGCCCGGCGCTACGCCGGGCCAGTTGTCGCTGGCCACGTAATCGCCCGGGTACTTCTGCGGGCCCACCTTCTCGCTCAGGAGGCCGGAGAGCAGCTGCTCCTCCCGCTCGGCCCGGAAGGGCGGCTTCCAGTAGAACTTGTTCATGACGCTGCGCGGGGCGTTGTCTTCCTCGTGGCCGCGGTCTCCCGCGGCCATGCGCGCGGCGAAGTCCGGGTTGACGGAGCCGCCGCCGGAGCCCGCGAAGTCCGGGAAGCAGGGGATGCCGGTCTCTCCGCGCGTGCCCCCGAAGCCGTACGGCGAACCGGGCGCCACCATGGTGGCGCTCAGGATGTCGGCGCCGTCCGCCGCCAGGAGCCCCCACAGGACCGAACCGCCGAGCGA
Source organism: uncultured bacterium (assembly GCA_964590475.1). Lineage (GTDB taxonomy): Bacteria > Deinococcota > Deinococci > Deinococcales > Trueperaceae > JAAYYF01. The sequence continues at coordinate 2,985 of CAZPWN010000168.1, read as the reverse complement.
GTGACCCACCACGTGGTAGCGGTCGAGGCCCAACTCGGCCTTCAGGGCGAGCAGGTCATCGACCCAGTCGCCCACGCCGCGGGTGGCGTCTACCAGCACGTCGTCCGTATCGCCGTAACCGCGAAGGTCGGGGGCGATGGCGCGGAACCCGTCCGGCAGGGCCAACATGGTCTCCTCCCAGAACGTGCTGGATGAGGCGTTGCCGTGAACGAACAGTACGGGGACGCCGTCCGCGGGGCCGGAGAACAGTGCGTGGATGGTCAAACGGGGGGTGCCGACGCGGCGGGATTCGATACCTGCAAGGGGAGGGATGGAGGCCACGGCGAACTCCTTTCAGAACGTATCTGACAGAGGCCAAAGGCGCGCCCGCCATGGAGGAGTAGCGAGAAGTAGCTGCGGAGCCGCTGCCCCCCCGGGCTCGAACCGCGCGACGGCTTACGCAGCTACGTTACCGCACGCCTCCTGGGCGTACATGAACGCTGGGTTCAGGAGCGTCGTTCCCTGCCTAATGCGGCTCATGCCCACGGTCCTAGAGTCGCCTTACGTACGGCCGCGGAGTTCCCGGCGCCCGTGCCCCTCCTCGCTCGGTCGCGGTGCGGCGAGGGCACGCCCTAAGTGGAGAACTTCGTGAAGAAGTGGAGAGGAGCACGACATGCGCAGTTCCGAGTGCAGGAGCATGAGTTGGCTGGACTCCGGCCCCAAGGCGCTGATCGTTGGCGCGTTGCTGGCCCTGTGGCTCAGCGGCGCCGTAGCCGCGCAGTCGGGCCACACGGGACCGGCTGACCAAGGAGCGGCCCCTGGCGAGAGCGCCCAGGGCACGGTCATCGTGCTGCCGGACGGTACGCGTTGCCTGCCCGTGCAGGGGAGCGAGAGCGCGGCGGCCGGGTCCGAGCTGGAGCACCTCTGCGGCGACGGCATGCCGCGGGGGCTCGTGGGTGGCGTGCTGGAAAGCGGCGGGCAGCTGAGTCTGGAAGTGGTGGAACTGGGGGCCGAGCAGGCCACGGCTTCCGGGTCGGCAGGCTCGCGCCTGGCCCTCTTCCGGGTACAGCAGCTGGTTCTGGAGAACGGCGCGGTATGCACCCCGGCCGCCTCAACCACCGTGCAGGGTGCGGACCGCCCAGTCTCGTACGAGTGTGGTGACGGCGCAACGTCTTCCGTGGTGCTCGGCTCCGTAGGCAGGCAGGCTGGAGGCGACCCCAGCGCCTACCACGTGCACCTTGCCAACCTGGGCGCCGGCGGGGCCGTGACCGGGGCGGCGCAGCAAGTGGGCGTGGCGGTCATAGACGGCCAGCTGCCGTTCACGCGTGTCGATTGGGTGCTGTCCTCGTGGGGTACCGGCCAGGCGCCCCCCGTTGAAGGCTCCGCTCCCACGCTGTCGTTCAGCGAGGGCATGATCAACGGCGGCACCGGGTGCAACTCGTACTTCGCTCCTGCCAGCATCCTCTCCGAGGGCCGACTGGAACTGGGTGCCACCGGCTCCACGCTGATGGCGTGCACCGACGAGCTCATGGCCCAGGAGACGCGCTTCATGGCCGCCCTGGACGGCGTGATCGGCTACGAACTGATAGACGAGGATCTGTATCTCTACGGCGGCGCCGAGGTCCTCCGCTTCGAGCGGGCGGTGCAGTAAACCGGCTGGAGCCGGAGAGAGGGGCGGAAGGGGGTCCGCTGCAGGCGGGGGCGGGGCCCTTCGGGGCGGGTCCACCGCAACCCAGGTTGCTTCGTACCGCCCGGGTGCCGTGCCATGATGTTGCGGATGATCAGGCCCGATCACGCTGATGGCGCGGCCCGCCAGGAAAGACGCGACCGCAACGGCGTCAGGAGGGTGCTGGCGGGCGACGGCAACGGGCTGGACCCCACGGAGCGGCCAGCGACTCCGACGGAGCTCGCCACCGCCGTCCACGCCACGCCTCACAAGATGGTCATGGCGTTCGCCGGCGCCGGCGCGCAGGCCCTGGCTTGGCTGCACAGCGTGGGTGGCTCGAGCCGCACCGTCCTCTCGGCGCTCGACATCTACTCGCCAGCCAGCATGCAGGCACTGGTCGGCTTCATGCCGGCCCGCTTCACCTCGCGCCGCGTGGCTCGCGCCATGGCGCGTAGGGCCCGCGCCTTCGCCAGCGAGTTCGGCAGCCCCGCCGACCCCGTCTTCGGGCTCGCCAGCACGGCCACCATCGCCACCGACCGCGCCAAGCGGGGCGAGCACCGCGTGGCGGCGGCCGTGGACGACGCCTTCGGCACGGTGACGTACTACCTCACGCTCGAGAAGGACGCCCGCGACCGCACGGGCGAAGAGGAGATCGTCAGCCTCCTGCTCCTGGCCGCCGCGGCTGACGCCTGCGGCGTGCTGTCCCGGCCCGACCTGCCCCTGGTGGCGGACGAGCGCGTGGACACCACCTTCATGGCAGCCGACCTGCTGGCCGACCTGGAAGCGGGCGCACGGAAGATGGTGGTCATGCGCCCGAACGGCTCTCTCGTTTCCAGCACCGAGGCGGAGAGTCACGTGATCCTCTCGGGTTCGTTCAACCCGCTGCACCGCGGCCATCTCGAGTTGGCCGCCGCCGCGGAGGACCACGTAGGCGTGCCCGCCCTGTTCGAGCTGCCTCTAGTCAACGCGGAGAAGGCGACGATCGGCCTGCTCGAGGCGCGCCGCCGCGCGCACCAGTTCGCCGGCCGTGGCAGCATCGCCCTGACCCGCGCCCCGCTCTTCGTGGAGAAGGCCGCCCTCTTCCCCGGCAGCGTCTTCGTGGTGGGGCTGGATACGGCCGAGCGGATCCTCGAGCCCCGTTTCTACGGCGGCGAGGAGGGCCGCGACCGGGCCCTGAACCAGATCGCCTCACACGGCTGCCGCTTCCTGGTCGCGGGCCGGCTCGACCCGGACGAGGGTTACAAGACGCTGCGCCACCTGAACCTGCCGAGCCACTGCGCCAAGCTGTTCGAGGAACTGCCCGAGGGCGACTTCCGGCGGGACGTTAGTAGTAGCGAGAT
>CAZPWN010000167.1:0-4919 GCA_964590475.1 uncultured bacterium | reverse complement strand
TGAGCGCCCCGATGCTCGAACGCGCGCGCCAGCGGCTGGCGGATGTGGCGCGCGGTGAGGTGCGGACCGTGCAGGCCGACGTCCGCCAAGCCGAACTGGCGCCCGAGAGCTACGACATCATCGTCGCCGCCGCCACGCTGCACCATCTACGCTCCGCCGCGGAGTGGTCACAGGTGTTCGAGAAGCTCTACCGAGCCCTGCGTCCCGGCGGGTCGTTCTGGATCAGTGACCTGGTTGCGCATGACCTGTCCGCCGTGCAGGCGGTCATGTGGCGGCGCTACGGCGACTACCTGGTGGACCTGAAGGGCGAGGAGTACCGGGACCACGTGTTCGCCTACATCGAGCGGGAGGACTCGCCGCGCTCGCTGGCCTTCCAGCTGGACCTTCTGCAACGCGTCGGCTTCGAACGAGCCGAGGTGCTGCACAAGAACGGCCCCTTCGCGGCGTTCGGCGCCGTGAAGCCTGACGCCTGACGCCCGACGGCCGGCGAGCCCCTCAGGCGCCCAGGCGCCCGTCCAGTTCCACGTTCACCAGCGACAGCCAGTAGGCGATACCCCACGGCAGCGCGGCGTCGTTGAAGTCGTAGAGCGGCGAGTGCAGTTGACCGCCGCCGGCGCCGCCATGGCTGCCGTTGCCGAGCCACATGAAGTTGCCGGGCGTGTGCCACAGCATGTAGGAGAAGTCCTCGGCGCCCGTGCTCTGGGCTATGTTCGGATCCACCGGCACCGCCGGCCCAAGCCGAGCAGCCGCCGCGACCGCCGACTCCGTGGCGCCGGCGTCCGTGATTGTGGCCCTGGAGTTCCACCAGACGTCGGCCTCGCAAGCGGCCCCGTGGCTGGCAGCGTAAGTCTGCGCCAGCGAGCGGATGCGCTCCTCCAGCAGCACCTCTACGTCCGGGTTGAACGCCCGCATGGTGCCGCCTATCTGGAGGGTGGAGGGCATGACGTTGAGCGCGTCCCGCGAGCCGGCGTGGATGTACCCCACGCTGATGATGGCGGGATCCAGCGCCGACACGTTGCGCGCCACCACCGTCTGCAGCGCCCCGATGTAGCCGGCGGCCACCACGGTCAGGTCCTGCGTGAGGTGCGGTCCGGCGCCACCGTGGCCGCCCGCGCCCGTGAACTCCACCGTCCAGCGCCCCGAGGCTGCCAGCATGGGCCCCACCCGCGTACCGAACTCGCCCACCCCCAGGTGGGGCGCCGAGTGCAGGCCGAAGATGCGGTGGCAGGGCAGGCGCTCGAAGAGCCCCTCCTCCAGCATCTTCTCCGCGCCGCCGCGGCCCTCCTCCGCCGGCTGGAAGATGAGCCGCACCGTCCCGGCGAAGTCGGGGTTGGCGGCCAGATGCCGGGCCGCGCCCAGGAGCATGGCGGTGTGGCCGTCGTGGCCGCAGGCGTGCATCTTGCCGGGGTGGGTGGAGGAGTACGAGAAGCCGTTGGCCTCCTCGAGCGCGAGGGCGTCCATGTCGGCCCGCAGGCCGATGACCCGGTCGCCCGGGCGCGAGCCCCGGATGGTGGCTACCAAGCCCGTGCCGGCCAGTGGCGTGACGTCCGTGACGCCCCACTCCGCCAGCTTGCCGGCCACCAGCGCCGAGGTGCGGACCTCCTCCAGGCCGAGTTCCGGGTGGGCATGGATGTCGCGGCGGAGGGCCACGATGTCGTCCAGCCCCTGCTGGGCGAGAGCCAAGGCGCCTCTAGCCGCGACCGGAGGGGAAGTGTCACCGATGCTGCTTCTCATGCTCGCTCCTATGGGGCACCCGTCTAGCCGGTGCCGTGCTACGTGGGCCTTGGGGTTCCTCGCATGCTAGCCCGCCCACGCTGGCGCGTAACGCGCGTGAGGCACGCCGCCGTACAGCGCCGGCGCTCGCGCCGCCCCGCCCCCACATGCCGTAACGTAGTGCCAGATGCTTCATGTGGAACGACTGGCAGTGGGGATCGGCCCCCGCGGCTCCACGACGGGCGCGGAGCGCCAGGCCGCCGACTACGCGGCCGGCGTGTTCCGGTCGGCGGGCCTCGAGACCGCCGTCGAGCCCTTCACGTCCACCGCCTCCGGCTGGCGCCCCTTCGCGGTGGCCGCACTGGTTGCTTTAGGGGCCACCCTGCTGTTCCTCGTCGCCCCGCGCTGGTTGGCCCTGCTGCTGGCCGTCATCATGCTGGCGGCCACGCTGTCCGTGTTCCTCGAGATGTACTTCCGGCCCAACCTGCTCAGACCGTTCATCCGTAAGGGGCAGAGCCAGAACGTGCTGGCGCGCGTGCCCGCCGCGGCTTCCGCGGGCCCGGCCGCAGCCGGCGGCGCCGCGCCGCGCAGGGTGATCCTGGTGGCGCATCTGGACACCCACCGCACCCCGTGGGCGTTCACCAGCCCGGCTCGGCTCGCCTTCTTCAAGCTCATGACCACCCTGGGCGTGGTGGCGTTCGTGCTGAGCGCCGCCGCGTTCCTCGCCTTCGGCGTCAGCGGCGCAGGGTGGCTGCGCTACGTGGCGCTGGCGCTGGCGCCCGTGCACGCCGTCGTCTTCGCCCTCACCTGGCAGCCCGACACCACGCCGTACACGGCGGGCGCCAACGACAACGCCAGCGGCGTCGGGGTGCTCCTCAACCTGGGCGAGAGGCTCGCCCGGCAGCCACTGGCCAACACCGAGGTGTGGCTACTCGCCTCCGGCTGCGAGGAGGTGGGTTCGGTGGGGGCGCAGGCGTTCGTCGAGCGTCACCGGGGCGAGCTGGACGGGGCGCTGGGCATCAGCATCGACAACGTGGGCGGGCGCGGCGCCGGCGTGTGCTACACGAGCGTGGAGGGCATGGTCATCCCGCTCAAGCCGTCGCCCCTGCTGTTCGGGCTGGCCGAGGAGCTGCGCCGGGAGCGCCCGGACCTGGACGCCTACTCCCTGCCCTACACCACCCTCCACACCGACGCCACCTGCTTCATGGCCAACGGCATCCCGTCACTGTCGTTCGTGGGGCTCACGCCGGACGGCCGCATCCCCGACTGGCACACGGTGAGCGACGTCTACGAGAACGTGGACGCCGCTACCGTGGAGAAGACCGAGGAGTTCGTCTGGCGCCTGCTCGGCAAGCTGGACGAACGGGGCCGCGCTGTTAGCTGAGGGCGCCGGGTCTACTCGATCTCGTCGCGCCTGCGCGGCATCGGCAGCTCCAGCTTGAGCATGCGGCTGCCGAACCTGACCGCCAGCGTGATAAGCGTGGCGGCCGCGATGGCCAGGGTCGGGTCCACGAAGCTCACGAAGTAGTAGGTCAGCGCGCCCAGGGCGGCGGCCGAGGCGTAGAAGTCGCCGGAGCGGTAGAAGATCCCCGGCACCTTGCCGGAGAGCACGTCACGCAGAACGCCGCCGCCCACGCCGGAGACGGCGCCGGCGAACACCGTGCCCCACATCCCCAGCCCGTACTCCACGCCGCGCTCGGCGCCCAGGGCGGCGAAGATGGCCAGGCCCACCGTGTCGAGCACGTAGAGGAGCCGGCTCTCCTCGCGGATCTTGTGCGGCAGGAAGGAGACGCCCAGCGCGGTGGCGGCGACCACCCACAGGAGCGCCTCGTCCGTGAAGTTGGTGGGTGGCAGCACGCCCACGATGACGTCGCGGATGGAGCCCCCGCCGATGGCCGTGACGGAGGCCAGGACCAGCACGCCGATCAGGTCGAAGCCCTTGCGCAGGGCGATGAGCGCACCCGTGGCGGCGAAAGTGAGGGTACCTATCCAGACCAGCAGATCTACCAGCGTCACCAAGGCAGCATAGTTGAACGTTGCGCCCCTGCTCGTGTACCGGAGCGGCGCGGTGACGCCAGGAAGGCCAGGGCGGACCTCGTGGCAGACGGATATACTGACCTCCACGGAAAATCCAGTTGTTGGAGGGATTGCGAATGATGCCATCAGGTAAGCGCGTCCGTTCTTCTACGTCGTCTTGGCTCGTTATGGTCGTCGCGCTGCTGGGCGTCGCGTTCGGCCAGGTTCCAGGTAGCCAGGGCCTAAGCATCGAGGTGGCCTCCAGCCCCGCGGAGTACGTCTCCGGCGGCGACGCCCGCCTGGTCATCACCGTGCCCGAGGGGGTGCAACTACAGGACGTCAGCGTGTGGGCGGGCACGCGTAACGTGACCCGCGACTTCGTGTCTCGCTCCGGCGGCGCCGAGCTGGAGGGCGTGGTGAGCGGCCTGCCGCTGGGTGACACGGTGATCACCGCCCTGGCGGGGCTCCACAAGGAGCAGCTGACGCTCACGAACCATCCCGTAACGGGCCCCATGTTCGCCGGCCCGAAGCAGGAGGTCTTCCTCTGCGCCACCGACTCCCACCGGGACAACGCCATGCTGGGCGCCATCCTGGACGAGGAGTGCAGCATGGAGCAACGAGTGGACTTCGTGTACTACTCGGAGGAGAACGGCTTCCAGCCGTACGACCCTGCCGGTGAGCGGCCAGATGACATGGCCACCGTCACGCTGGACGACGGCTCCACGGTCGACTTCGTAGTCCGCTGGGAGCGCGGCACCATCAACCGGTTCATCTACTCCATCGCCATGCTCTCGCCGGAGAGCCAGGCGGAGGAGCGCCCGGACCTCTCGGCCTGGAACGAGCGCCTTGTCTACCACTTCCAGGGCGGCGTGGGCGTGGGCCACTACCAGGGCAGCCCCAGCCGCAGCGCCATGCTCGTTCCGGAACTCCTGGGACGCGGCTACGCCGTGGCCTACTCCACCGGCAACAAGACCGGCGAGCACTACGACCTGATCCTGGGCGGCGAGACGGCGCTGATGGTCAAGGACCGCTTCGTGACCGCCTACGGCGTACCCGACTACACCGTGGGCTTGGGCGGCTCCGGCGGCGGCATCCAGCAGTACGTCTACTCCCAGAACCACCCCACGCTGCTGGACGCTGCCATCCCGCAGTACTCCTACCCGTACTTGTTCACGCTTACAATCCACGTG
>CAZPWN010000166.1:0-4942 GCA_964590475.1 uncultured bacterium | reverse complement strand
GGCGCCACGCCCAAGGACGGCCCCTCGGCCGGCATCGCCATCGCCAGCGCCGTGGTCAGCGCCCTCACGGGCCGCAAGCTCCGCGGCGACGTGGCCATGACCGGCGAGATCTCGCTGCGCGGCCGCGTGCTGCCCATCGGCGGGGTCAAAGAGAAGCTCCTGGCGGCACACCAGGCCGGCATCAAGACCGTGATCCTGCCGCAGGAGAACGAGGCCAACCTGGAGGAAGTGCCGGAGACCATCCTCGGCGAGCTCGAGGTCATCGCGGTGAGCGACTTCCGCGAGGTGCTCGACGTCATGCTGGTAGGCGAACCCAGCACGGACGCCGCGTTCGTGCCTCCCGCAAGCGAGGAGCAGCCGGGCAAGAGCGCGCCGGGAGCTGCCCTCTGAGGTCCATGCGCCTCCGAGTTCAACTTGTTGCTCATCTCGGGCCGGCGATCGCCGGCCCGTTCTCGTACGGAGCTGGCCGTGGCTCAGGTCGGTTCGAGCCACGGCATGAGGGCCAGCAGTACGGCCGTGGTGTAGAGCTCGGGCCTCTCCACCACGCCCCGCGTCAGTAGCCCGACCGCACCCGGGCCGTCCTTGGCCCGCACCAGGCCGTAGGCGGCGTCCAGCGCGTCGCCGAGCTCGAGGCCGCGCCGAACGCCCGCGGCCAGGCGCTCCGGGATGCCGAACGTGGCGCTGCGGGCGACACCTAGCCGTCCATCCCGGGAAACGACCACTATCCAGGCGAAGGTCCAGAGCGGCCAGCCCGGCTCCTCGCTCACGCCAGCCTCTATGCCGACCGCGAGCTCTGCGTCCGGCGCCAGCGTGAGGGCCTCACGGGCCCGGTTGAGAGCCCCGCGCCGGGTCTCCTCCTCACCCCACGGTTGGTCCGGCACCCCGGAACCGGCGGCGACCGTCGCCACCTCCACATTCCGGCCGTAGAGCCTCTTCAGCGCCTCCTCCAACGCGCGGCGCTTGGCGGGGCTGGTAGAACCGAGCACCACGCTGGGTGGTGGGGCGGCGGGGTCCAGGAGCGGCCTCAACGTTCACTCCTCTCCGGGCCCGCCGGCGCGTCACCGTGGTCCGGTCGGTCCTCGGACGACGGTATGCGTGTTCCGACCTGCGCGTGCGCCGCGGGCGCTTCGGGTGGCGGCACGGAGCTCCGCAGCAGTTCGCCGTGGCCGGTGAGTTCGTAGCCTGGTCCTTCACCGTTCGCGCCGGGGGGCCACCCGCTCGGCGTCAACGCGGCCGGCAGCAGCACCGTACTGCCCGCCTCGAGGCTCAACGCGTCCCAAGGAGTGTGGGAGCCCGCCGCCGCCGGCCTCAGTACCGCCGCGCCGCTCACCAGTGTGATGAGCTGGAGGGTTTTCGTGTCGGTGGCGCCCTGGACGGTCGAGCCGTCCACCAGCCGCGCCCGGTCGAGCACGAACTCCGGCCGCTGCACCAGGCGGGTCCAGCCACCGGCCAGCTCCGTGGCGGGCTGCTGCGTGAACGGCCCGCCGGAGAGTTCGGCCACCGCCAGCGACTTATCCAGGTGCAGCTCGCGCGGCTTGCCGTCGGCGCCGGTGCGCCCGTGATCGTAGAGGCGGTAGGTGAGGTCGCTGGCCTGCTGGATCTCGTAGAGCCTGACGCCGGCTCCCACCGCGTGGACCGTGCCGGCAGGGTTCACGACCACGCTTCCTGGCCTCACCGGCACCTGCTGCATGAGTTCGGGCAACGTCCCGCTCGCCACTGCCTTCCTAACCGCGTCCGCGGTGGTCTCCTGGCGGAAGCCCCACAGCACACTGGCGCCGGGCTCGGCATAGAGCACGTACCACGCCTCGCTCTTGCCCAGGTGGCCGCTGCCGCGCTCCTCGGTCAGGGCGTAGGCGTCGTCCGGGTGGACCTGGACGGACAGGGCCGTGGCGGCGTCCAGGAGCTTGGCCAGCAGCGGCATGCGGGGGCCGTAACGTTCGTGGGCCTCCGTGCCGATCAGGTCCGCTCCCAATAGGGCGGCCAGTTCGCTCACGGTGCGCCCGGCCAAGGGGCCGTTCAGCACCACGCTCCCGCCGTCGGCCAGCCAGCTCTCCCCCACGGGCTCGCCCGCCGGACCGTGCACGGCCAAAGACTCGGCGCCATGGAACGCCTCGAGCCAGGTACCGCCCCACACCCGCCTGTGCAGCTGCGGCTGCAGCAGGAGCGGGTAGAGCGCCTCGGCCTTCCCGCGGCCGCTCACGGCCCCTCCGGCAGCTTCTTACCCGGGTTCATGATGCCCGCCGGGTCCAGCATCCTCTTTATGCGGCGCATGAGCTCCAGACTGGCGCCATGCTCGCGCTCCATGTACTTCATCTTCCTCAGGCCCACGCCGTGCTCGCCGGTGGCGGTGCCGTGCACGTCGAGAGCCCGGTAGGTCAGGCGGTCCACGATCTGCTGCGCGGCGGCCCGCGCCCTCTCGTCCTGGGGCAGGTAGAGGGTCAGGTGGAAGTTGCCGTCGCCCACGTGGCCCACGAGGTTGGCGTCGAAGCCCGCGGCGGCGCAGTCGGCCAGGGCGGCCGTGAGGGCGGCGGGCAGCTCGGAGATGGGCACGGCAACGTCGGTGACGATGCTGTCCATGCCCGGGTGGGCGGCGTTCGAAGCGAAGAACATGTTGTGACGCGTCTCCCAGATGCGGGCGCGTTCCGCCGGGTCGGTGGCGGCCTCGAAGGCGCCGGCGCCTGACAGTTCCGCCAACTCCCGCGCCAGTTCCACCTCCGCGGCTATGCCTGGCGCGTTGCCGTGGAACTCGAGGAACACCGTCATCTCCTCGGCGTAAGCCGTGCCGGAGTAGGCGTTGGCCGCACGGATACTGTGCTCGTCCACCAACTCGCAACGGGCCACGGGCACGCCCGCCTGGATGAGCCGGGTGACGAAGGTGGTGGCGGCGAAGGCGTCGGCGAACGGCACGCGGGCAGCCGCGGCCGCCTCCGGCAGGCCCACGAGCTTCACGGTCACCTCGGTGATGACGCCGAGGGTGCCTTCCGCCCCGCAGAAGAGTGAGCGCAGGTCGTAGCCGCTGGCGGACTTGCGGGCGCGGTTACCCAGGCGCAGTACCTCGCCCTGCGGCGTGACGACCTCCAGCGCCAGGACGTAGTCTCGCGTGGTGCCGTAGCGCACCGCTGCCGTGCCCGAGGCGTTGGTGCTGACCATGCCGCCCAGCGAGGCGTGGGCGCCCGGGTCTATGGGGAAGAAGAGCCCGTGGTGGCGCAGCTGCTCGTTGAGCTGCGGGTAGGTCACGCCGGGCTGCACCACGGCCAGCAGGTCCTGCGGCCTCAGCTCGATGACCTGCGCCATGTGGGTCATGTCTAGCGAGATGCCGCCCCGCACGGGCACCGTCTGCCCCTCCAGGCTGGAGTTGGCGGCCACCGGCGTCACCGGCACGCGGTGCTCCGTGGCGTATGCCAGCAGGGCGGCTACCTCCGCCGTGCCACGCGGGAACACCACCGCGTCCGGCATGACCGCACCCGCGTACGACTCGCCGCGTGAGTGCTGGAGCCTGACGGCCTCACTATCTTCCACGCGGCCCGGCCCCAGCAGCGCGCGCAGGTCATCGACTAGGTTCATGCCCCAACTCTCACGCCGGAAGGCGCGCCAGGTCAAGGGCGACGGGCATGCCGGGGCCGTCCAGGCTCAGTTCAGGCGCGGGTCCAGCGCGTCCCGCGCGGCGTCGCCCAGCAGGTTGAAGCCGATGACCGAGAGGAAGATGGCCAAGCCGGGGGCAATGGAGAGCCACGGCGCCTCCCGGAAGCGGTTGTAGCCGTCCGCGATCATCACGCCCCACTCCGCGGCCGGCGGCTGCGCCCCCAGCCCGAGGAAGCCGAGCGCCGCCACGTCGAGGATGGCCGTGCCCGTGGACATGGTGAGCTGCACCAGCAGCGGTGAGAGGCTGTTGGGCAGTATGTGTCCCACGATGATGCGAGGGGCCCCGGAGCCCAGAGCGCGGGCGGCCTGCACGTACTCGCTCTGCCTCAGCGACATCGTGGCGGAGCGCACGATGCGCGTGTATATCGGCACTTGAGTGATGCTGATGGCTATCAGCGCGTTCGTAAGGCTCGGACCCAGAACCGCCACGATGGAGATGGCCAGGAGGATGCCGGGGAACGCCAGAAGGATGTCCACCAGCCACACCACGAACATGTCCACGCGACCGCCGAAGTAGCCGCCGAGGAGCCCTAGGATGGTGCCGACGGAGAGCGCCATGATGACCGCCAGCAGACCCACGCGCAGGCTGATGCGGCCGCCGTACAGCACGCGCCTCAGAAGGTCGCGCCCCTGCGCGTCCGTGCCCAGCGGGTAATCGCCGCGCGAGAGGCCGCGCCGCTCGAGGTCCGCGCCGCTCATGATCAGGGTGGGCGGGATGTTGCGGGTGCTGAGGGTGGTTCGCAGCGGGTCGCCCGGCCGCAGCACGGGAGCGAAGATGGCCGAGAGGATGAAGATGACGATGATGGCCATGCCCGTCAGGCCCGTGGGGTGCCTTAGGAGGCGCTTCAGTACGTCGCGCCCCAGCGAGCTGCCGCGCGCTTCGGCGACGGCGTGATCGGTTACTGCAGTGTCGGTCATGAGTACTGGATCCTCGGGTCGATGAGGCTGTAGGAGAGGTCCACGACCAGGTTGACGAGCACGAACACGAGCGCCACGAACAGCACCCCGCCCTGGATGACCGGGTAGTCGCGGCTGGCGATGGCCTGGTAGATCCAGCGGCCGATGCCTGGCCAGGAGAACACCGTCTCGGTGAGGATGGCGCCGGACAGCAGCGAGCCGAAGCTGAGCCCGATGATGGTGATGACGGGCAGGAGTGCGTTACGCAGGGCATGCTTGTTGGTCACGGTGCGGCGCGCCAGACCTTTGGCGGAGGCGGTGCGGATGTAGTCCTGGCCCAGGACCTCCAGCATGGACGAGCGGGTCATGCGCACCACGATGGCCAGCGGGATGGTGCCCACCG
>CAZPWN010000165.1:2278-4976 GCA_964590475.1 uncultured bacterium | reverse complement strand
CGCAGCGGGTTCTCCTCGTGCACCACGTGCCTGTCGAGCTTCACGTGGCCCACGGTGGCGCCCGCCTTGGGCGCGCGGTAGATGAACACCTCCGTGTAGGGCTCCTTGGCGAAGTCCACGCGGATGGTCTGGTTCTTCTCCGCCACCAGTAGGCTGCGCTCCGAGTCGGGCGAGACGCGGCTGGCGAGGAACCGCGCGATGCAGCCGTTGTCGAACACGATCTGCGCCGCCGCCACGTCCTCGTGCGGGCTGCCGTTCAGGGCGTGTCCGGCAGCGGTCACGCTGAGCGGCTTGCCGCCCACCAGGCCGAGCACGATGTCGATGTCGTGGATCATCAGGTCGAGCACCACGCCCACGTCCCGCACCCTCTCCGAGGGCACCAGGCGGCGCGCCTCGATGAGGTACGGCTCGTCCACGTGGCGGGAGAGCATCTGCACGGCCTCGTAGAAGCGGGTGATGTGCCCCACCTGCAGCACGCGGTCGCGCTGGCGCGAGAGGTCGGTGAGGGTGCGCGCCTGTGCCAGGTCCGTGGCCACCGGCTTCTCCACCAGCACGTGCAACCCGGCGTTCAGCAGGGTGCGGGCCACGGAGAAGTGCAGGTAGGTGGGCACCGCCACGCTGGCGGCGTCCAGCTCCTCGTTGGCCAGCAGCTCCTCCACCGTCTCGTACACGCGGCAGCCGTAGGTGGCGCGCATCTCCTCACGCCGGGTCGGGTCTATGTCGACCACCGCCACCAGGTCCACGCGGGGCATGGTGGCGTAGTTCATGGCGTGGTAGCGGCCCATTACGCCCGCGCCCACCACGGCGACCTTCAGGGCGGAGAGGGTCATGCTGGACGGGCCTCGGGAGAACAGTGGCGCATCAGTTGGCGTACCGCCTCGTGGTGGAGAGCGTGCGAGCCTCTCGTGACGACGATCCGCGCCGCGAGAGGACGCGCGAGGAGAGCCAGGTCGCCGACCGCGTCCAGCGCCTTGTGGCGCACGGGTTCATCCGGGTGACGGAGCGGACGCAGCGGCCCAACATCACCGAAGACGATAGCATGCTCTTCGCTCGCTCCCAGCGCCAATCCGCGGCTCTTCAGCTCCTCCCAGTCGGCCAACATGCCGAAAGTTCGGGCGTCCAGGAGTTCGTGCCAGCGGTCCGCCGCCAGCTCCACGCGCTGCGCTCCGATGGCGGGGTGCGCGAAGTCGATGCTGCAGTCGAGCCAGGCGCTGCCGGGCTCGAGCCGCATTGAGGCGGCGCCAGCGCGCACCTCCAGCGGCTGCGTCAGGGTGAGGGGCGGGGGCGGCGGGGGCGGCGGCCCGAGCTCGTCGATGGCGGGCAGCCAGGGCGCCGCTGAGCCATCCAGGATGGGCAGTTCGTCGTTGTCCACCTCCACCAGTACACCGCCGTAGAAGCCGCGGATGGCGAGCGCCGCGAGCAGGTGCTCCACCAGGTGCACCTGCGCCCCGCCCTCTCCCAGGCTCGTAGCGCGCGCGGCGCCGGTGACGTTGCTCACGTGCGCCTCCACCGTGCGGTCCCCCCGGCGGAAGCGGATGGGCCCCTCCTCCCGGTGCAGGCTCACCGTGCTGGTGAGCCCGGAGTGGATGGCGGTGCCGCTGATCCTCACTCCTTCTCCTCGCCGCCCCGGCGCGGCTTGACCGCCTGCCACATCTGTTCGAGCTTGCCCAGCAGGTAGAGCTCCCGCACGAAGGCGCGGTGGGGCCGGGCGGGGAAGCCCGCCCAGGTGGCACCCGGCGGCACGTCCTTGGTGATGCCCGAGCGGCCCGCCACGCGGGCGCCGTCGCCCACCTCCACGTGGTCGCTGATGCCCACGTAGCCGCCCATTATGACCCCGCGCCCGATGCGGACGCTGCCGGCCACCCCGGTCATGCCGGCTATGAGGGTGTCCGAGCCGATCTGCACGTTGTGCCCGATCTGGCAGTGGTTGTCGATCTTGGTGCGGTCGCCCACCCGCGTGGGCAGGAGCGTGCCGCGGTCGATGGCGGTGTTGGCCCCTATCTCCACGTCGTCACCCAGGACCACGCCGCCAGAGTGGTGGATCTTCTCCGCCCCCTGCGGGCCGGCCGCGTAACCGAAGCCGTCCGCCCCGATGACCGCGCCCGAGTGCAACGTCACGCGCCGGCCCAGCTGGGTGCCGGGGTAGATGGTCACGTTGGGATGGATCACGCAACCTTCGCCCAGGCTCACGCCCTCGCCGATCACGCTGTTGGCGCCCACCACGCAGCCGGCCCCCACCGTGGCGCCCGCGCCGATGACCGCGCCCGGCGCCAGCACCGCGCCCTGCGCCACGCTGGCGGAAGGGTGCACGGCCGCGGGCGCGTCCGCGTGGGCGCGCGGCAGCGGCTGCCGCCCCAGGAGGGAGGAGAGGCGCGCCAGCGCGAGGCGAACGTCGTCCACGCGCAGCACGGCCCCCCGGTACTGGGCCCCGTGCTCGGCCCCATGCTCGGCCCCGTGCTCGGCCTCCAGGTCGTGGTCGCGGGCCGCCACCAGGAGGGCGGGTGGCGGCGCGGGTAGCTCCGCGCCGGCCGCCAGCACCACCACGGCGGCGGCGGCCAGATCCGCGTAATCGGGGTGGGCCGGGTCCGCCAGGTTCCTCAGCTCCACGGTGGCCGGCCCCGTGGGGAGGCCCTCCAGCGTGCCCCCCGTGACCTCCACGATCCGTTCCAGCGACACGCTCACTCGTTTCCCCGTCCGT
>CAZPWN010000165.1:0-2178 GCA_964590475.1 uncultured bacterium | reverse complement strand
AGCACCACGAAGGGGAACGCCTCGCGGTGCAGGCGCAGCAGCTCGCCGTCCTCGGTTATCGCTTCCACCACCAGCTCGCTGGACTGCACCCGTTGCCGCAGCGCGTCGAGCAGCTCACCGAACGTGCGGGGTGGGTCGATCACCTCGTCGTCGAGCTTGGCCTCGCCCGTGTCGCGCGGCACGCCGCCGCCGCGGATCAGCAGCGTCAGTTCGCCCGAGGCGTCGTCCGGCAGGGGCACGGTGACGGTGCGCACCACGGCCCGCTCGCGGTGCGGCTGCAGCCGCAGGTGCACGTGGGCGGCGTCGCCCGCCGCCACCGTCTCGCTCTCCAGCACCGCCTCCCGCAGGGTGGCCGCCTGCTGGCGGCCGTCCAGCCGCATGGTGATGCTCACGTGGCTGACGTCCGCCGCGGCGTACTCGTTGGCGGCCAGCACGGCCAGCGGGCCGGCCGCCATCAATGCGGCGCCGTAGGCGATGTCAGCGGCGTCGTTCACCTGCTCTACGACGTTCACCCTGCGGCCGTCCTCCAGGCTGACCTCCCACGCCACGTCCGCGTAGCCCGGCGTGGTGGCGCCCAGCGCGCGGTCGAGCAACTGCAGGGTGGCGGTGGCCACGAGGACGGGATAGAGCCGCTCGTCGGCGGCTACCTCGAAGGTGTGGACCGGGTCGCCCGGCACGCCCTGGAGGCTCAGCGAGACCCGCACCGTGCGGGGTTCGGCGCCCAGCACGCCGCTGATGGCCGTGGGCCGGTCCTGCTCGATGACCCCCAGCACGCGAGAACCTACGTTGGCCAGCTTGAACGGCACCTGGAGGCTGGAGAGGATGCTCGTGACGTAGGCCGGCACGAACGGCAGGGAGGCCTCACCGAGGCTCAGGAGGGGGTGGCCGAACGCCAGGATGCGGCCATCTTCCACCGTGGTCACCGTGCCCACGGCGGACATCTGCACGTCACCGCTGATGAGCGACACGGCGATGGCGCTGCCAGGCACCAGTTCGTGATCCTCCGCCCCACCGGCCGGCGCCGCTCCGCCCGACTGCATGGGCAGGAGGCTCAGGCGCGAGTCCTGGAAGAGCGGCTCCAACAGGCGCGCGGTGCGCTCGTTGGCGCCCGACAGGAGTATGGGGGTTGCCACGGGCACGGCGGCGCCGTAACCGGGCACGTGTCCAACGAAGGTAGCGGCGCCGTCCGCCGTGCGCATGTCCGCTATGGGGGTAACCAGCGCCACGGTGTGATCCGACTGGGCGAAGACGTAGCCGATGGCGCCCAGCAGTGCGTCGCCACGTTCCGTGTGAACGTAGACGGGGCTGCCGCTCATGCCGGCCGCCACGCCGCCGCTGGCCTCGATGAGGGCGCCGCTGGTACGCACGAGCACCAGCGGGAAGCCGTTGCCGGCGCCGTGCTGCACGCCGAGCACCTCCACGTCGAAGCGCTCCAGGCGGTTGCCGGCCGCGGCCGTCACGCCGTAGCCGCGGTCGCCCACCACCACGTCGTCCACGGCCAGCTCCAGCACGGAGGCGCGCTGCGCCGCCGCGGGGCCGGCCACCAGCAGCGCGAGTAGCAGCGTCACGAACGCCGCTACCCGTGCTGCCGAAGGGGGTGAGAAGACGACCCGGAAGGTCGCCATGCTCACCGCCTCAGGAAGTTGTCTGAGATCAGGGCGTCCTGCAGAACGTGGAGCATGTCCAGTGCCTGGCCGGTGCCGAGCGCCACGGCGTCGGTGGCGGACTCGGCCACCATCACCGGGATGCCGGTGGTCTGGCGCAGCAGCTCGTCGAAGTTGCGCAGCAGCGAACCGGAGCCCGTCATGATGATGCCGCGGTCTATGACGTCCGACACCAGCTCGGGCGGCGCCTGCTCCAGCACGCGCCTCACGCCGTCCGCGATCTTCTGGATGGGCTCCTTGAGCGCGTCCACCACGTCCTGCGTGGTGACCGTGATGGTCTTGGGCAGGCCGTTGATGAGGTCGCGGCCGCGCACCTCCATGGTCTCGTTGTCCTCAGGCCCCCGCAGCATGGCGGCGCCCACTTTGACCTTGATGTCCTCGGCGGTGCGGTCGCCTATCAGGAGGTTCTCTTTATGGCGGATGTGCCGGATGATCGACTCGTCGAACTCGTTGCCGGCTATGCGCATGCTCTCGGAGACGACGATGCCGCCCAGCGAGATGATGGCCACGTCGG
>CAZPWN010000164.1:3744-4998 GCA_964590475.1 uncultured bacterium | reverse complement strand
CGAAGACCAGCTGCTGGCCCTCGCCGCCGCGGTCGAGTCGCGCAGCAGCCACCCGCTGGCGTCGGCCGTGTTGGATCATTACGACCGCACGCTGACCGCCACCGGCACGCAGCCGCCGGCAGGCACGGCGGAGTTCGAACGGATAGAGGCCTTCGAAGAGACCGTCGGCCACGGCGCGTCCGCCACGGTAGGCGGCACGCGGGTCCTGATAGGCAACCGCAAGCTCATGAACCTGGCCGGCGCCGCCCTCCCAGGCCAGCTCGAATCGCGAGCGCAGGAGCTGGAGGCCGTGGGCAAGACGGTAATGTTCGTAGCCACCGGCAAGCAAGGCTCGCTTGGCGCGGACGGCGTGCAGGTGGACGGCCTCATAGCCGTGCGCGACCAGCCCCGCTCCGAAGCCCGCGCCGCCATAGCCGCCCTGAAGAAGCTGGGCGTCAAGCACGTGGTCATGCTGTCGGGCGACAACCGGCGGGTGGCCGAGGCGCTCGGCCGCGAGCTGGGCATCGACGAGGTGCGTGCGGAGCTGCTGCCTGAGGAGAAGGCCACCGCCATCAAGGCGCTGCAGGAGGCGCACGGCACGGTGGTCATGGTGGGCGACGGCATCAACGACGCCCCCGCCCTGGCCACCGCCGACGTGGGCGTGGCCATGGGCGGCGCCGGCAGCGACGTGGCGCTCGAAACGGCCGACATAGCCCTCATGGCCGACGACCTCTCGCGCCTGCCCTACGCCATAGCCCTGTCGCGCGCCAGCCGCCGCATGATCGTGCAGAACCTCATCATCAGCCTGGCCGTCATCGCCCTGCTGGTGCCCAGTTCGCTGCTGGGCCTCGCCAGCATCGGCGTGGCTGTCGTGCTGCACGAGTCGAGCACCATCGTGGTGGTCTTGAACGCGCTCAGGCTGCTCTCGTACCGGAGTTCCAAGGATCAGCGGCGCGGCCTGGCGCCGGCCGCCTGAGCCCCCAGGACCGTAGCTCGTAGCCGCGGTAGACCAGGGGGCTCCATGTCTCGTCCAGCAGCACCGCCACGTCCGACTCCCTGAGCGGAGGCCCCATCAGCCACGTCGACCAGCGGTCCCCCCGATGTCCGCGGCGCCCGGGCCATGGATGTCCAGGAGCTTCTCGTGAGCGGCCGTTGGTCCTAGACCATGCAGTTCGCGGATGGCCGACGATTCGAGGAACAGCTCGCCGCTGCGCGAGCACAAGCCCCGCTCATGGGCCACGAGGGCCAGCCCCTCGAGCGCTGAAGCCTCCTCAT
>CAZPWN010000164.1:0-3644 GCA_964590475.1 uncultured bacterium | reverse complement strand
CGGCCGGCTGTGGCAGACAGGTTGTAGAGGGAGCGGGCCTCGCCCAGGCGATCGCCCTCACTTCGCCGGATCTCCAGAGCCTCGAGGTGATAAGCGGCCGAGGACGTATCGTCACCCTGCCCGAAGGCCAGAACGCCCGCGCCGGTAAGCGCCTTCGCGCGCTGCGCCGGCAGCTTATCGGAAGGCGCGACCTTCAGGGCGGCGTCAGCGAAGCGGCGGCCCTCGGCCAAGCGGCCGCGCCGCAACCAGTACTGCCACAGGGCGCCGCTCAGTGCGAGAGCCGCCCGCGCGTCGGAAAGCGAACCGCTGCCCGCCTGCGCTACCAGCCAGGCCTGCGCCGCGTGGATGTTGGGCAGCTCGACCTCCAGGCGCCCCAGCGAGTCGGCCTGGTCGCCACCCTTCAACCCCTCTTCGGCCTTTAGGGCGAGTTCGACGAAGTGTTCAGCGTGCGCCGCCAGCGCGGCAGCACGGTCCTCGCCGCTCGCCTCGAGGCGTTCCCGGGCGTAGTAAGCGACCAGGGGGTGGAGGTCGTAGCGGGCGTCCGCGGCTGCGTTGAGCAGGGAACGCGCGGCCAGCGCGCTCAGCGTCGCGAGACTGGCGCCCGCCACGCGCATGGCGGCCTGGTGGGTGAAGCCTCCCCTGAAAGCGGCCAGCCTGGTGAGCGCCCGGCTCTCATGGTCGCTCAGCAAACTCCACGAGTGCTCGATGGTGGCCCGCAGGCTGCGCTGGCGCGGGGCGGCGTCCCGCGGACCGCTGAGCAGGTCGTCTAGGTGGTTGCGTAAGGCACTCGCTAGTTCGGCGGGCGCAAGTCGCCCCGCCCAGGCGGCGGCCAGCTCTATCCCCAGCGGTAGGCCATGGACCAACCGGCATATCTCCACTACCTCCGCACGGTTCGCGTCGTCGACCGTGAACGACAATCTTGCCCGGCGGGCAACGGCCTGGAAGAGCCGTACGGCGTCGAACGTGAGCGCCTTGTCGGCCCCCAGGGTCGGTGGGGGCACCTCGAGTTCGTTCAAGTGGAAGAGCTGCTCGCCCGCGAGGTCGAGAGGCAGCCGCGATGTGGCGAGCACCGTGAGACCGCGGCACCCTTCCAGCAGACGCGCGACGTCCACGGCCGCCTCGCTGACGTGCTCGAAGTTGTCGAGCAGCAACAGGATCCGCCGCTCGCCGATGAAATCCGCCAACCGGCCGGCGCCGCCGCCTTCCGCATCGACGCCCGCTGCGACCGCATCGAGCACGTAACGGTGGTCCGCCACGGCCGCCAGCTCGACCAGGAACACACCGTCCCCGAAGAGGCCGTCGTGCAGGGCGGTGGAGGCTGCCTCGAGCGCCAGGCGCGACTTGCCCACGCCCCCTACGCCGGTCACCGTCACCAGCCTCGAACCGCTGGCGAGCACGTTGGTGAGGGTGACCAGTTCCATGTCGCGGCCGACGAACGGCGCCACGCGAAAGGGCAGGTTGGTGGGAGCGGACCGCTCCGCGCCAGCGGCCAACGCGGTTCGCGCGGCCTCCGTCGAGTCGGCCAGTTCGACCCCGTAGTAGCTGGCCTGGCGCCCCACGTCCGCCGCGGACGGGTGGCTCGCGGCGAGCAGGAGTCGGTGCAGGCGCGACAGAACCTCGGGGGCGGGCTCCTTGAGCAGATCTAGGGTTTCGGCTGCCAGCCTGCTGGCCTCGGCGAAGGCAGACCCCCGAGCCAGCCTCTCCGCCTCGCCGATGCGCGCCAGCTGCAGGCCGCTTGCCAGGTGCTCGCGCGTGGCCAGAACCCACTCTTCGAGCTCGGCGCCCATCTCCTTCAGGTAGAAACCCGCCAGGAACTCCCCGGCGTAGAGTTCGCGCGCCTGCACGCTATCCGAGGCGGCCAGAGCGCCAAGCAGGTCGACCGCGTCGCAGTCGACCTCCGTGGCGACGGTGGCGCCGGCGCCGGGTGCGGAGACCTCATGGAGCACGCCCGGGGCGGCCATACGGAGCTGCGAGAGAGCGACCCTAAGGCTGTCGAGCGGGCGCTGGGCGTCGGGCCAGAACAGCTCCGCCAGATGGTGGCGCTCCTTGGGCCCCTCGATCGCCAGGTACGCCAGCAGCAGCAGCGGCTTCGGTCGCCGCAGTGGTTTGTCCTTGGACGGGACCGTCAGCTCGAGCCCGCCGAGGGTCTTCAAGTGCACGGGCCAAGTATAGGGACGCCGTCCGTGCGTAACGCGTGACTGCTACCAACTCCACGCGGGCGCGCGGGCATCTTCGACAAGCAGCTCTGCGCTGCCGTCGCTCCTAACCACCCAGAGGTCCGGGTCGATGAGGTCGTCCGAGAGCTCGACCTGTTCGGCAGCGCGTTCGAACACTATCGCGCCCCCGTCACCCGAGACGCTGAGGACCCCTGCGAACTCGCCCACGAAGTCGGTGATGCGCTGCGATGTACCACTCGCGAAGTCGTAGAGGAAGATGTTCGCCGAACGGTCGTCGCCGAAGTAGTCGCCCTCGGTTACCGAGTAGAAGAAACCGGAAGCGTCCGGCAGCCAGGCGAGGCCAAGGATGGATTCCGTTGCGTCGTGCACCACGAGCGGTTCTCCCGGTCCGGAGCTGCCGTCAGCCACGAGGTAGATGGCGGTGGTTTCGAAGGCCTCGGTCCCGGCGTAGAGGATGTCGTTGGCGGTAGCGGCCGTCGGGCCACGAGCGAGGAGGTCGACGAAGAGCGGGAAGTCGGCGTCCTCCGCCATCAGAGCGGAGCCGAACGATAGCGGCTCGGGTTGTGTGGGCAGCTGAGTGAACGAGTTGAAGTTGTAGATGAAGCTGATAGCTGAACCGTCCTGCTGCCAGGTCGGGGAGTGCGCCTCCCAGTAACCGCCGGGTTGGTAGACGCCGACCTCGGCGGTCGTTACCGAGCCGCCGGCCTGCACGTCGGCAACCGAGCCGAACATTATCTCGCGCGTGTCCGCGACTATGAGCGCAGCGACCTGCACCCCGTCGTCGCCGGCACCGAAGTCGGCCACGTCGGGGAAGGTAACCATCCCTGTCCCGTTCGGCGGCAGGTTGACGGGCTGCACGCCCGCTGCACCCTGGAAGTACATGAAGCCGGAGAACGAGTCGAAACTGTCGTTCCGCACCGGTACCCGGACGGTGCCTTTGGGGTAGGCCTCCAGATCAGCGCAAGCGGGGGCCTGAGTGATGCGTTGGTACCGGCTGCCGTCGGCGCCGACCGAAAATATGTCGGAACCGAACAGTGAGCACCAGTTCTCGTGGGTGCTGGCGAACGTGAGCTGCGTGGCCTGCGGGTTCCAAGCCAGGCTCCATACGTCGTAGACGCTCTCGGGGTCGGCATGACCGTGAGCCCATAGGGTGCGGTCGTTACCGCCGTCCGGGTCTACGAGCCTGATCTCGTCGCCGCCCGCCGCCACGTACGCGATCACGTCGTGGGCGGCCTGCGGATCGCCCGGCGGGGGGTTCGGGCCGTTACCGCCGTCGGGCTCACCATCTTGGGGGGTCGTCTGGCCGCAGGCGGCCATGGTCAGGGCCAGGCCCAGCACGATGGCTAGTCGAGCTGCTTGCCACACAGGGTGTCTGTTGCGATCACTCATCGGTCGGCTCCTTCGCGGCCTAAGCGTTCAGGTGTAGGTGAGCAGCTTAGAGACGAGCCGTTAACGGACCGCAAACGG
>CAZPWN010000163.1:0-5001 GCA_964590475.1 uncultured bacterium | reverse complement strand
TCCGGGTGCCCATCAGGAGCCCCTCGAGCGGGGTGAAGCCCATGCTCGTGTCCACGGACTCACCGTTCAACACCGCCGTGGCGCTGGCGCCGTTGCCCAGGTGCAGGGTGATCATGCGGAGTTCCTCGAGCGGTCTGCCGACCATCTCGGCGGCCTTGCGCGAGACGTACTGGTGGCTCGTGCCGTGGAAGCCGTAGCGCCTGACGCCCGACTCGGCGTACTCCAGGGGCAGACCGTAGTGGTAGGCGTGCGGCGGCAGCGTGGCGTGGAACGCGGTGTCGAAGATGGCCACGTGGGGCACGCCTGGCAGGGCCGCCCGTGCGGCGCGGATGGCCGCCAGGTTGCCCGGGTTGTGGAGCGGTGCCAGCGGGCACAGCTCCTCTATGGCCGCCTCCACGCCCTCGTCTATCAGCGTCGGCGCCACGAAGCGCGTGCCGCCGTGCACCACTCGGTGTCCCACGGCGGCCAGTTCGGGTGCGCCGCCGTGCTCGGTGAGCAGCCGCAGGCCGAAGTCGAAAGCGTGGTCGTGGCGCTCGAGCCTCGGCGGTTCCACGAGCGTGAAGGAGGCTCGCACGCTGGTCGGGCCGCCGAGCCGCTCTATGACCACGGACTCCCCCGACGGCAGGAGCTTCATCTTGAGGCTCGAGCTGCCGGCGTTCACCACGAGGACCTGCGCCTTGCTGCCGTCCGCCGCTGCTGCGGGCAGCCCCGTCACGCGGCGCCCTCTTCCGCGCCGAAGTCGTGCACGAGCCTGGGCACGAAACCCAGCGCGTCCGCGGCAACGAAGTGCACGTCCACGCCGTTCAGTTCCCGCAGGATGCCCAGCTGCTCGCCGTGCACGTGACCGAACACCAGTGCGTCCGGGCTGGCCTCCGCGATCAGCTCGGTGAAGCCGCTCGGCTCGAGCCGCGAGTTCGTGGGCGGGAAGTGAAGCATCACCACTCGGTACTCTCCTTCGAGGCGCGCGGCGGCGTTGAGCGAGAGCTTCAGCCTCTCCAGCTCCCGCCTGTAGACCTTGTCGTCCTGCTCGGTGAAGCCGTGCGTGCCCGGCGAGATCCAGCCGCGGGTGCCGGCGATCACCACGCCGTTCACCACCAGCGCGTCGTTCTGCAGCGCGTACATCCGCTCGGGCAGGGCGTTCCTGAGGCGCGTGATGGAGGGCCACCAGTAGTCGTGGTTGCCCCTGAGGAGCACCTTGGTGCCCGGCAGGTCGGCGATCCTCTCCAGATCCACCATGGCGTCCTCCAGGCGCATGGCCCAGGAGATGTCTCCGGGCACCAGCACCAGGTCGTCGTCGCCGACGGTGTCGCGCCAACCGCTGAAGAACGCCTCGGGATGACCCTCCCAACCGGGGCCGAAGATGTCCATCGGCTTAGGGGATACGGCGGATAGGTGGGGGTCGGCGATAGCGAACAGGCGCATCGGCCGTTCAGTGTACCCGTTGTCAGCCCGGCGGCGCCGGTCGCTGGACGAGTGGGCCCGCGCGTGAGGCAGGCCGTTCACCACGCCTCGGGCAGGCGCTCCACACCCTCCGTGCCGGTCCGTTCAAGCAGCTCGGCCGCCGAACGCCGCAGCGTGGGGTGCCGCCAGTCCGGCGCGAGGTCGGCGAGCGGCGCAAGCACGAAGGCTCGCTCCGCCATGCGGGGGTGCGGCAGCCGCAGCGGCGGCAGCGATCCCTCGTCCTCGCCGGTGGCGGGCCCGATGAAGATGCGACCGCCGTAGTCCAGCAGGTCCAGGTCGATGAGCCGCGGGCCCCAGCGCCCCTTCCGCTCGCGGCCCAGCCGCCGTTCCACGTCGAGTAGCAGCTGCATGAGCGTCCGCGGGTCGGGGTGCGGCTCGGCTGTCCGCAGCCGCACCACGGCGTTGACGTAGGGGGGTTGATCCGGCGGCCCACCCACCGGCTCGGTCCGGTAGAGGGCCGACCTGCCGGTCACCTCGCCCACGCTGCTGAGCTGGCGCACAGCCTCCTGCAGGTTGGCCACCGGATCGCCCAGGTTGGCGCCAAGGGCGATGAGTGCCACGCCGGCTTCCGCGGCGGCTGCGCCCGCCCCTGCAGCGGCCCCGCTGCGCCCGGCCGACGCGCCCGCCGGATCAGGCGCGGCTACGCTTGACCTCCACGAACACGTCGCGCACGATCCCGGGCAGCGGCGCGTTCGGCTTGTGCACGCGCACCACGGCGCGCTCCACCAGCTCCTCGGCGGCCAGCAGCCGCTCGCAGATGGTGACCGCCAGCGCCTCGATCAGCTTGAAGCGCGTGCCCGTGACGGCCTCCTCCACCAGCTTGAACACGCGCCCGTAATCCACCGTCGCCTTGATGGTGTCCACGTCGCTCATGCTCAGGTGCAGTTCCACGTCCACGGAGAAGCGGGCGCCCAGCTTGCCCTCCTCGTCGAAAACGCCGTGGTAGGCGTAGAACTCCATGCCGGTGAGGACTATCCGGTCCGTGCCCGTGTGCTGCCCCGTCACGCCGCGTACTCCGTGCCTTGGAGCGCGGCCCAGACCTTGAGCGCCTGCGCATGCTCGGCCACGTCGTGCACGCGCAGCATGGCGGCGCCGGCATCGGCCGCCCGCAGGTGGAGGACCAGCGTGCCCGGCAGCCGGCGCTTGGGGTCCGCCTCACCCGTGATGGCGCCGATGCTCGCCTTGCGCGAGGCTCCGATCAGCACGGGGCGGTCCGCCGTGAACTCCTCGAGCCGCCGCAGCAGTTCCAGGTTGTGCTCCAGGTTCTTGCCGAAGCCCAGGCCCGGGTCGAGGATCACGTCCGGCACGCCGGCCTCCTCGGCGCCCGCGGCCGCGCCGCTTAGGTAGTGCCACACCTCGCTCACCACGTCCTCGTAGTGGGGCCTCCGCTGCATGGTGCGCGGTTCGCCCTGCATGTGCATGAGCACGACGGGCGCGCCGGCAGCGGCGGCCACCTCGCGCATGCGGCCTTCACGCAGCCCGCCGATGTCGTTCACCAGGCGTGCGCCCGCGTTCAGGGCGGCCTCCACCACCTCGGGCTTGCGGCTGTCGATGCTCACGATCACGCCTGCCTCCGCCAGCGCGGTCACCACCGGCAGCACGCGCCGGCGTTCCTCCTCGGCGCTCACAGCCTCCGCGCCCGGGCGGGTGGACTCGCCGCCCACGTCCACCACCAGAGCCCCCTGCTCACTCAGCTCAAGGCCTGCTTCTATAGCGCGCTCCTCGGAGAAGCGCTCCCCGCCGTCGCTGAAGCTGTCGGGGGTCACGTTGACTACTCCCATCAGGGCGGGCCCGCGCCAGCGCCGTTCGAGCCGCCCGTCCGGGAGCGGCCTGCCGAAGCGCAGCACGTGCTCGCGCGCCGCGGGCTGCGGCGCGCTCAAACCGCGCCGCCGGGCATGTCGGTACCTGCGGCGCCGGCTCCCGTAGGGGCGGGCACCCAGTCCTCCGGCCGCGGCGCAAGGCCGAAGCGCCACGCCACGGCCTGCGCCACGCGCCCGCCCGCCCGACCGTCGCCGTACGGGTTCGGCGCCTCGCGCATGCGCTGCAGCGTTGCGGGGTCGCCCAGGAGCTGCCCGAGCCTGGCCTCCACGTGGACGGGGTCGGTGCCCAGCAGTTCGAGGACGCCGGCCTCCACGCCTTCGGGCCGCTCCGTCACGTTCCGCAGCACGGCCACGGGAACGCCCAGAGCCGCGCCCTCCTCCTGGATGCCGCCGGAGTCCGTGATCACGAGCTCCGAGGCGTCCAGGAGCGCGAGCATCTGCAGGAACTCCCAGGGGTCGTCGAGGATGACGTTGTCCAGCGGGCCGAGGGCCGGCTCGACCGCCTCCCGCACGGCGGGGTTCAGGTGCACGGGGTACACGAAGGTTATCTCGGGGTTGGCGCGGGCCACGCGGGCTATGGCGGACGCCAGCTCCGCCATCACGCCCAGGTTCTCGCGCCGGTGCATGGTGATGGCCACCAGCCGCCCGGCCGCGGGCACGTGGCCTGGTAGCCGCGCCACGCTGCGCATCTCCTCCACCGCGTCCACGGCGGTGTTGCCGGTGACGATCATGGCTGTGGAGCGCTTGCCTTCGGCCAGCAGCTGCCGGCGCGCCAGCGGCGTCGGCGGCAGGTCGAGGTCCGTGAGCACGTCGGTGAGGCGCCGGTTGGCCTCTTCCGGGAACGGCTGCTGCATGTCGTAACTGCGCAGTCCGGCCTCCACGTGCGCCACGGGGATGCCCTCCAGGAAGGCCGCCAGCGCCACCGCGAAGGTGGTGGAGGTGTCACCGTGCACCAGCACGTAATCGGCCTCCATCTCGCGCAGCTTGTGCGCTGCGGCCGGCACTATGCGGCCCGTCAGCTCGGCCAGCGACTGGCGCGGCGTCATGACCGCCAGGTCGGCGTCCGGCACCAGGCCGAAGGTGGCGAGGGAGCCCGCCAGCTGCTCCCGGTGCTGACCGGTGACGAGCGTCAACGCCTCCAGGCCCTCCTGGGCCTTGAGGGCCTTGACCACGGGCGCCATCTTGTTGGCTTCGGGCCTCGTGCCGAAGGCGGCCACCACGCGGGGCCGGCGACCGGCGGGCGCCGGTAGCGGCGTCAAGCCGTCGCCTAAGCTCACGCCTTGGCGTCGCCTAGACGCCTTACCTCCGCCAGCCGCAGCAGCGATACGGCCGCGATGAGCACGATGGTGGAGATGATGGTGGCGAACGCCAGCACGGGCGGTGTGGCGGACAGCAACATGCCGATGACGCCGAGGAGCATGGTGGCGCCCCACAGCACGAGGACGGTCACGCGCTTGGAGCCCGAGCGCTCGCGCAGCATGTCGTGGATGTGATCGTTGGAGGCCTCGGTGGGGCTGGCGCCGCGCCGGAGCCGGCGCAGGGTCACCTGCGTGATGTTCACCACCGGCAGTGCCAGCACGAGGATCGGGGCCACCACGGAGACGGCCGCCGTGACCTTGAGCGCCCCCAGGACGCTCACCGCGGCTAGCACGTAGCCGAGCAGGTAGGCGCCCGAGTCTCCCATGGTGATGGTGGCGGGGCCGAAGTTGTAGCGCAGGAA
>CAZPWN010000162.1:0-5010 GCA_964590475.1 uncultured bacterium | reverse complement strand
TCCGGCCCCGCGCCACCACTCACTCTGGGTACTGCACCTTCGGTCACGACCATCTTCACCTCGAGGTCAATCCGCTTGAAGGTATGCAAATCTTAGGCAAGCTCGTCGGCAAGCATATTATCGGCAACGACGGCGTGGGCAAGCGCAGGGGAATACGGAACCGCGCAGCGACTATAGCAGTGCGAAGTGGGGGCCGATACGCACTTGCTGTCCGCCGGAGCAGCGGGCCCCAGGGTCGGGTGTCGGCTCGTATCCGCCGCTCTGATCGGAGCTTCGCCGCCCATCATGAAGGCCGTTATGAAGGCCGTTCATCACGCAACTCATTGGCCGCTGGATAGGGTGGCCACCGGCGCGCGCACGGCGGGCGGTCGACCGGCTCGCCCGAACACGGCGCCTTACTAGGTCAGATCCTAAGGTCAGAACCGGAAGTTAGAACCGCTGCCGCAGGCAGCGCCTCCAAGGAGGAGACATGAACATGTTCGAAATGCGTCGTCACGTGAGGCCAGGCGGGTTCGCCCGGATGGTGCGTCTCCTGGCCGCCCTGCTGGTGGCCACGCAGCTCGCGCTGCTAGCGGCGGCCCAGGGCACCCCTGAGCAAACGGCCGCGGAGGCCCCGCTCGTGGCCATCCAGAACGTGCACTACTTCGACGGCGTGGAGCTCGTCGGGCCGGTGACGGTGGTCCTCGAGAACGGCGTCATCAGCTCGGTCGGCGCGGACGTGGAAACGCCCGCCGACGCCCAGGTCATCGACGCCGAGGGGCAGGCACTGCTGCCGGGACTCATCGACGCGCACGTGCACACCTTCACACCGCAGATGCTGGTGCAGGCCCTGATGTTCGGCGTGACCACGGTCTACGACATGTTCACCGCCGAGCAGTTCGCGGCCCAGATGCGCGGCGAGCAGGAGGCGGGCGCCGCCAGCTACAGGGCCGACATGCTTTCAGCCGGAACGTTGGCGACCGCGCCCGGCGGGCACGGCACCCAGTTCGGTGTGGACGTGGCCACCCTCACGGAGCCCGGGCAAGCCGAGGCGTGGGTGGCTGAGCGGGCGGCCGCGGGCGCGGACTACATCAAGGTGATCATCGAGGACGGGCAGGAGATGGGCATGGACACGCCCACCTTGGACGAGGAGACGGTCACGGCCGTCATCGCCGCGGCGCATGACCACGGCCTCATGGCCATTACCCATGTTCAGACGCTGGCGGCGGCCGAGATGGCCGTACGGGCCGGCACTAACGGGCTGGCACACATGTTCTCCGACGCCCTGCCCACGCAAGGGCTGATAGAAGAGATGCTGGCCAAGGACGTCTTCCTGGTGCCCACCCTGTCGGTCTTCCAGAGCGTGGGCGTGGAGGACGAGGTGGACACGAGCCTCGCCACCGACGAGCGGATAGCGCCGTTCCTCACCCCCACTGACCTGCAGAGCCTGGCCAACCCCTTCACCGGCTTCCCGGACCTGGCGTACGCCAACGCGCGCGACGGCGTAGGGCTGCTGCACGAGGCGGGCGTGAGGATCCTGGCCGGCACGGACGCCCCCAACCCGGGCACGGCCTACGGCGCGAGCATGCATAGGGAACTCGAGCTGCTGGTGCAGGCTGGGCTGACCCCCAGCGAGGCGCTGGCCGCCGCTACCTCGCTGAACGCCGAAGCCTTCGGACAGAACGAGATAGGCAGCATAGAACCCGGCATGGCGGCCGACCTGCTGCTCGTGAGGGGCGATCCCACGACCGACATCACCGCCACGCGCGACATCGTGGCCGTGTTCAAGGGCGGCGTGCAGGCAGACCGCGACGCCTACCGCCAAGCCCTGGCGGACGCTCAGGCGCAGGCCGAGGCGGCAGCCGCCGCGCAGGCTGAACAGCTGGCGGGTGACGGCCCGCTCCTCGTGAGCGACTTCGAGGGCGGCGACACCAGCGTGGAATTCGGTCAGCCGTGGCTGCCCACCACCGACGAGCAGGCGGGCGGCGACTCCACAGCCAACATCGCGGTGGTGGAGGGCGGCGCGGACGGCAGCGGTTACGCCCTGGAGGTAACGGGCACCGTAGGCGAGCAGTTCGCGCTGCCCTGGGGCGGCACCATGTTCATGCCCGGCGCGCAGCCGTTCGGTCCCTCCAACCTCTCCAGCCGGCCCGTACTGAGCTTCAACGTCCAGGGCCAGCCCGGCACCTACCGCGTGCAGCTCTTCTGCCAGAACACCGGCCAGGTCCCGCCCGAGCAGACGTTCGAGGTAGGCGAAGAGTGGAACCAGGTGCAGATCGACCTGAGCCAGGTCGGCGGCTGCGACGTTTCGGGCCTGATGGCCGTCATCTTCTCCGCCCAGGAACCCGGTGAGTACCAGTTCCGACTCGACGACGTGCGCTTCGAGGGCGCAGACGCCCAGTAACGGTTCCGAAGGAACCGCGGGACCCAGGGCGCCCGCTCCCTAACGGAGGGAGCGGGCGCCCGAGTTGCGGAACCCGCTGGAAACTGCCCACGGGTACAATGGTTCCGGTGTTCTCGGTGACGGAGATGGCGGCCGCGTGGCCGCCCGCGGAATAACCAGCCCGCGCTTAGAGACCGGTCGCCGGAACGGAGCGGGCAGATGCCTCAAGACGCCCGGCGCAGCGATCCTTCCATCGCCTCGCCGCAGGTTCACGTACAAGAGGGTGACGGTAGGTCCAGCGGCAAGGCCGCCGGTGCGGTGGTGGCCGTGCGGGGCAGCGTGGTGGACGTGCGGTTCGAGGGCAAGCTACCGCGACTGTACGAGATGCTCACGGCCGGCCCCGAGAACGCGGTGCGCCTTGAGGTGATCGAGCAGGTGGATGCACGCACGGTGCGTTGCCTGGCCTTCACCTCCACCAGCGGCCTGGCGCGGGGAGACGCGGTGACCGCGTCGGGGGAGCCGCTCATGGTGCCCGTCGGGCCCGAGGTCAAGGGCCGCGTGTTCGACGTGTTCGGGGAGGCCATAGACGGGGGCGACCCGGTGCGCACGTCCGCCAAGGTGGAGTTGCTGCGGCCGCCGGTGCGCCTCGCACGACAGTCGGTGTCGTCCCAGGTCCTTGCTACCGGCGTCAAGGCCGTGGACGTTCTCGCTCCCATCGAACGCGGTGGCAAGGCGGGACTCTTCGGCGGCGCCGGCGTGGGCAAGACGGTGCTCATCACGGAACTTATCAACAACATGGCCGCCCACCATGAGGGCGTGAGCCTCTTCTGTGGCATCGGCGAGCGCTCCCGGGAGGCGGAGGAGCTGATACGGGAGATACGGGACGCCGGCGTGCTGGACGACACCGTGTTGGTGTTCGGCCAGATGAGCGAGCCGCCGGGCGCACGCTTCCGAGTACCGCACACGGCGCTGTCCATGGCCGAGTACTTCCGAGACGAAGAACACCGGGACGTCCTGCTACTGATGGACAACGTCTTCCGCTTCGTGCAGGCCGGTTCCGAGGTCTCCGGGCTCATGGGCCGCCTCTCCTCGAGGATGGGCTACCAGCCCACCATGGCGAGCGAGCTTGGCGAACTGCAGGAGCGGATCACAAGTACGCAGGACGCCGCCATAACCTCCGTGCAGGCCGTCTACGTGCCGGCGGACGACTTCACCGACCCCGCCGTCGTGCACATCTTCGGGCACCTCTCCGCCTCGGTGGTGCTCTCGCGCGAGCGCGCCAGCCAGGGCTTCTACCCCGCCATAGATCCTCTGGCGTCCACTTCCTCGTTGCTTACGCCCGAAGTGGTAGGCCCGGAGCACGCCCGCGTGGCGCGCGAGGCGCGCACGGTCCTGGCCCTGTACGAGGACCTGAAGGACATCATCGCGATGCTCGGCCTGGAGGAGCTGTCGGAGGAGGACCAGAACGTGGTCTCGCGGGCGCGGCGGCTGGAGCGATACCTCACCCAGCCGTTCCACGTCACCGAAGCGTTCACGGGGCAGCCGGGCCACGCGGTGGCGCTCGAGGACGCCCTGGCGGACTGCGACCGCATCCTCAGCGGTGAGCTGTCGGACGTGCCGGAGGGCGACTTCTACATGATCGGCACGCTGGCGGAGGCAGGGATATGAGGCTGCTGCTGACGGTGCCGTCCGGTACCCTCGTCGACCAGGCGGTCACGCGGGTTACCGCCGAGTCGGTGCACGGGACGTTCACCGTCCTGGAGCGTCACGCCGACACGGCCTTGCTTATCGTGCCCGGGCTGTTGGCCTTCCATGACGCGGTAGGCGAGGAGACGTTCGTGGCCGTGGACCACGGCGTGCTGGTCAAGGCGGACGACCAGGTGCGGGTGGCGTGCCAACGCGCCGTGGTGGGTGGAGACCTGGGCAGCGCGGAGGCCGCGGTCCGCTCGCGCTACCTAGTGCAAAACGACAGCGACAAGCGGGCGCGCACGGCGCTTCTGAGGCTCGAGGCCGAGATCTTACGGCGGGTCGGGGAGCTGAGGCGCTGACATGCGAACCACCGACATGCCCGGGGAGCGCCGGGACGATGCACGCGTGGCCGAAGGGCGCGACGCTCCGCCCCGACCGGACGACCTGGCCCGCACCGTGGGCCGCAAAGAGGCGCGTAAGCAGCGCGCCCGAGCGGCGGGCAGGAAGCCCCTGGGTTACGGCCTCGGCATGTTCGGCATGGTGGGCTGGTCCGTCGTGGTTCCGACCCTGCTCGGCATAGCGCTGGGCGCCTGGATAGACATACGCACTACGAGTAGCTACTCCTGGACGTTGATGCTGATGATCGCCGGTCTCGTCCTAGGGGGCGTCAACGCCTGGTACTGGGTAAGCAAGGAGTCGGAAGACGATGAGTGAGCACGCCACTGGAGGGCCGGCATGGATCTCGTAGCCCTAGGTTCGGGATTCCTCGCGGGCCTCGTAGCGGGCGCGCTCTACCTTATGGCACTCTGGTTCACGGTCAAGCGCGTGGCGCGGACCGGCAACCGCTCCCTGCTGATAGCCAGCTTCGTGGCGCGAGCCGCGGTACTGCTGCTCGCCTTCTACGGCCTCAGGGGTTTAGGCCTCCAGGGGCTGATCGCGGCGCTGCTCGGCTTCATCGC
>CAZPWN010000161.1:0-5026 GCA_964590475.1 uncultured bacterium | reverse complement strand
TGAAGTACTGCGCCAGCGGGTTGGTGATGGAGGACGAGTAGGCGCCCATCACGAGGGGCAGGTCCCGGTTCACCAGGGCCTCGGCGGCGGCCAGAGCGGCGTTGACCTCCGAGATGTCGTCCTCGTAGACGACCTCGAGGGTGGCGCCGTTCACGCCACCAGCGGCGTTCACGTCTTCCAGGGCGGCCTGGATGCCAGCCTGGTGCTGCTCGCCGAACTCAGCGAAGCGGCCGGTGAGGCTCGTGATGACGCCCACCTGCACGGTCTCCTGGGCTAGTGCCAGGCCGCTGACGGCCAACAGCACGGCTAAAAGGGATACGAGCGTTCTCCTCATTGGGACCCTCCTCCGGGTGTATAGGGTTTTCGCTTGCAGGGATACCGTACCAGCATGCGGGCTCACCCCGCCACGCCCCTTGCGCGCAGCTTCTGTACAACCCGGTGGTAGGTGCCGGCGACCCGAGTGAGCGGGCTTCGGCGCTCACGGAGGGCGCGGGAGGCGTAAACTGCTCAACTACGGTGAGCACGCACGCGCCCGACCTGCGCGCGCCGGATTGGAGTGACGTTCCTTGATACTGACCGCCGTGGGCGGGCTGGCCCTCTTCCTCCTCGGCATCCACAAGATCGCCGACTCGTTGCAGGAGATCCTCGGGCCTTCGGCGCGGCGCCTCATGTCGGCCGCCACGCGCTCGCCGTTCCACGCCCTCCTCACGGGCACGGGCGTGGCTGCCGCCACGCAGAGCGGCACGGCTACTTCCATGACGGCCCTGAGCCTCGTGGGGAGCGGCCTGGTCGGAGTCTCCGCCGGCATCGCGCTACTGCTCGGCGCCAAGCTGGGCGCCACGCTAGCCATCCAGCTGGCGGCTTTCAGCCTGGGCGCCTACGCCTGGGCCATGATCGGCGTGGGCTACTTCGCCAGTCTGTGGCAGCGCATCAAGGCGCCGGGCACGCTCTTGCTGGGCGCGGGTCTGCTGTTCCTCGGCCTCGACATAACCGTGGATTCCATGACCGCCTTGGCCGGCGGCGAACTCTTCAGCATGCTCATCGACGCCGCGGAGAGCCGCCCCGCGGCCATGCTGATCCTGGGCGTCGTGTTAGGGGGGCTGCTCTCGAGCTCCAACGCCGTCACCGCCGTGGCGCTGGGCCTCTACCTCTCTGACGGCGTGGGCCTGGCGCCCGCGGTGGCCCTCACCGTCGGTGGCAACGCCGGCAG
This sequence comes from uncultured bacterium, assembly GCA_964590475.1. Classification (GTDB taxonomy): domain Bacteria; phylum Deinococcota; class Deinococci; order Deinococcales; family Trueperaceae; genus JAAYYF01. The sequence goes on along the minus strand of CAZPWN010000161.1, from coordinate 3,816 downwards.
CGCCCTCATGCCGCTGCTCGTGTCGCGCACCTTCGACACCAACGCGCAGCGCACCGCGCTGATGCAGCTGCTCATCACCTCGGTGGGCGCGGTGGCCACCATGTTCCTCCTGGGCCCGGCGACCGAACTGCTGCAGTCCGTCGGAGGGGGCAAGGCGCGCGAGGTAGCCAACGCCCATACCTTCTTCAACCTGGCGATCTCGCTCCTGGGCGCCACGCTTGCCTCGCCCCTCGCCCGACTCAGCGGCGAGCTGGTGCCGCGGACGGACGACGACGCGGCGCCCAAGTACCTGCGCTTCGACGCCATAGACGACGCCAAGCTGGCCTCGGCCCTGGCGCTGCGCGAGACGGTGAGGATCAGCGATCAGGTGGCGATCATGACCGAGATCGCGGTGGACGGCATCCTCAAGGGCCGCTGGAACGCCGAACCGGTGGAGGCGCGCGAAGCCAAGGTCGACCGGCTGACGTACGACGTCATCGATTACCTGGCCCGCATCCGCCGCCTGAACCCCGAGGACGAGATGACGGAGCACCTGCTGCTGGTGGCCACGGAACTGGAGCACGTGGGCGACCAGATCCGCCGCTTGGGCAAGCGCGAGGAGCGGCTGCGGACCGAGGGCCTGGAGTTCAGCCGCGCAGGCCGCGCCGAGCTGGCCGACACGGGGTCGAAGGTGCTCGAGCGCATGCGCATGGCGTTCACGGCGCTGGCTACGGGGAACGCCCGCATGGCCGACCTGGTGTTGGATGGCCGCGAGGAGATCGAGCAGTGGGTGGGCCGCATGCGGGTCACGCACCTGAGCCGCCTGGAGGAGCAGTTGCCGGAGTCGCGCGCCTCGAGCGGGCACCACCTCGAGGTGCTGACGCTGCTGCGAGACATCGACGCCAGCGTCTGCCGCATCGCTACACGCGGCCTCGAGATCAGGAAGTTGGCCATCACCGAGTCGGCGGCACCGGCTTAGTCGGCCCTCCTGCAGAAGCGCCCCAGAAGACCCGAAGCGGCGACCGCACCGATTTCGACACACCCTATTCCGGCCCGAGCGCCTAATCTACTGGCGGGAATGGGAGGTGCTGACGATGTCCAACGACTCTCGTGAACAGCACGAACGTAAGCCCCGGCGTACCTTCCTCGAGGACGCACCAGCAAGCGCTCCGGAGGTGCGGCCGGACGATGTGATCCCGCCGTTCATCCCTGAACGGGAGGAGCGCGTGGCGCGTGAGGTGCTGATGGAACGCCGCGCCAGACTGGAACGTGAAGGCGTGAAACGAGGCGACCCCGGCTGGGAACGTGAGGACGGGTTGAGCCCCGAGGAGCTGGACCACGAACTTGATGAAGGCGTCGACGGCTCCTTCCCCGCGTCCGATCCGCCGTCGATAGTGAGCCCCAAGCGGCCGGACGACCTGGAACACAGCGACCTCGAAGATAGGAACAAGGGGAAGAGGAACCAGGAAGGCCGCGACGAGTAGCGCGGCAGCCGACTGGGCGTTACCGAGCGGTTCCTAGGGGTCGCGTGGTCGCGCCATGTCTTACATCTGGACCCCACCCCAGGTGGGGTGCTATCCTGTCTTCATACCCCGGCGCCCACCCCCTCTAGGCGCCGGCGGAGAAGGAGAACCGCGATGACCGAACTCAAGATCCAAGGCATGTCCTGCAGCCACTGCTCCGGCGCCGTCGAGCGCGCCCTCAAGGAAGTACCTGGTGTGACCGCCGCCGAAGTGAACCTGGAGGCCGGCACCGCCAAGGTGGAGGGCTCCGCCGCCGTGGCCGACCTCGTGGCCGCCGTCACTGAAGAGGGCTACACCGCCGCGCCCGCCAGCTGATGGAGCCGCGTCAGGTCGAACCGGCAGTTCCGCAGAGAGCGGAAGGCGGCGAGCTCGACTTGCCGCCTACCCCGCACGAAGCTCACGACTGCCTTCACCTCGACCCCGCCACCCGCGGCGACGCTGCCCTGCGCCTCAAGAGCGTGCGGGGTCATGTGGAGGGCGTGATCCGCATGCTGGAGGACCCGAACGTGTACTGCGTGGACGTCCTCAAGCAGATCAGCGCCGTCCAGGGCGCGGTGCGCAAGGTCTCCGAAGCCGTGCTGAAGGCGCACGTGCGCGATCACGTGGTGACCGCCGCACAGCGGGGCGACTCCGAGCAGATCGTCGACGAACTCATGGAGGCGCTCAAGTACCGCCTCTGAGTTTGGCGGCGCCCTCGGGGCGCTAGTCCGTAAGGGATCGTTCGCAGCCCGTTCAGAAGGCCGGCGCCCGAAGCGAACGTGAACCTAAGAGAAGCAAGGCTTCACCGGAAGGAAGAGATGAGTCAGTCCGCACAGCCGCTGCCTGGTGCAGCCACGTCCACCAACCAACAGCCCGGAGCTCCGCGCCCGCCGGTCCTCGATCTGGACCTGGCGGAGCTCAGCGTGGAGGGCATGACCTGCGCCGCCTGCGTGAACCGCGTGGAGCGCGCGCTCGGCAAGGTGGAGGGCGTGGTGGAAGCCAACGTCAACCTCGCCACGGAGCGGGCCACCGTGCGCTTCCAGCCCGGCCTCGCCGAGGGCGTGCTGGAAGAGGCCGTGCGCAAGGCGGGTTACGAGGTCAGGCAGGTGAGCGAGACCCAGAAGCGCGACGAGGTGGAGCGCGAGGCGCGCGCCGCCGAACTCAAGCGCCTGGAGCGCGACCTCCTGTTGGCTGCTCTGTTCACCGTGCCCCTCTTCCTGCTCGAGATGGGCACCATGCTCCTCCCGCCGCTGCACGCCTGGGTGGACTCGTGGCTGCCGCTCCAGAGCCGCAACCTCGTCATGTTCGTGCTGGCCACCGTGGTGCAGTTCGGGCCCGGCCGACGCTTCTACCGTTACGGCGTTCCCTCCCTGCTGCGCGGCGCGCCGGACATGAACTCGCTGGTGGTGCTGGGCACCACCGCGGCCTACGGCTACTCGGTTGTGGCCACCTTCTTCCCCTCCTGGCTGCCCGCCGGCACGGCCCACGTCTACTACGAAGCGTCCGCCGTGATCATCACCCTCATCCTGCTCGGGCGCTGGTTCGAGGCGCGCGCCAAGGGGCGCACGGGGGAGGCCATCCGCTCGCTCATGGCGCTGCAGCCCCCCACCGCCACGGTGGTGAGGGACGGTGCGGAGACCGAGATCGCCGTGGGCGACGTGCGCCGCGGCGACGAGATAGTGGTGCGCCCCGGCGAACGCCTGCCGGTGGACGGCGTCGTGGTGGCGGGGTCGTCGTTCGTGGACGAGTCCATGATCAGCGGCGAGCCGATGCCCGTGGCCAAGGAAGCGGGCGCGGAGGTGGTGGGCGGCACCATCAACACCACCGGCACGTTCCGCTTCAGGGCCACCAAGGTCGGGGCCGACACGGTGCTCTCCCAGATCATCGCCATGGTGGAGGCGGCGCAGGGCGCCAAGCTCCCCATCCAGGCCCTGGTCGACAAGGTGGTGCGCTGGTTCGTGCCTGCCGTCATGGTTGTGGCGGGCCTGACGTTCGTGGTGTGGCTGGCGTTCGGCCCCGAGCCCGCCCTAAGCTTCGCGCTCGTCAACATGGTGGCGGTGCTCATCATCGCCTGCCCCTGCGCCATGGGCCTGGCCACCCCCACCTCCATAATGGTGGGCACCGGCAAGGCCGCCGAGATGGGCGTCCTGTTCCGCAACGGTGTGGCGCTGCAGAGCGTGGGGAACGCGGGCGTGGTGGTGCTGGACAAGACGGGCACGCTCACCGAAGGCAGGCCCGAACTGACCGACGTGACCCTGGCGCCAGGCGCGGCCCTCAGCGAGGCGGAGCTCCTCGGGCTGGTGGCCGGCGTAGAACGCTCCTCCGAGCACCCCGT
>CAZPWN010000160.1:0-5040 GCA_964590475.1 uncultured bacterium | reverse complement strand
GAGAAGTGGCGCAAGCCCCTGGTGGTGGCGGTGGACGGCGCCTGCATGGGCGGCGGCACCGAGCTGGCGCTGGCAGCGCGCTACGTGCTTGCCAGCAGCAACCCCAAGACCCGCTTCGGCCTGCCGGAGGTACAGCTCGGCCTGCTGCCGGGGCTGGGGGGCACCGTCAGGCTGCCGGAGAAGGTGGGCCTGGAGCGAGCGCTCGACATGATGCTCACCGGCCGCAACCTGTACGCCAAGCCCGCGCGGAAGGCGGGGCTGGTGGACGCGGTGCATCACCCCGAGGGGCTGCTGGCCGCGGCCGTGGAGGCCGCCAGGCGTCTGGCGGACGGCTCGCTCAAGCCGCGGAAGCGCGGGCGCGACGTGCGCGGCTGGCTCTTCGAGAAGACGCCGGCCCGCTCCATCGTCCTGGACCGTGCCGCCCAGCAGGTGGAGAAGAGCACCCGCGGCAACTACCCTGCGCCGGGCATGATCCTCGAGGTCGTGGGCACTTGGGCGCGTGAGGGCCGGCAGGCGGGTCTGAACCTGAGCGCCAAGCGCTTCAGCGAGCTGCTCTTCACGCCGCAGGCGCGCGCGCTCATCCACCTCTTCTTCGCCCAGACGGCTGCCAAGAAGAACCCGTGGCGGGCCGAGGCGCGCGAGGTGAAGGCGGTGGGCGTGCTGGGCGCGGGTCTGATGGGCTCGGGTATAGCCGAGGTGAGCGCCGCCAACGGCCTGGACGTCTACGTGAAGGACCGGGAGCTGGAACTGGCCCTCAAGGGCAAGCATGCGGTCTACAAGGGCGTCAGCAGCCGGGTGGGCAAGGGCCGCACCCCGTTCGAGCGCGACCAGATCGTGGCGCGCGTGCGCGCGGTGGACGACTACGCTTCTCTGCGGCGCGCCGACGTGACCATCGAGGCGGTGCTGGAACTGCCGGACCTGAAGCGCCAGATGGTGGCCGAGGTGGAGGCCGTGACGGACGAGAGCCACCTGTTCGCCACCAACACCTCCGCCATCCCCATCGCCGAGGTCGCCAAGGGCGCCAAGCGGCCAGGGGCCATCGTGGGCATGCACTACTTCTCGCCCGTACCCAAGATGCCGCTCCTCGAGATCGTTGCCACGGACGTCAGCGCGGACTGGGCGCTGGGCACCGCCTACGACCTGGGCCTGAGGCAGGGCAAGACCGTCATCGTGGTGGGCGACGGCCCCGGCTTCTACACCACCCGCGCCCTGGGCGTGTACGTGGGCGAGGCCATCCGCGCCCTGCGCGAGGGCGCCGACCCACTGGGGCTGGAGCGCGCGGTAGTGAAGTACGGCTTCCCGCTGGGGCCGCTGGCCATGACGGACGACGTGGGCATCGACGTGGGCGCCAAGATCCAGGACGTGCTGGCGGAGGCCCTCAGGGCGCGCGGCCTGGAGCCGGACCGTGCCAGCGCCGACCTGGCGGCGGCCGGCTACCTGGGCCGGAAGTCCGGCAAGGGCTTCTACAGGTACGAGAACGGCAAGCGCAAGCAGGAGATAGACCCGGAGGCCGTGAGGCTGGCTGGCTTCCCCGCCACGCCCAACCCGCATGTGGAGAGCGGCCAGGCCTTGGCCGAGCGGCTGGCGTTCACCATCGTCCGGGAAGCCATCCTCTGCCTGGAGGAGGGCATCCTGCGCGACCCCGTAAGCGGCGACCTTGGCGCCGTCTTCGGCTTCGGCTTCCCGCCGTTCCGCGGCGGCCCGTTCTTCCTGGTGGACCAGCTGGGCGCCGGGGCGTTCGTGGCGCGGCTGCGGCAGCTGGAGGAGCGGCACGGCGCCCGCTTCGCGCCGCCTGCGTCGCTCGTGGAGCTGGCCGAGCGTGGCGGGCGCTACTACGAGAGCGGCGCAAGCGGGATGAGCGGCAGCACCCGGGGGTGAGCAGCGCTGCGGACCTCAGGGTCGTGGTGGTGGTGGCGCACCCGGAGCCGGCGAGCCTCACGGCTGCGCTGGCGCGTGAGGCGGCGCGGACCGCTGCCTCTCTAGGCGCCTCCGTGACGGTGCACGACCTGTACGCGGACGGTTTCGACCCGCGCATGCCCGCCACGGAGGTGGGCACGACCGAGTTCGCGGACGGCGCCACCCGGGCGTACGCGGCGGACGTGCTGGCGGCGGACGCCCTGGTACTGGTGCACCCCGTGTGGTTCTTCCACGCGCCGGCCATCCTGAAGGGGTGGGTGGACCGCGTGCTGAGGGACGGGGTGGTCTACGAGCTGGGTCCGGGCGGCAAGACCGTCGGCCTGCTCCGGGCGCAGCGCGCGCTGGTGGTGAACACCGCCAACAGCAGCGAGGAGGTGGAAGGGGCGCTCGGTGAGCCGCTGGAGCGCTTCTGGCGCGACGTGGTGTTCGGGCCCGCCGGCGTGGAGGACGTGGCGCGTCTCAGGTTCGCCAAGGTGCTGGGCAGCCCGGAGTCCAGGCGCAAGGAGTGGTTGTCGTCGGTGCGGGATGCCGTCACGCGGATGCTGATGGGAGTTTCTCCACATGTCCCCCGCAACCGCTAGCTGGCGGTATCCGCGGGCTCGCCGGACGTGATATATCCCTTCTCACCATGACGCCGGACTCCATCACCGCCTACATCCTCCGGTCCTTCGAGCACGTCGAGGTGGCTTCCGCTTACGGCGACGTGTTCTTCTTCTACAACCCGACCGAGGGTGGCGCCAACGAGATCTATTTCGCCACGCTGAAGGTCACGGATAATGACCTGGACCGCGCCTCCGGCCTAGACCGGATGGGCGCCTTCCGTCTGAACATGGGCGTGAACCGCTCGACGTTCATGGGTCTGTTCGGCGCCCACTCGAAGTCGGAGGCCGAAGCCTACGACTACAGCGAGGTGAACCGGCTGCTGCCGCATCCGGTCTACGGCGGTGCGAACTGGGTGTGCGTGCTGAACCCCACGGCAACCACGTTCGAGGAGAAGGTCGCGCCCCTGATCAGAGAGGCGTACGACCGCGCCGTCAGGCAGTACCACTCGAGGAACAAGGGATAGAGAAGCCTTCGGGCGACCTTCACCTCCGGCTTCGTGCTGGTGCTCTGTCGTTGCCACTCCGTCGTCGCCGTTCCGGTCCCTCGGTCAGGCCGCGTTACTCGGCGTCGTCCCGCACGGCGGCTATGCGCACCACTCCGGCCTCGATGCAGCCGATCAGGAAGTCGTTGAGGCTCACGTCCATGGCCGTGGCGGTGATGGCGGCTTTGCGGTGCAGTTCCGGCGGGAGCCGCAGGAGGATGCGGCCGGAGAAGGGCTTGCCCGGCTCCACGCCTCGGGTCGCGCAGTCCAGCAGGTAGGCGTCCACGGCGGCGTGGAACTCCTGGCGGAGCTGACGCACACTGGTGGCGCTGAAGCGTATCTCGTCCTGCAGGTCCACCACCTCGCCCCGCAGTAGTCCGGCCTCGTCGTCGTAACCGACCTTGGCCGTGTAGCCCTTGTGCCGCATGGTGCCGGGGCGGCTGGCGCGCGCCTGGCGCGGCGCGCCAGGGCGCCGCGGCCTGCCGGGCGACCTGCCGTTGCCTCGACCGCCGCGGCCGTCTCCGTTGGTGGGGCTACTGGCACTCCCCGCGTCGTCGGAACTGCCTGCGCTGGTCTTCGCGGCACCGCTCGCGTCTCCGGAAACCGCTTTCCCCGCCGCTGTTCGTCTACTACCTGGTAGCTGGCTCATGCGATCTTGACCTCTCGGGATATGCGTGCTGGGCGAGCAGCGCCCTGCGATGTTGGTGATGGTATCACGAGATGATATCCCGACTAGCGATCATCCGACTGCAGCTGAGACTCCATGGCTCGAAGAACGCCTCTGCGTTCCCCGTTACACCGCCGCGCTCCGGATCGGTGCTCCACGTGCTGATACTGTCTAGTGATACTACCAAGGCCGACTGCGAAGATGTCCGATGACCGCCGCGTTCGCGGCTGCGGAGCGGCGCTGCTAAGCTGCGGCCAAGGAGCGTATACGGATGAAGAGTCTGCTGGAGGACGAGCATGGAGAGTAGGCGGCTGAAGCGACTGCATGGGAGCAGGGACAAGGTGCTGGATATCCGATGACCACTTCTTCCATCCGCCTTCACGGTCCGGAGGAGACGGCGGCGCTGCTGCCCTACCCGGAGCTGGCTGCCGAGATCGGCCGCACGCTGCAGGACACCAGGGCCGGCGAAGTCAGGGCGCTGGAGCGCGCCACCACGACCCTGCCGGGCGACGGAACCTTCCTACTGATGGGGGCGGCCGACCAGCGCCTTGCGATAGCCAAGGTGGGCGCGGTGCACCCCACCAATACCGGCAAAGGCTTGCCCACCATCATCGCTTCGGTCATCGTCACGGACGCCACTAACGGCCGGGTTGAGGCGCTACTCGACGGCACCACGGTCACCGTGCGGCGCACGGCCGCGCTGTCGCTCTACGGTGCCCAACAGGTGGGAGCCAAGGCCGGCACCGTGCTCATCGTCGGCGCCGGCGCCCAGGCTGCGGGCCATCTGGAGGCACTGCATGCCGGGCTCGGCATCGGACGGCTCTACGTCTCATCCCGGACGCCCGAGAAGGCGCAGGCGATCGTGGAGCGCGCCCGCGCGTTAGGCGTTACCGCGGACGTCATAGCGGTGGCCGGCGAACTGTTGGAGCGCGCCGCCAGCGCCGACCTGGTGGTGACGACCACCAACAGCCGCACGCCGGTGCTGCCGGATGAACTGGCGGAGCGGCTCCGGCCCGAAGCCACCATCCTGGCCGTGGGCGCCTACCGGCACGACACGGCGGAGATCCCGCCGGCGGTGGTGGCCGCCTGCGACGTGGTGGTCGACACCCTGGCTGGGGCGGAGGAGGAGGCGGGAGACCTGATCCAGGCCGCGGCGGCGGGCGCCTGGTCATGGCAGTCGGCGCGGGAACTGGGTGACATCCTGGACGGCTTCGAGCGTAGCGGCCGGCCGGTGCTGGTGAAGACGGTTGGACACTCCATGTGGGACCTGGCCGCCGCACGGCTGGCGGTGCCGGCCACGTAGGCGGTAAGGAGCGCCGCCGGGGACGTCCCAGCGACACCCCGGAACGGTTGCCCGGAACAGTTGCCCGGA
>CAZPWN010000159.1:0-5049 GCA_964590475.1 uncultured bacterium | reverse complement strand
CGATGTTCGTGTTCGCCATCATGGTCATCGCCGGCACGCGGCCCATAATCCAGACCGCCATGGCCGCTGTCCGGCTCATCTCGCGGGCCATCCCCATGCCCGGCAGCATGGGCCTCTACTTCGTGGTCCTGGCGGTAGTCCCGATACTCGGCTCGTTCATCACGGAGCCGGCGGCCATGACCCTGGCGGCCCTAGTACTGGCCAACAGCCTGTTCGGGCGCGAGATATCGAACCGGCTCAAGTACGCCACACTGGGCGTGCTCTTCGTCAACATCTCCATCGGCGGCACGCTCACCCACTTCGCCGCGCCGCCCGTGCTCATGGTGGCTGGCACCTGGGGCTGGGACCTGCCGTTCATGCTAGGCAACTTCGGCTGGAAGGCCGCTATAGCCGTGCTAGTCAACGCTCTCGGCGCTACTCTGCTCTTCCGCACGGAACTGAGGCGCCTGGCTCCCGCAACGGGGCCGTTGTCCAGGCAGGTGCCGGTCCCCCTGGTACTCGCTCACCTCGGCTTCCTCCTAGGCGTGGTGGTGTTCGCCCACCACCCGGCCATGTTCATGGGCATCTTCCTGCTCTTCCTCGGGGTCGCCAACGCCTACCAGCGGCACCAGGACCGCCTCATCCTGCGCGAGGGCCTGCTGGTGGCGTTCTTCCTGGCCGGGCTGGTCACGCTGGGCGGCATGCAGTCGTGGTGGCTGCAGCCGCTGCTCACGCGCATGTCGGCCGATCAGGTCTTCTTCGGGGCCACCGCGCTTACGGCCTTCACGGACAATGCGGCGCTCACCTACCTGGGCTCGCTCGTGCAGGGCCTGAGCGACGAGTTCAAGTACGCCCTGGTGGCCGGCGCCGTCACGGGGGGTGGGCTGACCATCATCGCCAACGCCCCCAACCCGGCCGGGGTCTCGATCCTCAGGAAGTACTTCGACCACGAGGCCGTGAGCCCGCTCGGCCTGCTGTCCGCCGCCATAGTGCCCACCATCGTGGCCGGGCTGGCGTTCTGGTTCCTCTAGGCGCGGGGCGGTAACGGGTAACGACCGTGCCTACGGTTGGTGGTCCACCGGACCGGGTTCCGCAGCGCATCGTCATAGCCGGCACCTCGGGCGCGGGCAAGACCACGCTGGCGCGCGAGATCGCCAAGAAGCTGGGCTTGCCCCACACGGAGATCGACGCGCTCTTCCATGGGCCGGACTGGACCCCGCGGCCGGAGTTCCAGGCCGACATCGAGGAACTCGTGCAGCAGGAGAGGTGGGTGACGGAGTGGCAGTACCCCGCCGCGCGGCCGCTGCTGGCCGCCCACGCCGACACCCTCCTGTGGCTCGACTATCCCCGCGCGCTGATCATGTGGCGGGTGGTGAAGCGGACCCTGAAGCGCTGGGCTACGCGCGAGGAGCTGTGGAACGGCAACCGCGAACCCGGCCTGTGGCATGCCTTCACCCACAAGGAGGGCATCGTCAGATGGGCCTGGGAAACGTATGAGTTGACGGAGGAGCGCGTGCGGCAACTGGAGGCGAGCGGAGCGCAGATAGACATCGTCAGGCTCCGCAGCCCCCGCCAAGCATCGGCGTGGTTGCAGAGGGCGCAAGCAGCGTTGGCCTCCAGCGAGCTGACGCGCCCCTGACCCACCGCGCGGAGCGGAGTAGTTACACTCCTGCGTGGCAGTTCGACCCCTACTCTCCGTGACCGATGTGAACAAGCGCTTCTCCACGGTTCACGCCGTGAACGACCTCAGCTTCGAGGTGGAGCGCGGCCAGATCTTCGCCCTGCTCGGCCCCAACGGCGCCGGCAAGTCGACCATGGTGCGCATGCTGTGCGGCATCTTCCAGCCCGACTCCGGCACCATCCGCTACGCCGTAGGCGAAGGCGCCGAGCCCACGGGCACGGCGCCGCAGCAGGCGCTGGGCTACCTCCCCGAGGACCGCGGGCTCTACTCCGACAAGTCGATCATCAGCAACCTGCTCTACTTCGCCTCCCTCCGCGGGCTCAGCCCCGCCGAGGCGAGGCCCAGGGCCATGGAGTGGCTCGAGCGGTTCTCGCTGGCGGAGCGTGCGGACGAGAAGCTCAGCGGGCTGTCGAAGGGCAACCAGCAGAAGGTGCAGCTGGTGACGGCCGTGCTCCACGAACCCAGCCTGGCCATCCTCGACGAGCCGTTCTCCGGCTTCGACCCCGTGAACCAGGACCTGACGGTGAACATGATCCGCGAGCTCAGCGCCTCGGGCTTGACCGTGATCCTCAGCGCCCACCACATGGACCTGGTGGAGACCCTGGCGGACCGGATCCTGCTCATGCACAACGGCCGCAACGTCCTCTCCGGCACGCTGGAGGAGATCCGCCAGCGGGCCGCCACGGGGCAGAGGCTCTCCCTGGGCTTCAGCGCGCCGTTCGACACCGCTGCGCTGAGCGACGTGCCGGGCGTGCATTCGGTGGTGGCTAGCACCAGCGACAGCGCCCGCCTGGCGCTCGACACCGGTGCGTCGCTCAACGACGTGTTGCCGCGCGTGGCACAGGTGGCCCCCCTCAGCAACGTGCACACGGAGCAGCCGTCGCTGCGCGAGATCTACCTGAACGCCGTGGGAGCGCAGGCATGACCTACGCACAAGCTGTAAGACGCGTCTTCATGTGGGAGTTCAAGCGCTTCCTCAAGCTGCGTGAGCTGATCACCTCCGTCATCGTCATCATCGCCCTCGGGGTCGGTGTGCCGTTCATCATCGGGCTCGTTACCAGCGACTCGGAGCGCCACATAGCGGTGACCGACTGGGACGTCACGCTGCAACCGAGCGAGCAGTTCACCTTCTCCAGCATGCCCGAGGTGGTGGCCTTCGCGGCCCTGGAGCAGGGGTCGGTGGACGGCGTGCTGGGCTTCACCGAGGACGGCTCCGCCCAGCTCACCGTGCACCAGGGCCGGGGCTGGAACCAGCAGCTGCAGAGCTACCTCTCGCAGGCGTTCCTACCCGCGCGGCTCGAGAGCGTGGGCGTGTCCGCCGCGCAGCTCGAGGAACTCACCCAGCCCGTGGCCATGGACGTGACGGAGATCAACGCGGCGAGCGGCGTGGGCGGCACCACGCTGGTGTCCATCCTGCTCGGCCTCATGATCTTCGCCATCTTCACCGGCACCGGCCTGCTGTTCACCGCCATCACAGGCGAGAAGACCCAGCGCGTGACCGAACTGGTGGTGAGCGCCGTGCCGCCCCAGGCGTGGATCGACGGCAAGGTGCTCGGCACCATCGCCTACGTGCTGGTCAACCTGGCGACCTTCGGCCTGGGCATCGGCCTGTCGGTGGTGTTCACGGGCCTCATCAACGGTGAGGGCGTGCCGCCCCTGCCGACCATGTCCGTGGACCCGCTGACCGTGCTGGTCATGCTGGGTCTCATCGTGGTCGGCGCCGTCATGTACCTCTACCTCTTCGCGGCCGTGGCCTCGAGCATCGACGACCCCGCCACCAGCCAGCGCAGCGGCATCATCATGCTGCCGGGCGTCTTCATCGCCCTGGGCTGGCTGGGCCTCATCGGCGATCCGGGCAACGCCGCCTTCGCCTTCCTCAGCTACTTCCCGCTGACCAGCTCCAGCGCCATGTCCGTGAGGATCGTGCTGGGCGACGCGGGCGCGCTGGAGGCGCTGCTGGCACTGGCCATCCTGGTCGTCAGCTGTCTGTTCGCCCGCTGGGCGGCGGGCAAGGTCTTCTCGCTCGCGGTACTCATCACAGGCAAGGAGCCCAGCTGGGGCGAGATGATGCGCTGGCTGCGCCAAGCCAACTGACCGTCCCGCAGGCATAGAAGCGCGCGCCCCCGGATTCCCAAGGGGCGCGCTCTCGTGTGGCCGGGCGTTGGTCAGCCGGGCAGGCGCGTGAGGCTGAAGGTGCCGCTCGTCTCGGTTACGTCGCTACCGACCGTGAGCTTCAGGTGGTAGGTCCCGGCCAGCGTGTCGCCGTTCACCTCGCCGTTCAGCTCGAACTCGAGCCTGTCGCCGTTACCGTGGACGGCGAGCACGGTGATGCTGATGCTCTTGCCGGCAGCGTGGCTGTCTACCTCGATGGCCAGCGTGCCCTCTCCGTACTCGAGCACGAACGAGTGCTCGAAGACGTGCCCGCCGGGCTCGATTTCGAACGACATCGGGTAGGCGCCGGCCGAGCCGCTCCACTGGCCCTCCAGCTCGGGCGAAGCAGGCGGTTCGCTGCAGGCTGCCAGGAGAACCATCAACGCTGCGGTGAGTAAGAGTGGTAAACGCTTCATGTCTTCCTCCGTTCCACGCGGCCTCAGATGGCCGCTACGCTACACGCCTAAGATGAGCGTTCTCGGAGGTTAGAGCATGAGTGGAGCAGGCGCACCCTCCCCAGCCGCACGGTCGTCGGGCGAACCGTCCTCAGCCGGACGAACCCCGGACGCTCCCGGGCCCCGCGTCATCTATTACACGGCGTCTAGCCTGGACGGCTTCCTCGCCACCCCGGAGCACTCGCTCGACTGGCTACTGCAGTTCGGCAACGTGCCGGGCGGCGATTACGCCGAGTTCATAAACAACGTGGGCGCGGTGACGATGGGCGGTAACACCTTCCGCTGGCTGCTGGACCACGAGGTCATGCCGCCGGGCGGCGCAGCCAAGCCGTGGCCGTACGAGCAACCCACCTGGGTCTTCACCAGGCAGTCCCCACGCGAGGTGCCCGGCGCCAACATCCGCTACGCCTCCGGCTCCGTGATTCCCGTGCACGCCGAGATGCTGACCGCCGCCGCGGGCAAGGACCTGTGGATCGTGGGCGGGGGAGAGCTGGCCGCGCAGTTCTTCGACGCAGGCCTGCTGGACGAGCTCAACGTCACCTACGCGCCCGCCCTGCTCGGCGCCGGGGCGCCGCTCTTCCCGCGCTCCCTGGTCTACCCGCGCCTGCAGCTCATCGACTCGCGCAGCTACGGCGGCGTGTTCGTGCAGGCGCGCTACCGGGTGCTGCCGCCGGCGGCGTCCGAGCGGTAAGACCCGGTAGCGCGCGAGGTGTCGGGGCCAGCTCGCCCGATGCCCCGCTCCGGCTACGAGCCGGGCGTGGTGCGCAAGGTCAGGATCTCCCG
>CAZPWN010000158.1:0-5060 GCA_964590475.1 uncultured bacterium | reverse complement strand
ACGGGGAGTCGGTGGCGTCGTGCGGGTCGAGGGTCACGGCGTCGGTGCCCTGGGCCACCACGAGCACCTGAGCCAGCGCGAAGCTGCCCAGGAGCGCGGTCAGCGCCAGAACGGCCAGGAGGCGACGGAACGTCTTCTGCATGTGTTCTCCTTACTTCCGAATGATGGTACGAGACCGAACATCAAGCAACAGATGCCGAACGGATAGGAACGTTCCTGTATCCCGATGTTGTCTTGGGTTCGATACTAAAGTTGTGGGGCAGTGGCGTCAACAGGGAAATGGAGTTATGGCGTCCGGATGTGGCGACGATTAACGAACGCGCAAGGTGCTGATGCACCGACACGCCCGTTCACAGCGGCCGGAAGTGTGGTCTGAACGTGGCGGAAGCGCGCCATAGTGGTCCGTAGTATGCACTATTAGTGTCTGGTTCAGTTCGCATCTCCGGGCGCGCTGCGTCGCGTCGGTCTGCCTGCCCAAGGTCCGCAACGCTCGGGGTCCCCGCGATCCCTCAGAGCCGGTCCGCCGTCACGGCTGGCACCTCTGAACACGGCGTGTTCCGCGGGGAGCTGCTCTACCTGGGCACACCCTGCTAGTGTGTTCTGTTCTCGGGCCGGTACCCGCACTTGGGGCCCGCGCCCGCGGCACCTGTTCGCCCCGTACGGCCCCAGGCCCACAAGTGTGGTGTGCTGGATGGACTGTAGTTGGGGGAGTACCACTGGAGGGTTATAGAAGTGACCAGAGCCACGCTCGACCCAGGTTTCAGCGTCAGCGACGCGGACGAGCTTTTCTCGATCCGCTCGTGGTCGAACGGCTATTTCGGGATCTCGCCCAAGGGCGACCTCACCGTCACCGCGCGGGGACGCGTGCCGCTGGCGGTGCGCGACATAGTCGAGCGTCTCAGTAACGAGGGGCACCAGCTGCCCATGGTGCTCCGCTTCCCGGACATCCTGGAGGACCGTATAGACCGGGTCAACGAGGCGTTCGGGGCCTCCATCGCCGAGGCGGGCTACTCCAACACCTACCAGGGCGTCTACCCCATCAAGGTCAACCAGCGCCGCGTGGTGGTGGAGACCATCGCGGAGTACGGCGCCCGCTGGCGCACCGGCCTGGAGGCCGGCAGCAAGGCCGAGCTGGCGCTCTGCCTGGCGCACGACATACATGACGACGCGCTCCTCTGCTGCAACGGCTTCAAGGACGACGACTTCATAAGGCTGGCGCTCTGGGGCCGCAAGCTGGGCCGCAAGGTGATCATCACCCTCGAGAAGGCCGGCGAGCTGGAGCGCGTGCTGCGCATCAGCAAGGAGATGGGCGTGAAGCCGCTGCTCGGCGTGCGCTTCAAGCTCCACGCGCGCGGCAGCGGTCAGTGGGAGGCCTCCGGCGGCGACGACGCCAAGTTCGGCCTCACCGCCTCGGAGCTCATCCACGTGGCCGAGCGCGTGAAGGCCGAGGGCATGGCGGACTCGCTGGTGCTGCTCCACTGCCACGTGGGCAGCCAGCTGACCGACATCAGGCGCATCCGCGCCGCCATCCGCGAGGCCGCCCAGGCGTACGTGGAGCTGGCCGAGATGGGCGTGGGCGTGCAGTACCTGGACGTGGGTGGCGGCCTGGCCGTGGACTACGACGGCAGCAAGACCACCTACTACGTGAGCGCCAACTACAACCTGCGCGAGTACGCCGACACGGTGGTCTACACCATCATGGAGGCCTGCAAGGAGTGGGAGGTGCCCGAGCCCATCATCGTCACGGAGTCGGGCCGCGCCCTGACGGCGCACCACTCCGTGCTGGTGGTGCCGGTGGTGGACGCCATCGGCCCCATGCGGCGCCCGGTGGACCTGCCGCCCCTCACGGAGGAGCACGCGCTGGTGAAGGAGATGCGCGAGCTCGAGGCCGAGATAACGGTGAAGAACTACCGCGAGGTCTACAACGAGGCCGTCTCCAACAAGGAGACCATGCACTCGCTCTTCGACCTCGGCTACCTGAGCCTGCTGGAGCGCGGCCACATCGAGCAGGCCTACAACCGCATCCTCGCGCGCGTGGCCAAGGTGGTGGAACAGCTGGACTACGTGCCGGAGGAGTTCGAGCTCCTGCCGCGCATGCTGGCCGACAAGTACGTGGTCAACTTCTCGCTCTTCCAGAGCCTGCCGGACCACTGGGCCATCAACGCGCTCTTCCCCATAGTGCCGCTGCAGCGCCTGGACGAGCGGCCGCGGCGCAACGCCACGCTGGTGGACATCAGCTGCGATTCGGACGGCAAGATCGATAAGTTCATCGACCTGCGCGACGTTCGCTCGGCGCTGCCGGTGCACGACCTGGTGCCGGGCGAACCGTACTACCTGGGCATCTTCCTCACGGGCGCTTACCAGGACGTGCTGGCCAACGCGCACAACCTGTTCGGACGCGTCAACGAGGCGCACGTGAGGCTGGACGACACCGGGCCCAAGATCGAGCTGTACGTGGAGGGCCAGAAGGCGCGCCGCGTGATCCAGAACATGGGCTACCAGACGCCCGAGCTGCACGAAGCGGTGGCCAAGCAGGCCAAGGAGGTCCACGAGCAGGGCGACATGACCGAGGAAGAGGTACGGGAGTTCCTCGAGGTGTACGACCGAGAGCTTGTGGGCTACACCTACCTGGAGGCGCTGTGAGCACGCGGCCCTGGTGGGGAGTTGTGAGTACGCGGCCCTGGGGGCGCCGTGAGCTCGCGGCGTACGAGCGGCCGGGCGGGGAGGCGCGCCCGTGAGTGAGGTGCGCGCCGAGCTGGAGACCGACCACCGCCTGCCGGACGGCCGGCGGCCCGTGGCGGGCGCCGTCCTCGTGAACCGGAGCGGGCAGCTGCTCCTGCAGCACCGCGACGACGACCCGGCCATCGAATCGCCCGGCAAGTGGTCGCTGTTCGGCGGCGGGCTGGACGAGGGCGAGACGCCCACGGAGGCCATGCTGCGCGAGATCGAGGAGGAGGTGGGCTACCGGCCGCGGGCGTACCGGCCGCTGATCGTGTTCAGCGGCTACTACGCCGAGTTCCACGTCTACCTGGCGGAGGTGACCCCGCCCCTCAAGGAGCTGGTGTTGGGGGAGGGGCAGGGCTTCGGCTTCTTCAGCCGCGAGGAGGCCGCGCGCCTCGACCTCACGGAGGTGGCTCACCTGGCCTTCGAAGCGCTGAGGCTGCTGGAGGTGCAGCGCGACAACCGCGGCGGCGGGGAGCTGCTGCCGGGTTACGGCGTCTGAGCTAGGGGTGCGGGAACCGGAGGTTACCGAGGACCTGGTACCGAGGCGCGCGAGCAGCTAGAACTCGTAGCGCCCCCCGTCGGCACCGAGCTCGGTGTTCGGGAACACGGCCTGCGCCTCGGCGAGGGTGGCGGCCCCGCCGTCGTCCTTGGGGCCTATGTGCACCAGCACCAGGCGCTTGGCGCCCGCCTCGAGCGCCACGCGCGCGGCGTCCGCGGGGCCCGTGTGGCCCGGCCCCTTGCCCGTGGCTTCGTGCACCAGCAGGTCCGCGCCCTCGGCCAGCCGCGTGATGGCGGCGCTCGGTTCGGTGTCGGACGAGTAGGCCAGCACCTTGCCATCACTGGTCTCGACCCTCAGCCCGATGCACGGCACGGCGTGCTGGCTCGGGCTGGCGTAGATGGTGAAGTCTTCGCAGGTGAGCACGAGCTCCCTCTCGAGTTCGGGCACCAGGAAGAGGTCCAGCGCCGGGTAGTCGGGCCAGGCGGAGGTGTCGAAGGCGCCGTCCAGCCGCTCGATCTGCTTGAGCGCGGCCTCGTTGCCGTAGACGGGGAACGGGTCGGTGTGGCCCGCCAACCAGAGCCGCTCCATGAGGAGCGGGAAGCCGCCGACATGATCCGCGTGCTCGTGCGTGACTATCAGGCCGCTCACGCGTTCCAGTTCGAGGCCGCTGTTCAGCGCCCGGTGGGCGGCGTCGCCGCCGCAATCTACGAGGTAAAGGGAGCCGGGGCCCTCCACGGCGAGCATGGTGGTGGTACGGCTTGCGTCCGAGAGGGCCGCGCCCGTGCCGAGAAGATGTAGGGTGACCACCGGTTCCTCCTGCAAGCGATGATAGAACCGGCGAGCCCGCCTTCCCCGGGCAACAGCACGTCGGTCCGAGCCGTTCCTTCAGTCGCCCGTGAACTCCGGGCGCCTCTTCTCCAGGAAGGCGCGGATGCCCTCCTTCTGGTCGGCGGTGCCGAACAGCAGGTAGAAGGCGTTGCGCTCGAACTCGAGCCCCTGCGCCAGCGGGCCGTCCTGCGCGCGGTTCACGGCGCTCTTGGCGAGCTTCACGGCGTGCGGCGCCCGCGCGGCCACGTTGCGCGCCAGCTCCAGCGCCGCGTCCAGGTAGCCCTCGGTGGGCACCACCCGGTTGGCCAGCCCGTGCGCCACCGCCTCCTCCGCCGTGAGGAAGCGCCCGGCGAGGATGACCTCCATCGCCAGGTACTTGCCGAGCTGCCGCGTGAGGCGCTGCGTGCCGCCGGCGCCGGGCATTATCCCCAGGTTGATCTCGGGCTGACCGAGCTGCGCCGTCTCCGACACCACGATCATGTCGCACAGCAGGGCCAGCTCCAGGCCGCCCCCCAGCGCGTAGCCGGAAACGGCCGCGATGACCGGCTTGCGCGTGCGCGCCAGCGCCTCCCAGCTCTCGAAGCGGTAGGCGCCCAGCATGTCCGGCACGTTCTTGCCGTCCATCTCCGTCACGTCGGCGCCGGCCGCGAAGGCGCGCTCGTCGCCCGTGATGACCAGGCAACCCACCGTGTCGTCCAGGTCGAAGCCGCGGGCCGCGTGGGCCAGCTCCTTCAGGGTGGCCTGGTTGAGGGCGTTGCGCCTATCGGGGCGGTTGATGCGGATGAGCCCCACCCCGCCCTCCAGGCGCTGCACGATCAGGTTCTCGTAGTAGGTGGCTTCCTCGGCGCCCTCGGGCATGACCTCAGCCCTCGGAAGAGTCGGCGAAGAGCACGGTAACGATGCCCTTCGCGAAGCCCATCAGGTCCGACCCGAGTTCGCGGTTCTCGGGCGACTTCATGGCGGCGTCGAACGTCTCGCGGTCCGGGAAGTGCATCTCGGCTATCAGCAC
>CAZPWN010000157.1:0-5078 GCA_964590475.1 uncultured bacterium | reverse complement strand
CCCAACCAGTCCGTCAACCCGGACGAGGTGGTGGCCCTCGGCGCCGCCGTGCAGGCGGGCGTGCTCACGGGCACCGTCGACGACATCGTGCTGCTGGACGTCACCCCTCTCAGCCTCGGGGTCGAGACCAAGGGCGGCGTCTTCACCAAGCTGATCGACCGCAACACCACTGTGCCGGTGCGCAAGTCCGAGACGTTCAGCACGGCGGCCCACAACCAGACGGGCGTGGAGGTCGTGGTGCTGCAGGGCGAGCGCTCCATGGCCTCGCAGAACAAGCTGCTCGGGCGCTTCCAGCTCGACGGCATCCCGCCCATGCCCGCCGGCGTGCCGCAGGTGGAGATCACCTACGACCTCGATGCCAACGGCATCCTCCACGTGACCGCCAAGGAGAAGTCCACCGGCAAGGAAGCCAGCATCACCATCCAGAACACCACCACCCTCAGCGAGGACGAAGTGGACAAGATGGTGAAGGACGCCGAGGCGCACGCCGAGGAGGACCGCAAGCTGCGCGAACTGGCCGAGACCAAGAACCAGCTCGACGGACTGCGCCTGCAGGCCCAGAAGGCGCTGGACGAAGCCGAAGGCGCCACGGACGAGCAGAAGAGCGAACTGCAGGAGGCCGTGACCGCCGCCCAGACCGCCATCGACACCGAAACCGACAAGGACAAGCTCGAGACGCAGACGCGGGAACTGGCCGAGAAGCTCCAGAAGTTCCAGGTCAACACGGCGCCGCAGGGCGAGCAGCAGGAGCAGCCCACCGAGGCCCCCGCGGAGAGCGGCCCTGAAGACGACGACGTGATCGACGCCGACTTCAAGCCGGCCGGCTGAGGTTGCCGAGCGTATGAGTAGCAACGACGACCGTACGCGCGGCAGGGGAGGGGCGCCCACCCAGGGCGCCCAGCCAGGTGACGCCCTGCCGGAAGACGCCCTGCCCCTCGAGCCCGAGGAGGGCGCTGGAAGCGGCTGGCAGGAGTCCGAGGATAGCGGGCAGGGTGAGGCCGACATACTGCGGGCCGAGCTCAGGAACGCCGTGGAGGAGCTGGACGCCCTGAAGAAACGACTTGAGGAAGCCGAGGACCGCTACCTGCGTGCCCGCGCGGAGCAGGACACCATGCGCCGCCGGATGCTGGGCGAGGTGGACCTGGCGAGGGAAGAGGGGGTAGCCAGTGCGCTGTCTCCCGCCCTCAACGTGTTCGACGACCTGGAGCGCGCGCTAGACGCGGCCGAGAAGACCGACGACCCCTCCAGCATCGTGCCTGGAGTGCGCACGGTGCGCGACAGCCTGCTGCGCAACCTGGCCGCGCTGGACGTGAAGCTGGTGGGCGAGCCCGGCCAACGCTTCGACCCCAACCTGCACGAGGCCTTGACGGTGGTAGAGCTCAGGCCCGGCGCGGAGCCCGGCACGATCGACCAGGTCTTCGAGGCCGGCTTCGTGCAGGGAGAGCGCCTGGTGCGCGTGGCGCGCGTGACCGTGTTCGCCGACGAGGAAGGCTGAGCAGCCGTGTGGCACCTGCGCCGCGCCCGCCCAGGGCGGGCGCGTACCGCCGGAGATGGCTGGGCGCGTCCCACCGGGGATGGGCGGGCGCGTCCCGCCTGGAATGGCCGGGCGTGTCCCGCCGGGAATGGGCGGGCGCGTCCCGCTGGGAAACAGCGGGCCGGTGCCCCTTGCCTGAAGGAATCAAGGGATGAGGTGAAGTGTGGCGAGTTACAAGGACTACTACCAGACCCTGGGCGTGTCCAAGGACGCGAGCAAGGACGACATACGGCGCGCGTTCCGTAAGCTCGCTGCCAAGCACCACCCGGACCGCAACCCGGACGATGCCGGCGCCGAGGAGCGCTTCAAGGAGATCAACGAGGCGTACACCGTGCTGTCCGACGAGGAGAAGCGCCGCTTCTACGACCAGTACGGCTCCACGGACAGCGTGCCGCCCTTCCAGCCGGGCGCGACCGGCGGCGCCAGTTACCACCGCACCGTCTCGCCCGAGGAGTTCGGCGACTTCTCCGACTTCTTCCAGAGCCTCTTCGGGGGCTTCGGGGGCGTGCGCGGCGGCTTCACCACGGACTTCGGCGGCGCCACGGGTCAGCAGTACGGTGCGCAGCGCGTCTCCTCGGCCCCGGCTGCGGCCGAGGCGCGGCTCGACGTAGGCCTGCTGGACGCCTTCCGGGGCGGCCCCACCAACATCCGCGTTGGCGACAAGTCGCTCGAGGTCACGCTCCCCAAGGGCGTGAAGGACGGCGCCAGGCTCAGGCTCAAGGGGCAGGCGCCGAGCGGGGGAGACCTCATCCTCCAGGTGCGCCACCTACCCCACCCCACCTTCCGGCTCGACCGCGACGACGTGCGCGTGACCGTGCGGGTGCCGGCGCCCCTGGCGGCGGTGGGCGGACCGCTGCGCGTGCCCACCCTCGAAGGCGAAGTGGAGATGACGCTCCCGGCCGGCAGCTCGAGCGGGCGGGTGCTCCGCCTCAGGGGTCAGGGCTGGCCCAAGGCGGACGGCAGCCGCGGCGACGAGCTCGCCGAGGTGCGCCTGACGGTGCCCGAGGAGCTGTCGAGTGAGCAGGAGGAGCTGTACAAGCAGCTGCTGGAGCTCGAGATGGCCGGCGCGACCACCAGCTAGAACCGAGCCCCACTAGGGCAGCGCTCTGCGTGGCCCAGGTGGTAGCGTTCGGGCATGATCTTCAAGAACCGCTTAACCCCACTGCTCATAGCTCTCCTGGCTGGCCTCATGCTGGCCGCCACCGCGGCCGCCCAGGACGGCGAAGGAGAGACCGCGCCCGGCGCGGTGACCGGAACCCCTGCGCCCGCAACCGCCGGGGCAGAGGCCACTACCACGGACGCCCCGCAGGCGGATCCCGTGGTGATCCAGGTGGGCAGCACGGTCGAGCACGCCAGCGACGTGGAGTGGCGCTTCGAGGTGGCCATCCGCAACATCGTGGCGCAGCAAGGCATGCCCTACGGACCCGAAGTAGCCCTGCAGCTCCGCGGCCTGCTGCCCACCTACGTGGAGCAGCGCGCCCAGGAACTGGCCCTCGTGGTCGAGGCGCGCCGGCGCGGCCTGACGCCCGACGAGGAGTCCATCGCCGCGGACCTGGAGACCCTGAGGTCCAGCGTCGAGACCGACGAACAGTACCAGCAGCTGCTCGCCGGCGCCGGCTTCCCGGGCGAGGAAGAGGTGCGCCAGATGCTGGTGGAGGCGGACATCGTGAACCAGCTGGTCCAGGAGCTGCGCGCCGCGGCCGAGGCCAGCGCCAGCGACAACGTGCTGCGCACCCGCTTCCTGGCCGACCGCGCCCTCTTCCAGGAGGACGAGGCGTTCTGCGCGCGGCACATCCTCGTGTCCGAGGAAGAAGTTGCCGAGGAGCTGCTGGGGCGCCTGGAGGCCGGTGAGGAGTTCGCCGATCTGGCGGCCGAGTACGGCACGGACGGCACCCGCACCCGCGGCGGAGACCTCGGCTGCTTCGGGCGCGGCGCCATGGTGGCCGACTTCGAGCAGGCGGTCCTGGACGCCGAGGTCGGCACGCCCGCCGGGCCCGTCGCCACGCAGTTCGGCTACCACGTGGTGCTCGTCTACGACCACACGCCCGCCCGCGTGCCGGCCTTCGACGAGGTGAAGGAAGAGGTGCGCAACCAGTACGTGGGGCTCGCCACCGAGGCCGCCATCGACGGCATCATCGAGGGCTCCGGCGCGCGCGCCTACCCCGAACGCATGACGCCCTGAACTTGGAACCGATCAGACGTACGTAGTCAGGGCGGAGCTTCAGGGCGCCAGGCGCTGCAGGCTCCAGCCCGGCTCCGCCCGGCGGTACTCGAAGCGGTCGTGCAGCCGGTCGTCCCGCCCCTGCCAGAACTCGATGCGCTCCGGCGTCAGGACGTAGCCGCCCCAGTAGGGTGGCCGCGGCACCTGGCCCGGGGCGTACTCGTCCGCCGCGCGGGCGGCCGCCCCCTGCAGCACGGCGCGGTCCTCTATGGGCTCACCCTGCCGCGCGGCCCACGTGCTCAGCTGCGAGCCGTGCGGCCGGCTGGCGAAGTAGACGTCGGACCTGGCTTCGCTCAGCCTGGAGACGCTGCCGTCCACTCGTACCTGCCTCTCGGTGACGGGCCACCAGAAGGCCAGCGACGCGCGGGGCACGGCCTCCAGGTCGCGCCCCTTGCGGCTCTCGTAGTTGCTGAAGAACACGAAGCCGTCCTGGTCCGCGGACTTGAGCAGCACGAAGCGCACGCGCGGCTGCCCGTCGTCGCCCACGGTGGCGAGCGCCATGGCGTTCGGTTCCAGCTCCCCGGCCAGTACCGCCTCGTTCATCCAGATCATGAACTGGCGTACGGGGTCCGTGTCCAGGTCCGTGATATCCAGTTCACCCCGGCGGTAGGCGCGGCGCATCTCGTCTAGGCTCATACCTCAGGTTGCCACGGAAGCGGCCCCGCGGGTGTGCGGCCTGGCGGCGGAGGCCGTCGGGGACGCGCAGGAGCTTCCATGAGAACCCCGAGTAAGAAACCCGTGAGAATCGTGGGCATATGCTGCCCCAAGCGCTGACCGATCTGAAGCTACCCCTCGCCAAGTTGTTGCGTCTTCCCCCAGCGCCAAACCCACGCCAACCCAGAAGAAGGTCCCACGCGACCAGCCGAGCCCAACTGCACGCTCGCGGGTGGCGTGTGCACGCTACTCTCGGGCCATGAGCGCAGGCAACCTGCTCGCCCCCGAGGCGAGCCCTTACCTAAGACAGCATGCCGACGACCCGGTGCACTGGCACCCGTGGGGCGACGCGGCCTTCGAACGGGCCCGCGCGGAGCAGAAGCCCCTCCTGGTCTCCATCGGCTACTCCTCGTGCCACTGGTGTCACGTCATGGCCCGCGAGTCGTTCCGGGATCCCGCAGTGGCGGCGCTTATGAACGAGAAGTTCGTCAGCGTGAAGGTGGACCGCGAGGAACGCCCGGACGTGGACGCGGTCTACATGGCCGCAGTCCAGGCACTTACGGGCCACGGGGGCTGGCCGCTAACGGTGGCGCTCACGCCGGACGGCCAGCCGTTCTACGGCGGCACCTACTTCCCGCCCGACGACCGGCACGGCGTGCCCTCGTTCAC
>CAZPWN010000156.1:0-5095 GCA_964590475.1 uncultured bacterium | reverse complement strand
GAAGAGCTCCTCGCGCTCCAGCTGAGGGAAGTAGAGGTTCTCGAACAGCTCCTGCAGCAGCACGATGTTGGCGCCGCCCTCGGCGGCCTCGCGCACGAAGCGTTCGGCCTTGTCCAGGTTCTCCTCCAGCACGTGCGAGCAGCTCATCTGCACGACGGCCAAGCGCGCGTTGCGCGCCGGCCGCTGGGGTAGCGGCGGGTTGTTCGGGTCCGTCACCGTTGGTCCTCCGGGTTGGGTTCTGCGGCCTCGGGGCGCCACGAGGCGGGCACTAGGGCGCCGGCGGGGCGCTGCTGCGTCACGCAGTGGAAGGCGCCGCCGCCCGTGATGAGGCTCTCGGCGGGCAGGCCTATGACCTGCCGGCCTGGGAAGAGCGGCGTAAGGATCTGCAGGGCGCGCTCGTCGTTCACGTCGTCGTAGGTGGGCACCAGCACGAAGCCGTTGCCCACGTAGAAGTTGGCGTAGGTGGGCGGCAGCCGCTCGCCCTCCAGCTCCATGCGCTTGGCCGGGAGCGGCAACTCCACCAGGCGGTAGGGGCTGCCGTCCGGCTTGCGGAGCTCCCGCAGCAGTTCCAGGTTGCGCGCCATGGTGGCGTGGTTGGGGTCGGCGACGTCCTCCTCCACCGCGCACACTATGGTGTCGTCGTCCGTAAAACGCACGATGGTATCTATGTGGCCGTCGGTGTGGTCGCCCTCCAGCCCCCCCGGCAGCCAGACGATCTGGGTCACTCCCAGGTTGTCGCGCAGGTAGCGCTCGATCTCGGCTGGGCTCAGTTCGGGGTTGCGGTTGGGCTCCAGCAGGCACGACCGGGTGGTGAGGCACACGCCGTGCCCGTTGATCTCGAGGGCGCCGCCCTCCATGATGATGGGCACGCGGAAGGTCTTGACGCCCAGATGCTCCGTCAGCAGGGCGGCCGCGGCGTCATCGTCGTTCGACGGCTCGTACTTCCGGCCCCAGGCGTTGAAGCGCCAGTCCGTGGCCGCCACGCGCCCGGGCTGGGCGCTGCCCTCTGAGCCCACCACGAAGAGCGGGCCGTTATCGCGGAACCAGACGTCGTTGAGCGGCACGCGGAAGTACTCGATGTTGGCCAGCACGCGCTCGGCTTCGGCCCCGTAGAGGCGCCCGGCCGCAGCGGCGAGGCGCAGCCGGGCGTCGGCCTCCGTGTCGTCGTCTTTGACGTTGAGCACCACCGGCTCGAAGGAGGCGATAGTGGCCACCATCAACGCGAACTCTTCGCGCACGCCCTCCAAGTGGCCGACCCACAGTTCGTCGTTGAAAGGCCACCCGGTATGGGTGGCGGCGTGCGGGACCCACTCGGGCGGCATGCGGAAGCCGAGGGCGGCTGGAGAACCCGGGCTGTAGGTTCGGAACTCTGATGTGGCGTGGGGCTCAGACATAGCAACCCACTCTAGTCGCTCGGCGCTTTGAACGCGGCGCGCGGGCGCACCAGGAGAGAACCCGAGCGCGCCCACCCAACCACGGACGAACCAAGAAGAGACCAGGGCCCGAAGCTCTAACGCAGCAGCCTATTTCCGAGGATCCAGCGCGTCCCTAAGCGCATCCCCGAGCAGGTTGAACCCAAGCACCACGAGGATGATGGCCACCCCGGGGAAGGTAGCCACGTGCGGCGCCACGGCGAGATACTCTCGCCCGCGCGCCAGCATGAGCCCCCACTCGGGCTGCGGCGGCTTGGCGCCTAAGCCCAGGAAGCCGAGGCCGGCCGCGAAGAGGATGGCGATGGCCATCTGCAGGCTGGACTGCACGATGAGGGGCGCGAGGGCGTTGGGGATCACGTGCTTCACCAGCGTGCCCATGCGCCGCCGGCCGAGGGCGCGGGCGGCCTCCACGAACTCGCGGTTGCGGATGCTGAGCACGGAGCCGCGGATGATGCGGGCGTAGATGGGTATGGCGGCGATGCCCACCGCGATCATCAGGTTGGTCAGACCCGTCCCGAAGGTGGCCACCAGCACGATGGCGAGCAGGATGCCGGGGAAGGCCAGGAGCGTGTCTACGAACCGCTGCACGGTCATGTCTACCCAGCCGCCCATGAAGGCGGAGATGGCGCCCACGGGCACTCCGATGCCGAGGCCGATGCCCACCGAGATGAGGCCGATGAAGAGCGAGATCCAGGCGCCGTGCACCAAGCGCGAGAAGACGTCGCGGCCCTGCTCGTCGGTGCCCAGCAGGTAGTAGCGCACGGGCCCGTCCACGCCGAAGAGGTGCAGGTCGGACTCCACGAGGCCGAACAGCCACTTGTAGCTGGGGCCGCGCTGGAAGAGCTTCACGGGGTAGGCGGCGCTGTCGTCCACCTCGATACCCCTGCTGGGTGAACGCTGCGAGCGGCTGACCCAGATGCCGAACTGCCCCTCGGGGCCACGGAGGCTCACCCCCGTGCCGGGCGGCAGGTAGGTGGTGCGCAGGTCCTGCGTCTGCGGCAGGTAGGGGGCGATGAACGGCGCGAACGCCACCACCGCGAGGAAGAGCGAGATGATGGTGATGCCGATGATGGCCAGTGGGTTGCGGGCCAGCCGGCGGCGCCAGCGGGGCGCGCGGCGGCGCTCCTTGGGAGCTTCCGTAACGGCGGCAGGGGTGTCAGTCATACCGGATCCTTGGATCGATGAGCCCGTAGACGAGGTCGACCAGAAGGTTCACCACGATGAACGTGACGGCGATGAGCAGCACGGTGCCCTGCACCGCCGGGTAGTCGCGGGAGAGCACCGAGGTGACGAGCATGCGGCCCACGCCGGGCCAGGTGAAGACCGTCTCGGTGATGACGGCGCCCGCCAGCAGCGACCCGAACTCGAGGCCGCCCACGGTGAGTACGGGGACGAGAGCGTTGCGCAGTGCGTGCTTGAACACCACCGTGCGGGGGGCGCCGCCCTTGGCGCGCGCCGTGCGCACGTAATCCTGCCCCAGCACCTCGAGCAGCGCGGAGCGCGTCATGCGCGCGATGATGCCCGTGCTGGACAGCCCGAGCGTGATGGCGGGCAGAACCAGGTGCGCGAACGTGCCGCGGCCCGCCACGGGGAAGATGGGCGTCTCCACCGCGAAGAAGCGGATGGCCAGCAGCCCGAACCAGAAGGTGGGCATGCTGACGCCGATGAGGGCGAGGATCATGGAGAGCGCGTCGACCCACGAGTTCGGCCTGAGGGCCGAGATTATCCCTAAGCCGATGCCGATCACGAGGGCGAAGATGATGGCCGCCACCGCCAGCTCGACGGTGTTGGGGAAGAAGTCGATGAGTTCCTGCGTGACGGGCCGGTTGGTGCGGGTGGAGCGCCCCAGGTCGCCCTGCACCACGCCGGTGATGAAGCGCTGGAACTGCACCGGCATGGAGTCGTTGAGGCCGAAGCGCTCGCGGATGCGCTCCACGGTGGCGGCGTCGGCGAACTCCCCGGCCAGCAGCAGGGCCGGATCGCCGGGGGCCAAGCGCACCATCAGGAAGACGATGATGAGAACGCCCAGCAAGGAGGGCAGCGCCACCAGCAGGCGCCGGATAGTGTACTGGGTCAAGAGAAGTCCTCTAGATTCGTATTCGTTTCAGCAAGATATGTCGATCTTATATGAACGGTTCCGGCGCGAGGCCGGGCCGCCGGGCCCCGGAGGTAACCGGGAGCGGGTGGGAGGCGTGGATGCCGCCTCCCACCCGCGTCCTTCATTACTCGAGGCTGGCGGTGTGAGCCAGTACGCGCTCGGTCGGGTGGATGACCAGACCGTTCACGTTGTCGCGCACGGCTACCAGCTGCGTCTCGCTGTGCAGGAAGAGCCAGGCGGCGTCCTCCCAGATGAGCGTCATGGCCTCTTCGTAGGCCTCGAGGCGCTCCTCGGGGTTGGTGTTGGTGCGGGCGAAGTCGAGGAGCTCGTCCACGCGCTCGTTGGAGTAGGCGCCGCGGTTGGAACCGACGGGGCGCTGCTGCTCGGTGTGGAAGAGCGGGTAGAGGCCATAGTCGGCGTCACCGGTGACGGTGCCCCAGCCGAGGAGGCCGACGGGCATGACGTTCTCGCCGGGGACGGCGTTGGAGAGCTCGAGGTAGGCGGACCACTCGAGGGTCTCGATGGTCACGTCGATGCCGACCTGGGCGAGCATCTCCTGCATGGCTTCCACGGTCTGGATGTCCTGCAGGTAGCGGCCGGAGGGCGAGTAGAGCGTGGTGGAGAAGCCTTCAGCGTAGCCGGCTTCGGCCAGCAGCTCGCGGGCGCGCTCGGGGTTGTAGTCGTAGTCGCCGACCGGGGTGTAGCCGAAGATGCCCGGGGCGATGGGGGCGTCGGACGGACGCACGGCGCCGCCCAGCACGAACTCGGCCAGCGCTTCGTTGTCGATGGCGTAGTTGATGGCCTGGCGCACGCGCACGTCGCTGATGGGATCGTGCGTGAAGTTCATGAACATGAAGATGGTGCGGAGGCTGGAGACGTTCTCCACGGTCACGCCGTCGGCGGCGTTGAGGCGCGCGATGTCCTGCGGGGGCACGCGCACTGCCACGTGGGCCTGGCCGCTCTCAACGAGCGCCATGCGGGTGGCGTTCTCGGGCACGGTGAGGAAGCGCACGCCGCTCACGCCGGGCTGCTCGCCCCAGTAGCCGTCGTAGCGCTCGAGCTCGATGGCGTCGTTACGCTGCCAGGAGACGAACTTGAAGGGGCCGGTGCCGACGGGGTTGGAGGCGAAGTCGTCGCCGAACTCTTGGGCGGCCGAAGGCAGCACGATGGCGGTGGAGGAGTGCGTCATGTGCGCCAGCAGCGGGGCGAACTGGTTGGCGAGGGTGATCTCGAGGGTGTAGTCGCCGGTGACGGTGACGTCGCTGATGGCGTCCAGCAGGAAGCGGAACGTCCAGGCGTTCTCGGGATCGAGGAAGCGGTCCAGGCTGCCCTTGACGATCTCGGCGGTCAGCGGGGTGCCGTCGTGGAAGGTCACGTCCTCGCGGACGGTGAGGTTGAGGCCGAGGCCGTCGTTGGTGAACTCGTAGTCCGTGACGAGGTGCGGCACGATGTCGCCCTCGGGGGTGAGTTCGAACAGCGTCTCGTAGAGGTGGCTGGTGACGGTGGCCGACGGGGAGTCGGTGGCGTCGTGCGGGTCGAGGGTCACGGCGTCGGTGCCCTGGGC
>CAZPWN010000155.1:0-5129 GCA_964590475.1 uncultured bacterium | reverse complement strand
TTCGAGACCGCATTGCCGGCGGGCTGAAGGGGGAGACATAGCGCCTCTACCGTCTCAGAGGCTTCTTTGCTCGGGCCGGGTCGACCCCCCAACCCCTGCATGTCATTGCGGCGCATCACCCGACCGCTTTATGGTGAACGGGCAAGCCAAAAGGAGCTACCTCTTGCATCTTGAATCCGAAGGTAGCAGCTGCCGGTGACCGTTCCCGGCAGGGGAGGAGACACATGAAGTGGAGCTGGAAACACTCGCTTGCCGCCGCGGCGGTCGTGCTGCTGTTGGCGGCCTGCGGGGGAGGCGGAACGCCGCCAACCACCGGTGCGGTCGAAGGCACCCTTACGAGGGTTAGCGCTCCAGAGGCGAGCCCCCAAGTGAGCCCCCAGTCCGCGGAACTGGCGGACATCGTGCCCGGACAGATCTTCGTCACATTCGAGCGCGGCCGCCCGGACGTTCAGATATCCACGAACTCCGAAGGGTTGTCGGTTGCCGCGGCCGAGGGCTTCGCCTTCAGCGCCGACGGCGACTTCAGCTTCAAGGGGACAGAGGCCGAGCAGGCTCGCGCCTACCCCACGCGGTCGGGCCTGGCCCTTTACAAGGTCGACGGGCTGGACGAGGCGGGCACCAGGGCACTCGTAGAGGAGCTGCGCGCTACCTCCAGCGTCCGCGGCGTCTTCCCCAACTGGATCCTCACGCAGCAGCAGGTCACGGTCGACGATCCGCTGTACGGTCTGCAGGCCTGGCATTACGAGCAGCTGAACCTGCCTGCGGCCTGGATCATAGAGACCGGTGAATCGGCGACCGTACCGGTGGCTGTGCTGGACGCGGGCGCTTTCCCTCACCCCGACATGGAGTTCGCCACGACCGGGGCCAACTTCGTGGGTTGGTTCGAAGGGGCACCGGACGCCTCTGAAGGACCGATAGACAACTACTGGTCCAACGCAGGTGGTAGTGATCACGGTCTGCACGTCGCGGGTACCATCGCTGCACAGGCCAACAACGCGGCGGGCGGGGTCGGTGTGAACTGGAACCTGACGCCGACGCACGTGAAGGTTCTGGGCGCAGCCGGCTCCGGCTCGTTCGCCGGGATCATCGAAGGCGTCTACTGGGCCGCCGGTTACGACAAGCCTGAGTACGGCGAACACATCAACCCGAACCCCGCCCGCGTGATCAACATGAGCCTGGGCGGCCTGATCGGCGAGGTCTGCCCGCTGGACCTGGACGAACTGTTCAGCGAGGTGTACGAGCAGACGGGGGCCATCACGGTGGTCGCGGCCGGGAACGACTCCAGCCCTAGCGATCCCTTCTTCCCCGCTAGCTGCGATTCGGTCATCGCCGTCGGCGCCACCGGCCCCACCGGTGCGCGGGCCTCTTACTCGGACTACGGCGCGTACATCGATGTCTTCGCGCCCGGCGGCGACGCGAACTACTACCATCCGGAGTTCCCGGGCGACGACTCGATGTATGCGGGAGTCGTGAGCACGAGGCACGTCAACGGAACCGCGACTTACGGGCTCATGCAGGGCACCAGCATGGCCGCCCCCCACGTGACCGGTGTGGTCTCGCTGATCCTCGCGCGCTACCCCGACCTCACGTTGGGCGAGGTGCGCGAGCGCCTGATCAACGCTTCCATGCCGCTCACGCTTGCGGAGTGCAACGTTCCCGCCCGCGGCTTCGATGGCCTCAACCTCTGCGGCGCGGGCCTGCTCGACGCGGAAGCTGCCCTTCTGGGTGAGAACCTCACGGCAGACGACCTCAGCGCTGTCGTCTACGCGGTGCCTTACAGGGAGACCGCGCCGGACCTGCGCCTGGGCGACCTCGGTAGCCTGGAGGCGCTGAGTGCCTTCAGCACGTCCGCCACCCGTAACGCCGATGGCAGCTGGGACTACGAGTTGACCGGTCTGCCGGCGGGTAACTACTTGATCGTCGGTCTGGAGCAGCGCCAGTCCGGCGAGGGCGTGGGCATGATGGACCGCTTCGGCGCCGAAGAAGTGACGGTGACCGTCGGTGCCACGAAGACGGCGAACGTCGAAGTGGCGCCCGTTTGGATGATCCGCTGATCCAGTGACGAGCTGGAACCGGTAAGTAGCTAGAAAGCAGGCTCGAAGCCGGCCCCGGGGATGGTCCCGGGGCCGGTTGTCGTCGGACGAGGGTCGTCGTAGATGATCAGATCGTGGACTCGAGCGCACCAGGTCTTGGACGCTGTGCGTCACTCCCTGCGCCCTGGTTCAGGTATTAGGTAAGAACGCCTCCACCGAATACACCGCCACGAACGGCGGGTTCCCGATGCTCTCGCCGCCGTACCTCAGCGGTCCGCTGCCGTCCTCGGCCAGCATCTCGCCACCCGCGGCTATCAGAACGGCCTGGGCGGCGGCGGTGTCCCACCACATGGTGGGTCCTAGGCGCGGGTAGTAGTGCGCCGTGCCGTCGGCTACCAGGCAACTCTTGATGGCGCTGCCGCGGGGGATCGTCTCCACCTCGCCGAACTGCTGGGTGAGGGCCTCGATGAACTCGCGGGTGGGGGCGTTGGCGTGCGAGCGGCTGACCATGATCCTCACGCCGCCGCCGTCGGGAGCGCGGACGTGGATGGGGTGAGCGTTGCCTTCCGCGTCGTAACGCCAGGCTGCGGCCTGGGTGTGGCGGCTCTTGGGCGTGCCCACGTACGTGAGGCCGGTGACGGGCGCGTGGACCACCCCGAGGATAGGGTAGCCGCCCTCCACCAGCGCGATGTTGACGGAGAACTCGCCGTTGCGCTTGACGAACTCCTTGGTGCCGTCCAGCGGATCCACCAGCCAGAAACGGTTCCAGCCCTGGCGTTCGTCGAAGGTGGGAGGGTCGCTCTCCTCGGCTATCACCTGCAGTTCGGGCGTGAGCTCCTTCAGCCCCTCGACGATGTGTTCCTGGGAAGCGAGGTCGGCTGCCGTCACGGGAGAGGTGTCCGCCTTGGCGGTCACCTCGAACTCGGATGCGTAGATATCGAGGATCTTCTGACCCGCCTCGTGCGCCAGTCTTACGGCGCCTTCGCGGATAGCGTGCATGTCGAATAGGGCATCTATCGCCACGCCCAAGGGTATCCCGTGGCGGGCGCCACCATGTCATGTGGAGGCAGCTCTTGACCCTCACGTAACGTGAGGCTCTAGGCTGCTCGGTGAAGGAGGTGCGCCATGATCCGAGATCCCAGAGAGGGGCCGGGCGAGGTGGCCGAGCTGTCGGTCGGGGAGGTCGCCGAGCTGGTTGGGGTGAGCGTGCGCACGCTGCACCACTACGACGCCATCGGCCTGCTCTCGCCGTCCACTCGCACGGAGGCCGGTTACCGCCTGTACGGGCGCGCGGAGCTCGAGAGGCTCAGCCAGGTCCTCGCCTACCGCGAGCTCGGCTTCGAACTGGAGGCCATAGCGCAGCTCCTGGATCACGCCGACACGGACCCCGTGGAGCACCTGCGGCAGCAGGAAGCGCTACTGAACGCGCGGCTCGAGCGGCTGCTAGCCATGCGCCGGCAGGTCCGTAGGCAGATGGAGGCAAGGAAGATGGGTATCAACCTCACACCCAAGGAGATGTTCGACCTGTTCGGAGACGACGACCCCAGCAAGTACGCGCAGGAAGCCGAGGAGCGCTGGGGCCACACGGACGCCTACAAGCAGAGCCAGCAGCGCGCCAGGGGCTACACCAAGGCCGACTGGCAACGCCTGGGGGCCGAAGCGGCGGCCGTGGAGGAGCGCCTGATCGAGCTCATGCGGGCCGGCGTGCCCGCCACCGACGAGCGCGCCAAAGCGGCGGCGGAGGCCCACCGCCAGCAGATCAGCCGGAACTTCTACGACTGCTCCTACGAGATGCACCGGGGCCTGGCCGACATGTACATGGCCGACCCGCGCTTCACCAAGTACTACGAGGACAAGGCCGAGGGCCTCGCGGCCTACGTGGCGGACGCCATCCGCGCCAACGCCGAAGGCAGGTGAAGCGGCCGCGAATAAGCGCGGCGCCGCCCGGGCGCCCCTGCACTCCCGGGCGGCCAAAACCTGAGAGAAGAATACGCGGAGAATGAACGCCGCGCGCCGGCGGCGCCGGTTACAGTCGAGGCGTGCCAACGCCGCAGGAGAAAGTAAGTAGAGGGCCGTCAGCGATGAGCCTCACCCTCAGGGTGGCGCCGATGCTGGCGGTCCTCGCGTTATCGGCGGGCTGCTCGGTCATGCGGACCGGCGCACGCCCGGCCCACGTGAACGCCCAGACGCAGAGCTCTGCGGCGCAGGCCAGCACCGTCGACCAACCCGCGGTGGAGTGGCCGCAGCACGTCTGCACGGCAGATGCGTCGATGGAGGGCATCGGCGGCGCCAACTACCGGCCCCGGCTCATGGATCAGGTGGGGCCGTCGCTACCGTTCGCGCTGCTCATGCCTGTGGAGGGCGCGGTTACGGCCGAGGTGTACCCATCCTTCGGCGACCCCCGCAGCGGCGGTCGCCTGCACGAAGGCGTGGACATCATGGCGCCCCGCGGCACGCCCGTGCGGCCGGCCGCGCCGGGCTTCATCACGCGCCTATCTACCACCGACCTGGGCGGCATCTCCGCCACCTTGGTGGGCGACGGCGGCGTGCGCTACTTCTACACCCACTTCGACGCCCTGGCGGCCGGCCTCGAGGTCGGCCAGTATTTGGACGTGGAGACCGTCATCGGCTACGTCGGCAACACCGGCAACGCCGCCAGCACGGCGCCCCACCTGCACTTCGGCGTTTACATGGGCGGCCTCGGCGAGTGGTGCGGCTGGCAGCCCATCGATCCGCTGCCGCTGCTGATAGACCGGCTCGAGGGGTGAACCTCTGGCCGATCGCGCGGGGCCGTTAGGCAAAGGGCAAGGTATCGACCCGGCGCGTGGCGTCGGCATGTGTATGATGTGTAACTGACTCACGACGGAGACACCTTGCGAACCGCTGCCATCGACCTCCCCATCCGCGCTCGGGCCGGCCGCTACCTCCTCGAGTTGATCAACTTCGCTTGGAAGAACGCCAGATCGTGTCTCTTCCCCGTCTTCATCTTCCTGATGCTCGCTCTGTCGCAGGTCGCGCCACTCCCCCTGGCCCGTTACGACTTCCTTCTGCTCGCCTGCCTGGCGATGCAGGCTCTGATGCTCGCCACCGGACTGG
>CAZPWN010000154.1:0-5136 GCA_964590475.1 uncultured bacterium | reverse complement strand
TAATCAGTAGGTCGTAGGTTCGAGTCCTACACGACCCACCACTTAGAACCCCGTCTTCCACATCCGAAGACGGGGTTCCTCTCTTTCCATCCACTCCCGTTCACGCCCCGGCCGCCTCACCACCCAAGGCTCAGGTTTATGCTCGCCCCACTATGACGGCCTCTCCAGAACTCCTCTCCGCGCGTCAGATACCGTGAGCCGGCCCCCCAAGCGGCGCGGCCGCAGGCCGGCAGCAGCGGGAGACACGCGTGAGACCATCCTGTCGGCCGCCCGCAAGCTCTTCCTCGCCAACGGCTACGACGCCACCTCGCTGCGGGCCGTGGCGCTCGAAGCCGGCGTGGACGCGGCGTTGGTTCATCACTACTTCGAGGACAAGGCCGACCTGTTCGCTGCTTCCATCGAGGCGCCGCTGCGCCCGGACCGGATAGTGAGTATGGCGCTCGAGGGACCGCGCGAGCGGATCGGGGAGAACCTGGTGACGCTGGTTTGCCAGGCGCTCGAGAGACCAACGGCGCGTAAGACCATCCTGGGCCTCATCCGCACCGCTCTCGGCCATGACTTCGCGGCCGCGATGCTCCGGCAGTTCCTCGTCAGCGAGGTGTTCCACCGCATCGCCACCGAACTGCACAGCGGGGACGCGTCGCCTGCCGCTCTCGCGGACGGGGAGATGAGAGCCAACCTGGCGGCAACGCAGGTCGTGGGCCTGATCATGGTCCGCTACGGGGTCAGAGTCGAGCCGCTGGCGAGCGCCTCCATCGAGGAGGTGGCCGCCCGGGTGGGACCCGTGATCCGGTGGCATCTGTTGGGCTTCCCGCACGAGCAAATAACGGCTCTCGAGACGGAAGAGGCTTGAGGCGCCAACCTAGCCGGTAGACCCCTGACCAACGCGCCAACCACGACCCCTTGACTTGCCACGAACCGGCCCGCATAATTCATCACATGATGAATTATAGCGGCAACGGCCTGGAGATCGAGGGCCTGCACGTGATGCGGGGCGGCCTCGAGGTGCTCGACGACGTGGCCCTGCGCATCGAGCGCGGCTCGCTCGTGGCCCTTATCGGACCGAGCGGCTGCGGCAAGACCACCCTCATGCGCTCCGTGGTGGGCGTGCAGCGGCACGCCAGGGGCCGGGTGGAGGTCCTCGGACTCCCCGCCGGGCATCCGGCTCTGCGGCGCAGGCTGGCCTACATGAGCCAGGGGGCCGGGATCTACCCGGACCTCACCGTCCGGCAGAACCTCCGTTACTTCTCGAGCGTCCTGGGAGTGGCCCCGGAGAGCGCCGATCTGGCGTT
The DNA here is from genome assembly GCA_964590475.1 of uncultured bacterium. GTDB lineage: Bacteria > Deinococcota > Deinococci > Deinococcales > Trueperaceae > JAAYYF01. Next base: position 3,844 of record CAZPWN010000154.1, on the reverse strand, counting down.
GGAGCGCACGGACCTCACGCCCCAGGCGGATCAGCTCGCCGGCACCCTCTCGGGTGGGCAGTGGAGCAGGGTGTCGTTGGCGGTGGCGTTACTGGGCGCGCCGGAGGTGCTGGTGCTCGACGAACCCACCGTCGGGCTCGACCCACTGCTCCGGGTCGATCTCTGGACGCTCTTCCGCCGCCTGGCGAGCGAGGGCGCCACCCTGCTGGTCTCGAGCCACGTGATGGACGAGGCAACCCGTTGCGACCGCCTGCTACTGATGCGCCAGGGACGCGTCCTGGCCGACGACACTCCCGCCCAACTCCTCGAACGAACGGGCTCGAACGACGCGGAGGAGGCCTTCATCAAACTGATCCGCACCCGGGAGGCTTCGGGCGAGGCGCTAAGCGCATGATCACCAAGCGGACCTGGTTCACGGCGCGCCGGGTCCTTACTCAGATCCGGCATGACAGGAGGACCATCGGCCTGCTGCTGGTGGTGCCGAGCCTCCTGATCGGCCTGATGGCCTGGCTCCTCTCCTCCACCCCCGTTTTCGACCAGGTGGGGCCGGCCATGCTGGCGCTCTTCCCCTTCATCGTCATGTTCCTCGTATGCAGCATCAGCACGCTGCGCGAACGCAGGGGCGGCACCCTGGAGAGGCTCCTCACGCTGCCTCTGCCTAAGCTCGACTTCCTGCTGGGCTACGCCCTCGCGTTCGGCCTATTGGCCCTGCTGCAGGCCGCCATCGCCGTGGGGTTCGCCGTCTGGGTGTGCGGTCTGCACATCGCCGGGCCACTGTGGCTACTCTTGGCCGTGGCCGTGGCCAACGGAGTGCTCGGCACTGCCCTCGGGCTCTTCACCAGCGCCTTCGCTCAGTCCGAGTTCCAGGTCGTTCAGTTCATGCCGGCGATCGTCTTCCCCCAAGTGCTGCTGGGCGGCGTGATCCTGCCCCGCGACCAGATGCCGCGGACCCTTCACGTCATCTCGGATTGGCTGCCTCTCTCGCACGCCGTCGACGCTCTCAACGCCGTAGCCACGGCCAGTCAGGGCGGCGCTTACGTGGCCACCAGGCTGCTGATCATCGGGGCGTTCGCGTTCGGAGCGGTGGCGCTGGGCGCGGTGACGCTGAGAAGACGCACCGCTTGAGTCGTCGCTGTCCGCCGAACGCCGAACGCGCGGCTCACCATGCTCCGGAGAATCGGCAAGGAGGCCCCGGCCCGGCAAGGCCGCTACCGTCCGTGTGACCCTAAGGCGCACCGCCCTCCAGACAGGCTGCTACGGTGCAGCCCCATGACGACGAGGGCGTCGGCACCAGATCCCCAAGGGCGCGTAGCCGGTACTGGCCGGGAGAGCGTGACGGTGGGAGCTGCCGCCTCCGAACGCCGCCGCGTCATCTGGGGCGGCGTCCTGGCGGGCGTAGGTTTAGGCGGCTTCTTCGACGGCATAGTGCTCCACCAGATCCTCCAGTGGCATCACATGGTCAGCAACATCTACCCGGTGAACACCGTGGCGGGGCTTGAGATCAACACCCTCGCCGACGGCCTTTTCCACGCGGCTACGTTCGTCTTCACCGTGGTCGGCCTGTTCCTCCTCTGGGGAGTGGCGAGGGGTCGGCACGGGGCGTGGCCCATGAGCGTGCTGGTCGGATTGCTGCTAGTGGGCTGGGGGCTCTTCAACCTGCTCGAGGGCCTGGTCAGCCACCAGCTCCTGGGCGCCCACCACGTCCGCCCAGGGCCGAACCAGCTGGCGTGGGATCTGGGCTTCCTCGCCTGGGGCGCGGTCATGATAGTCGGTGGTTGGCTCCTCACCCGACCCCTGGCAGCTCCTGGGGTGAGCCAACGCCGGTGAGCACCGAGAACGAACCGTCCGTTTCCAGCACCACCGCGTCCACGCTCTCGGTGGAGCCGTAGCCCGCGCTCCTGATCGCCGCCATGACCTCGACTCTGGTGACCCGCTCGCGCCTCATCGGCTCATCCAGGAACGCCCCTCGGCTGTACAGCAACGTCGGGTTGGACCTCACGAGACGGATCACGGTCCTGCTACGGGTGGAGAGGAACGTGATCACGAACTGCCCCACCAGCAGGATTACCATCGCCACCAGGCCTTCCAGTAGCGAAACGCTGTCATCGAGGACGATGCTGGCCAGCAGCGAACCAAGGGCCACCGTGACGATCAGGTCGAAGGCGTTCAGCTCGGACAGGGACCGCTTCCCGAAGCCCCTGATCAGCACTATGACCGCAACGTAGGCGAGGGGGCCCGTAATGAGGATGGAACCCAGGCCCGAAGTATCGAAGAGCGAACTCATTCACCGCCTCCCGTCCGCTTCCGATTATGCCGGCGCGATCAGTATCGGCCTGGTCGTCATGCCCGCCCGGTAGCGGGCCGCCCTCTGAACCTGGACTAATCCCCTGCTACCGGTGCGCCCTCGGCCACGCCCTCGGCCTCCCAGTACGACTCCCCCAGCACGGAGCCGGCCCGGGGCCCGTTACCCTCGGTGCGCTCTGCCACGAACCCGGCCACGGCCCCTTGCGCCACGCCGTAGTAGGCCTCGATCTCCTTGGCGAAGAGGCGCCCCTCGCTCTCGAGGAGTTCGGGGAGCGGGAGCAGTTCGCTCTTACGAAGGCTTGCACCCTCGCCCAGCACCTGAGTCAGCGCGTCCACGTAGGCCTCGAGCTGCCGAACGCCGGTGACCTTGGTTCCGACGCCCTCCTCGTCCATCAGGAGGATGGTGGGGAAACCGCGCACGCCGAGCTCGCGCGCCAGGTCGAGGTCGCGCTGCAGCAGGGCGATGCCCCGCTCGGAGTCGGCTTCGGCTACCACGCTGGCGCCGTCCAGGTCTGCTACACCCAGCCCGTCCACCAGTTCGGTGAGCACGGCGGGGTCCGCGATGTTCCTATCGAAGGCGAAGACCGCCTCGCGGGCGCGGCGCATGAAGGTGCGCGCCAGCTCCGGATCGCGTTCCTTCAGCACTACGAAGACACGGGAGGGCGGGTAGGAGGACGTAACGGGGTCACGCAGCCAGAGCGAGCCGTCGATCGGCATGCGGGAGGCCTCGCCCACCTCGCGCCAGTGATGTGCCACGTCCTGGGGGCCACGGATGCCGTTGGCGCGGTCCGCGAAGCCGTCCCACTCGGGCAGCAGGCCGCCCATGACCACGCGCACGTTGAGGTGCTGGCCGTACTCGTGCTCGAAGCGCCTCAGTACGGGCTCCAGCGCCCAGCAGTGGGAGCAGATGGGGTCCGTCACGTAGTACATGTCGACCTTCTTGGCCGGGGGACGCAGTTGCGTCAGCTTGGGCGCAGCCTCGGCGCCCTCCTGCGCGTCGGCCGGGCCGCACACGCCAGTCTCCAGATCGCAGAACATCGCGTTCAATCCTTCGCCGTTCGACTCCATCACGTACCTTGCCCTTCTCTCGCGTTAGCGCATCGGCTCGTCTCCGACGCCTCGTATGTGCGTGGAAGCCGCCCTCGGGCGGCATGCCCATGAGCGGCCTCTGACCGCTGCACCTGCACTATACTTTAGTAAGCTACTTGCATCAAGTGAGCGGCTGTAATACACTCTCAGCCATGGAGAGGTTCGACGTCGAGCTGTGCCCACGCTTCAACAAGGCGGCCGTGATCATCGGCCGGCGCTGGTCCGGCGCCGTCCTGCGCGTGCTCCTCGACGGGGCCACTCACTTCAACGAGATCGCGCGGTCCATACCCGGTATCAGCGACAAGATGTTGTCCGAGCGCCTCAAGGAGTTCGAGGCGGAGGGCCTGGTGAACCGCGTCGTCCAGCCGACCACGCCGGTCCGCATCGAGTACCGGCTGACGGAGATGGGCGAGGCCCTGCGGCCCGTGTTGGACGGCCTGGGCGCCTGGGC
>CAZPWN010000153.1:0-5160 GCA_964590475.1 uncultured bacterium | reverse complement strand
CCAGCGCCAACCCGTTCCACGCCATGGGCGTGCGCTACGTGGGTCCGATCGACGGCCATGACATCGAGCAGCTGCTCTACTACCTGGACCACATAAGGCGCCTGGACGGCCCCACCATGCTGCACGTGGTGACCCGCAAGGGCAAGGGGTACAAGGTGGCGGAGAGCGACCCGATCACCTGGCACGGCGCCTCGACCTTCGACCCGGACAAACCCGTGGCCGCCGGCAAGAGCTACACCTGGGCCAACGCCTTCGGCGACGCCGCCCAGCAACTGGCCTCGGCCGACGACCGGGTATGGGTCATCACCCCCGCCATGCGAGAGGGCAGCGGCCTGGTCGACTACAGCCGCACGCACGCGGACCGCTACGTGGACGTGGGCATAGCCGAGGACGTGGCCGTAACGGTAGGCGCTGGCCTAGCGTTACGGGGCGAGAAGCCCATCGTGGCCATCTACTCCACCTTCTTGCAGCGGGGCTTCGACCAGGTCATCCACGACGTGGCGCTGGAGAACCTCGACGTGCTCTTCGCCGTCGACCGCGCCGGCCTCGTGGGCGGGGACGGCGCCACCCACCAGGGCGTCTACGACCTGGCCTACCTGCGCTCCATCCCCAACCTGAGCGTGGCCATGCCCCGTAACGCCGTGGAGATGCGCTCCATGCTCAAGGAGGCGCTGCGCCTGGGCGGACCGAAGGCCGTGCGCTGGCCGCGGGGCGGGGTGGAGCCCGCACCCGATCAGCCACTGGAGGAGTGGCCCGCCATCGAGTGGGGCACCTGGGAGATCGTGAAGGAGCCCGAGCAGCGGGACGGCGCCGTGTGGCTGCTGGGCCTGGGGCCCACCGTGGGCTACGCACTGGAGGCCGCGGGCGCCGATCCGCGCGTGGGCGTGGTGAACGCGCGCTTCGTGAAGCCGCTGGATTCGGCGTTGCTCACGGAGATAGGCCGCTCGGCGCATGCTCTCGTAACGATCGAGGATCACACCGTGGTGGGCGGTCTGGGCAGCGCCGTGCTGGAAGAGCTGGCGGCCGAAGGTGTGAACGTGACGGTGAAGCGCCTGGGCATCCAGGACACCACGGTGCCTCACGGCGACCCCAAGCAGCAGCACGAGGAGTTCGGTTACGGACCCAACGCCATCCGCGCCGTATTGCAGGAACTGGGCGTGGGGAAGGCCTCGTTGCAGGGAGTCAATTAGCCCCTGCGCCGGCTGGCGTACAAGCCTCATGACTCGTTGACACACGGCTCGGAAGCCGGGTATCCTACCCTTCGCTTCCGAGCCGGGAGCGCCCACCAGAACGGCTTACCCACAGGGTAACGACAAGGCCGAGAGGGCGCCAGCAACGGGTCGGGGCAGTGCGCGGAGCCGTAGTGTAGCGGTTAGCATATCTGCCTGTCACGCAGAAGGTCGCGGGTTCAAATCCCGTCGGCTCCGCCAACCACCGAAGGCCGCACCGTAGGGTCGGCACCTCAGGGCGCCGGCCCTGGCCTTCGGAGCACGGCCAGGTAGCTCAGTCGGTAGAGCATGCGACTGAAAATCGCAGTGTCGGCGGTTCAATTCCGCCCCTGGCCACCACCAAAGACGGGCGCCGCCTGCTCCGTACCGGGCGGGCGGCGTTCCTAGTCGGTAGAAGGTGCGCAGCAACGGGCATCACGCCCAGCGCCGCGCCAACGTAGCTCAGAGGTAGAGCAGCCGATTCGTAATCGGCAGGTCGTCGGTTCAAATCCGACCGTTGGCTCCAGTATGAAGCCCGTCCTGGACGTGAGATCCGGACGGGCTTCTTCCGTGTCTTCAGGCTGATTCTGCTGCTTACCCCCAATCCATACCCCCAATTTCGCCGAAGCGAGCGGCGTTCCGTTGTGACGGCGTCCGAAGAAGGCCTACCGCGAGACCCACTCCCGCTATGGCAACATCCAACATTGCTGGGAACTAGAACCAAGCGGGGACCTAAAGGCGCAGCCAACGCAAGTGTTAGCTGCGAGCTCGAAAAACTCTCCGGCTAGTACCGTATACCCATGCGGCACGTGCCCATGCTACTGGTGCTGACCCTCTACGTACTGGTGATAGGGCAGAACTGGGCGCACTACGCGGCTGCGTTCATGGTCTACGCCTACGACCGCTACGAAGGGCGGTTTCGCACCCGCGTTTAGAAGTCCCATGGAGCGCAAGCCGCCCCCAGGGCAGGGTGAGGCCGGAGTAGCCCGCCTCTAGCGCGCGGGCGGGCCAGGCAGCCGCGCAGGGTCTGCAAGTTCTCGGACCCCGTAGACCAGACCGATGGTTTAGCATCGGGCGGTGTTACGTCCCCTTCGCCGCCTACTGCTGCGCTTCTTCGGACTGCTGCTTCTGCTCCTGGGCGTAGCCCTTCTGGGCGGCAAGCTCTGGCTCGAATACGACGGCCCCTACCTGGAATCCCTGGACCCCTACCCGTTCTGCCAGCAAGCCCAACAGGCCCTCGACGAGGACCGCATCCCGGACGCCCTGGAACTAGCGGAAGCAGCCGACTGCCCCGAACAGCTCGCCACGGCCCGGTCCCGCTGGAACGAACTCAGCGCGGTCTTCCAGCGCTGCGTGGACGGCGTCTGGACGGGTAGAGGAGAGGACGGCGCCGGCATCACCTGCGCGATAGCCAGCGACCTCATCGTGTTCGGCGACGTGCGCGACCTCACCCGGCAGGGCGCCGCCTGGTTGCGGGGTGAGGAGACCGACACCCTGCTGGTCGCCCTTTCGGCCACCGGCATCGTGCTCACGTTCGCGCCGCAACTGGGGGCGGGTGCGTCTTTACTGAAGGGAGCGCGCAGGGCAGGAGCCGTGTCCGAGAGCCTGGCAAGGAGCACGGCCAAGCTGGTGCAGGAGAGAGCCTGGCGCCCGCTCGCCGGCGTGCTCACGGACGCGGGGCGCATGAGCACCAAGCTCGGGCCGGCCAAGGCGACGCGCCTCCTCAAGTACGCGGACGACGCGGACGAGGTGGCCGCGCTGGCCAAGTTCGCGGAGCGGGCGCCCAGCCCGCTGCTCGGCCTTAGGTGGGGCGGCAAGGGTGCGGCGCGCATGACGGACGACGTTCTCTACCGGGAGGCGCTGAAGCGCGGGCCGGAAGGCATGCAGCTGGCCCTGCAGCGCGGCGGCAAGGCGCTGCTGGCGCGGCAGCCGCTGGTTGTGTTCGCGGCCAAGACGCTCTACAAGAACCCGGAGGCCGTGCTGGCGGCCATCCTGGCCATCGTCACGTTCCTGCTGCGCTGGTTCGACTGGCAGTTCGTGCTGCTGCTCGCGTTCACCTTGATGTTGGTGGGGGCCATCCTCAACAGACCACGCCTCGGGCGGCGGGCGTTGCGTTACCGTAGCGCCTGATGTCGACCTCCCTGCGCACGCTCTTCATCGGAATGATCGGTGGCTTCTTCGGCAGTCTCGTCGGCCTCGGCGGGGCCGTGGTCATAATCCCGCTGCTCACGGGCTGGGCGCGGGTTACTCAGCACAAGGCGCACGTCACCAGCCTGGTGGCCGTGGTCTTCACCGGCATAGTCGGAGCGATAGCCTACGCGCGGGGCGGCGCGGTCGACCTCCAGCTGGCCTTGGTGGTGGCAGCTGCCGCCATGACCTCGTCCATGGTGGCGGCCGCCTACTCGGAGAGGGTGCCGGCTGCCGTGCTGCGGCGGATATTCGGAGGCCTGGTGGTGCTCACATCGCTGGTGCTCCTCTTCGGCATCGAGATCCCCGGTAGCGGCTTCGAGGGCACTGCGCGCTACGTGGCGGGAGTGGTGCTCGGGCTCTTCTCCGGCGTGCTCACGGGGCTCCTCGGCATCGGTGGCGGGGCGTTCGTGGTGCCCATCCTCGTGCTGGCCTTCGGGCTGGACCAGCACCTCGCGCAGGGCACGAGCCTAGCGGTGATGATCCCCGCCGGCCTGGCCGGTACCTTCGTTCATTGGCGCGCCAGAAGGCTCGACTTCAGCCTCATCTGGGGCCTGGTACTCGGCGTGGTCATCGGGGCGTTCCTCGGGGGTCAGTTCGCGCTCGGCCTGCCTGAAAGACCTCTGCAGATCGTGTTCGGTGTCATCCTTGTGTGGATGGGATCGCGTTACTTGGGAGTGCGCTTCCGCAGGCCCGCTCAGGAGTAGAGCGGGGACCGGTGAGCCGCGTATCGGGGAAGCCGGGAGGTGAAAGCTCGATGCACTCACAGCACGGTACGAACCAGGGTGGGGGAGACCCGGCCCGAGGGAACCGGAACCAGGGAGAGAACATAGACAAGGCGATGGTGGAAGAGCACCACGAAGCGAACGACGCGAGCAACGTCTCCGACCGTGGGCCGTTCAAGGAGCCGGTCAACTCGATCACGCACCTGCTGGGCGCCCTGCTGGCATTGGCGGCCACGGTGTGGTTGCTGGTGGTCAGCGACGGCAGTCCGCGTGTGGTGGTCAGCCTGGCCATATTCGGTTTCGCGTCCGTCATGCTCTTCAGCGCCAGCACCTTGCTCCACGCGGTCAGGGCGGGGCCACGGCTGGAACGCTGGCTCAGGCGCCTCGATCACGCCGCCATCTTCGTTCTGATCGCCGGTTCATACACGCCCATAGCGCTCATCGCCATGCAGCCGGACTTCTCGGGCTGGGGCTGGACCCTGTTCGGGGTCGTGTGGGGCATCGCCATCGCCGGGCTCGTGTTCAAGCTCCTCTGGATCGGAGCTCCGCGGTGGCTCTCTACCGCCCTCTACCTCGCCATGGGTTGGTTGGTGGTCATAGCCATCGTGCCGGTGGCCAGGTCGCTGGGCGTGACCAACATGACGTGGCTCGGGCTCGGCGGCCTCTTCTACACGGTAGGGGCGGTGATCTACGCCCTGAAGAAGCCGAACCTGTGGCCAGGCGTGATCGGGTTCCACGAGCTGTGGCACGTGTTCGTCCTAGCTGGATGGGGGAGCCACCTGGTGATCATGTTCCGCTTGGCCACGTTGAGTTCCTGATACAAGAGTATTTGATAACACGCAGCGATCAGAACAGGCAGATCGAGCCGAAGCTAGGAGCAGATAACCTTTAGCCAAGTAGAAGGTGCGTGCGCCGACCCTCGTCAACGCACGCACCGCAGGGTCATTCACTTACGACCCAGAACCTCGAAGCAGCCTCAGAACCTCTCGGTAACGCTCTTCATCTCCATGAAGTTCTTGAGGTACTCGGGGCCGCCGGCC
>CAZPWN010000152.1:0-5224 GCA_964590475.1 uncultured bacterium | reverse complement strand
GTAGTAGGAGATGAAGAACTCGACGGCGGCGTCCGGGAAGAGGTCGCGGAACTCCGCAGCCAGCTGCGCGGTGAGCACCTTGTTGGGCGCCAGCACGAGCGCGGGCCTCTGCGCCGCCTCGATGACCTTGGCCATGGTGAACGTCTTGCCGGTGCCCGTGGCGCCCAGCAGCGTCTGGAACCTGAGGCCGTCGTTGAGGCCTTCCACGATGGTGGAGATGGCCTCCGGCTGGTCCCCTTTGGGTGTGAACTCTGTATGTACCGTCAGCGGCATGACCCTTGATGCTACCGCAGGGCCCGGCGCCTGCCGAGCCTCCGCGTTACCGCGGCTCCTCTTCCACCGCGAACTGCCGCTCGTAGAGGTCGGCGTACAGCCCGCCGGCCTGTAGCAGCTCCTGATGCGTGCCGCGCTGCACGATGCGGCCGGAATCTACCACCAGGATCTTGTCCGCCCCCTTCACGGTGGCGAGGCGGTGGGCTATGACGAAGGTGGTGCGCCCCCGCATGAGGACCTCCAGCGCCGCCTGCACAAGCGACTCGGACTCGCTGTCGAGCGAGCTGGTGGCCTCGTCCAGGATGAGGATCCGCGGGTCCTTCAGCAGCGCGCGGGCGATGGCCACGCGCTGCCGCTGGCCGCCCGAGAGCTTGACGCCGCGCTCGCCCACCAGCGTGGCGTAGCCCTCGTCCAGCCTCTCGATGAACTCGGCCGCGTTGGCGGCGCGCGCGGCGGACCTCACCTCCTCGTCGGTGGCTCCGGGCGTGCCGTAGCGGATGTTGGTGGCGATGCTGCCGGAGAAGAGCTGCGTCTCCTGCGGCACCCAGCCGATGTGCGAGCGCAGGAACTCGAGCGGCATGCGTCTTATGTCGATGCCGTCCAGCGTGATCCTGCCCTCCTGGGGGTCGAAGAAACGCGAGATGAGGCTCACCATGGTGCTCTTGCCCGCGCCGCTGGGCCCCACCAGCGCCACGACCTCTCCGGGTCGCGCCGTCAGCGAGACCTCTTCCAGCACCGCACCGCGCCGGTCCGGGTAGCCGAAGGAGAGCTCCTCGAACTCCACGTACCCCTCGACGTGCGTGGGTACCACCGGCTCGGCAGGCTCCTCCATGTCGCTCGTCTCGTCGAGCAGTTCGAAGATGCGGCGGGAGGCGCCGATGGCCTCCTGCAGCTGCGCCCACAGGCCGGTGAAGGAGCCGACGGAGCCCGCCACGAACAGCGTGATCAGCAGGAAGCCCACGAGGTCGCCGCTCTGCATGGCGCCGCTTATGGCCAGGCGGCCGCCGTACCAGACCACCACGCCTATGCCCACGAAGCCGAAGAGGATGACCGCCGGCACGAAGAGCGAGCGCAGCACGACGCGGTGCAGGGCGCTGTCGAACGACCGGTCGATGGCGGCCGCGTACTGCTTACTCTCGAACTCCTCGGCGGTGAACGACTTGACCACCCTGATGCCCTGGATGGCCTCCTCCGCGCTGGCGTTGGCGGCCGCCACCTGGTCCTGGAAGGCCGTGCTCACGCGCCTGAGCCGCCGGCCGAAGAAGGCCGCGGCGAACGCCACGGCCGGCACCACGGTCAGCATGACGAGCGTCAGGCGCACGTCCAGGTAGAAGAGCACGAGAAGCCCGCCCACCAGGTTGATGGCCTGGTTCACCAGCTGCGCCAGCGCCTGCGAGACGGCTGCCTGGACGGTGGAGACGTCCGACGTGAGCCGCGAGGTCATCTCGCCCGTTTGCCGCTCCTCGAAGAAGGGCACCGGCAAGCTCAGCAGGTGCGAGAAGAGCTCCTTGCGCAGGTCGGCCACCACCGCCTCGCCCACCCTGCCCAGCTGATAGGTACGTACGTAGTTGAAGACGGCCTGCACGATGACGAGCAGGGCGATGGTCAGCGCCGTGCGGTCGAGGAGCGCCCGGGCGTCCACCGCGTCGGCCCCCGGCGCGAAGGCCGTGTTGAGCAGGTTGCGGATCAGGAGAGGGAAGAGCAGCGCCACCAGACTGGCGAGCGCCACGGCGATGATGCCGACCACGAGGCGGCCGCGGTACGGCCGCACGTAGCCGAACAAGCGCCTCAGTTGCGCCATGTCCTGGCGGTCTACTCTGCGCTTGGGGGTGGTGTCGTTGCGGTGGGTGACGGCGCTCGCCGGGCGGCTCTGCGGCACGCCCAAGGGTACACTGACCAAGACGGAACCAGGGCACCCGCGACGGGAGCCGAGCTCGCCGAGTGTGCCTTCGGTGGGCGCCACCTTCCAGATGTCAGCGCGCCCGGTCGAGGCGCCAGGAGTAGAAAGATGCACCACCAGAATTCCGAGGCCGCCGCGGAGGGCAAGGTAGAAGCGCCCCTGTGGACGCCCTCCCCCGAGCAGATCAGCGCCTCCGCCATGGACGCCTTCCGGCGCTTCGTGCAGGAGCGGACCGGCAAGGAGCTGCAGGACTACGACGCGCTGCACGCTTACAGCGTGGCGGAGGCCGGCCGCTTCTGGGAGCTCCTGGCGGAGTACCTCCGCCTGCCGTTCGGCACCGCAGCCAGCCGCGTGATGTCGGACGACCCCATGCCGCGCACGCGCTGGTTCGAGGGGGCCACGCTCAACTACGCGGAAGCGCTGCTCTACCCGGCCGAACTGCAGGATCCTCACGCCACCGCCATCATCGGCGTCACCGAGGAGGGGGCGGAGCAGCGCCTCTCGTGGCGCGAGCTGCGGGAGCTGGTGGCCCGCATCCAGGCGGGCCTGCAGCGGGCCGGCCTGAAGCAGGGCGACTCCGTAGCGGCGTTCAGCGCCAACGTGCCGGAGACCGTGGCGCTGCTGCTGGCCTGCGCGGGTCTCGGCGTGGTCTTCAGCTCATGCTCGCCCGACTTCGGACAGGAGGCCGCCGCAGCGCGCTTCGCCCAGTTGGGGCCGAAGCTGCTGTTCGCCACCACCGGCTACGCCTACGGCGGCAAGCGCTTCGACACCTCGGGCGTGGTTAGGGAGCTGGCGGCGGCGCTGCCCTCCCTCACGCAGGTGGTGGCCCTCCCATACCCTGGCTGGGAGAGTGCGCAGGAGCCCGGCGGGGACGTGGCCGACTGGCAGCAGTGGCTGGGCGCGGGCGACGCGCCGGTGGAGCCGATCCTCACGCAGCTGCCGTTCGATCAGCCGCTCTACGTGCTGTACTCCTCCGGCACCACGGGGCTGCCCAAGGCCATGGTGCACCGCGCCGGCGGGGCGCTCCTGACCCACATGAAGGAGCAGCGCCTGCACTCGGACATCAAGCCGGGCGACGTGGCGTTCTACTTCACCACCTGCGGCTGGATGATGTGGAACTGGTTGGTCAGCGCCCTCGCGCAGGCAGCCACCATCGTGCTGTACGACGGCTCACCCGCCTGGCCCGACCCGGCGGCGCAGTTCCGGCTAGTGGACGCCCTCGGCGTCACCTTCTTCGGCACGTCGGCCCGCTTCCTCGCAAGCGCCCAGTCGCAGGGGCTCGAGCCGGCCAAGGAGCTGGCGTTCACGCGTCTGCGCACCGTGGCCTCCACGGGCTCGCCCCTCTCGCCCGAGGGGTTCCGCTACGTGTACCGCAGCATCGAAGACGACGTGCACCTGGCCAGCATCTCGGGCGGCACGGACATAGTTGCCTGCTTCATGCTGGGCGTGCCCACCCTGCCCGTGTACGCCGGTCAGATCCAACGCCCGGGCCTGGGCGTGGACCTGCGCGTGCTGGACGAGGAGGGCAACGACGTCGTCGGCCAGCCGGGCGAGCTGGTGTGCGCGGCGCCGCTACCCTCCATGCCCCTCGCGTTCCTCGGCGACGAGAACTACCAGCGTTACGAGGACGCCTACTTCGGCGTCTACGAGGGTCTGTGGCGTCATGGCGACCTGGTGGAGCGCACCGTGGAGGGCGGCATCGTGGTCTACGGCCGCTCGGACGCCACCCTCAACCCGGGTGGCGTGCGCATAGGTACGGCCGAGATCTACCGGCCCCTCGAGACCGTGCCGGAGGTCAGCGAGGCCGTGGCGGTGGGTAAGCGCACGGACGGCGACCAGGAGATCTGGCTGCTCGTCACTCTGAAGGACGGGGCTCCACTCACCGAGGAGCTGAGCCGCAGGATCGTCTCCACCATCCGCTCGGGCGCCTCGCCCAGGCATGCGCCCAGGCGGGTGATCGCCGTCCCGCAGCTGCCGCGCACCCGTAGCGGCAAGTCCATGGAACTGGCGGTGGCGCGCCTCGTCAACGGGCAGAGCGTGCCCAACGTCGAGGTGATGGCGAACCCGGAATGCGTTGCTTTGATAGAGGAGACGCTGCAGCGACTGTCCGCCGACTGACGGACGCCCAGTTGAGGTCCGCCGCTAGGTGGGAGTCTTGCGCCCGGTACCGAAGCTCTTGCCCAGCAGGCGCCCAACTTCCTGCTGCAGTTCGATCTCGTGGAACGGCTTGAGCATGTGTTCGGCTCGCGGCAAGGGCCGGAAGAGGTTCTGCCGCGGCGGCTGGTCCACCAGCAGGAGCACCGGCAGGTGACCGTGGGCGCCGCTGCGCCGCACCTCCCGCACCACGTCCCAGGCGGCTCCGGCCGCGTCGTCCATGACCACGGCCTTGGGGTGGTGCTCCTCGATGCCGTGCAGGGCGTCGGCGTAATCCTCCACCAGCTCGACGCGTAGGCCCGCCCGCAGGAGCGTCAGCCGCAGCAGGCGCGCCAGCGCGGCCGACGGGGTGACCACCAGGATGAGCGGCTCGTCCGCGGAGTAGGGCGCCTGCTCCAGCACGCCGAGCTCCGCCAGCCTGGCGAGGAGATGGAACACCTTGCGCTCGCTCATGTCCAGCTCCGCGGCGATGCTGCGGGCGGACCGGCGGCCGTCCACGTGCCCTAAGACCTCCCAGCCGCCCTGCGGCATCTCGACGGAGGTGGGGTCTCCGGCCTTGAGGAAGACCAGCTCCGGCCCCGCGGCGTCGCTGTACTCGTACATGCCGTGCGCCACGCGCATCAGCAGGGCCAGCGCGTCGATGCCCTCACCCACGGGCGTCTGGGTGGAGCCCGTATCGGGCGCGGTGAACTCGAAGGCGCCGTCGTCCCAGCTCATGAGCTCCGAGAGCACTTCCAGCGCCTGCAGCTCCACCGCGGCCGCCAGGTCGTCCTCTTCTATGTAGCCCATGTCGACCGCCATGCGGCCCAGCAGGGTGCCCGGGTTCTCGGTGCGTTGGCGCCTGAGGATCTCCTGCACCTCGTGGAACGAGAGCAGGTCCATGCGGACCATGATCTC
>CAZPWN010000151.1:0-5274 GCA_964590475.1 uncultured bacterium | reverse complement strand
GGAGGAAAGGTGGAGCTCCTCAACTGCCGGCTCGACGACGCGACCCTCGAGGGGTGGAAGAGACATTTCGCGCCCGAAGTGCAACCGTTCTTCTGCCGCCGGAGGCTCCCGCTGCCCAGCACGAGCCGAGCGCGCTGGCTGAACGGTGGCGAGGTGCGCACCGCACTCTCCCCTAGCGTTCACGACACGTTCGCCACCTACGAGGTCACCCGCAGCGCCCGCCATCTACTCCTTCTCGACGAACCAACCTTCAGTGCCCTGCCGATAGACCTGCGCACCCAACTTCTACGCGAACAGCTGGAGGTGGGGCGCGGCAGCGTCTTCCGCGTAACGGACCTCGTCGATCCGTTGACGCCCAGTGAACACGCCCGCCTGGCAGGGGCTGGCGCTGACGGTCTGATCGTGTGGTGGCCGCGCCTCTTCGCCACGCTGTCGCCGGCCTCCCAAGCCCGGCTGCTCTCCGGTTTCGCCAGCGAGGACAGGCCGCCCTGCACTCGCCACGAACTGACTTCCGGTGCATGGCTCAACGTGCGACGCGTTCTCCCCGGGGTGGAGATACTCGCCGGCACCTTTGCGTCCGAGAGCGGACCTAACTGCTTCGGTTCCGTCATCGAGGCGTTCACGGCCGAGCGCCGGCAAGGGCGGACGGAATGCGAGGGGTTCCAAGCCTGGCTCGGCGCCTCCCGCCCAGCACCGGGCGACGCGAGCGAACTAGGGACGGTACTCCTCTGGCGCGACGACCAGGATGCACTGCAGCATGCGGCAGTGAGCCTGGGCGACGGTTACGTGTTCCATAAGGAGGCCCAGACCTGGTGGTCTCCGTGGCAGGTGGTGCGCCTCGCCGCAGTACTTGAGCGTTGGCAGGATGCGGGCGCCATGACCAGCGTGCGACTCGGGCGGTACGAGTGAGCCCGGAAACCAGGGCGCCCGGCGGGCAACCGCATCTCACCTAATAACCTAGTTGACATCAACTAATTCTTTGGTCTACTCTCGGCTCATCACCGGAAGGAGACGTCATGGCGCGCAAACCCGCAACCGGTCCCACGGAGCGCGAGCTCGAGATACTGAAGGTCCTCTGGCAGCATGGCCGCGGCACCGTGAGGCAGGTACACGAGCTGCTGGCTCAGCAGGAGGAGATCTCGTTCTCCACCGTCCAGACTATGCTTCAGATCATGTTCGACAAGGGCCTGGTAGGCCGGGACCTGGAGGGCCGCACCTACGAATACTGGGCGCTCTCCAGCCAGGAGGACACGCAGCGCACGCTGCTAGGTGACCTTATGGACCGGGCCTTCGGCGGATCGGCCCAGGCTCTGGTGTCGCGGGCGCTGGACGTCAAGCGCGCCTCGGCCGAGGAGCTCGACGAGATCCAGCGCCTGCTCGACAAGGCGCGGGAGGCCGGCGATGCTTGAAGCGCTCGTCGAACATCCCCTCCTGATCAGGCTCGGTTGGACCCTGCTGCACAGCCTCTGGCAGGGTGTGGCCCTGGCAGGCGTTGCGTGGCTCGGCATGCTCCTGCTCGGCCCCAGCCGCCACAACGTGCGTCACGCCCTCGCCACCCTGGTGGCGATCTTCTGGTTAGCAGCCCCTGCCGTCACCTTCGTTCTGCATCCGATGATGGCCACAGCCAGCACCACCGGAACCGCCAACCCGGTAAACCAGACGGCAGATCAGATCTCCACAACTGGAGCCGCCCGGCAGCCGGCCCGGACCGAGGGCGCCTCCCAGGTACTAGCCGGCGCCCGCGGCTTCGCGGCGACCGAGTCGCAGACGTTACGGTCCTGGGTTCCGTACACGGCGCTCGCCTGGCTCGTCATCGCCACGGTTCTCTCCCTGCGCCTGCTGGGCGGCATGATCGTGGCGCACCGCTTGAGGCGCGGCGGTACTCCCCTGCCCGTGCTAGAGGTGCGCTTCCGGACTCTCACTAACAGACTGGGCCTGAAGCGGCCCGTGAGGCTGCTGGCGTCCGCCCGAGTCGATGTACCCACGGCGGTGGGCTGGCTGCGGCCCGTGGTGTTGCTGCCCGCCAGCGCCATCACCGGCCTCAGCCCCGCGCAGCTCGATCTGATCCTGGCGCATGAACTGGCCCACATCAAGCGGCACGATTACCTGATCAACGTGCTTCTGGGTGCCACGCAGGCGCTGCTCTTCTTCCACCCGTTTACCTGGTGGTTGGCCAACACCCTGCAGATGGAGCGCGAGCACGCGTGCGACGACCTGGCTCTCACAGCCACCGGCGCGCCGCCCCTCGAGCTCGCTGAAAGCCTGGCACGCCTCGAAACGCAGCGGGCCATCCGGGTACCCATGCTGGCCGCCACCAGCAACCTCACGCCGCGGATCCGCCGCCTGTTGGGCGCCGCCCGGCCGGCCCGCGTGCGCACCCCGGTGGCGCTACCCGCCCTCGCGCTCGCGCCCCTGGTCATGTGGCTGGCCCTCTCGGCCAACGCTTCGGCGGCCACCGACGGCCTCTTCGAACGTTACGAGGACGGGGTCATCCTCTCGCCCTACATGGACGCTCCGATGGGCGGTTGGGAGAACATCCCGTCCCTAGCTGGTGTACAGGCACGAGCCACCTTCCCGCTTGCGGCCCCGACGATCCTGCCGGAAGGTTTCCGCTTCGCCACCGCCACCTGGGACGAGAACATCCCGGCTGCTACGTTCGCCTACCAGAACTCCTACGGCGACCCCACGCGCGCGCTCACCCTCATGCAGACGCCCGCCGACGGGTTCGTACCACTGCCTGTCGGCCTCGACGCGGAGCTCCAGAGCGTGAGGATCGGACCCGCTGGAGCCGGAGGCGTGACCGGGGTGTACGTCAGCGGCCACTGGTCTGGCCATTGGGCGGCCAGCCCTCCCCTGCGTCAGCTCACCTGGCGCTCCGGCACCGGCCAGATCCTCGCCTGGCAGGACGGCGAAACCGTCTTCATGCTCGGCCTCGATCAGGTTCCACATCCCGGTGTACAGCCCCTGCCGCTCCAGGACCTCCTGGAAGTAGCCGCCAGCCTAGTACCCTTGGGCGAGAACCCCAGCAACCCGGTTTCACGCCAGCCATTGCCGGCCGAGAAGCACCGGATATGGGCCACGCTCGTGGGGGAGGTCACCGCCGCTCCGGACTACGACGGGCTCAGCGCCCTGGACGCGGACGCGCGCGTGATCATCGAGGAGCGCGATCCGCTCCAGGCCCGCCGCGTCGTCATAACCAGGGCGGAAGGCGGCCAGTTCCAGTACGACTACACGGTCAACGGCGAGGCCGCCCCCTTGGAAGGTGAGGCCCTGGACTGGTACGGCGGCGCGCTCGAAGCGGCCGTCATGCGGCCGTTACGGACGTCCGAGCTAGACCAGCGGAGCACGAGGTACCGCTGGTTCAACGAGGGGCCGGAGGGTTACGTTTCGCTGATCGCGATTCCCGAAGATCCGTACTACGTGGAGATGCCGGACCCGCAGAGGGGCGTCGAGCAGGACATGGTCGTCTTCGAGATCGAGGCCCTCTCGCACGCTGCCGCCCACCATCTGATCAACCAGGGCATGTTCCAGGTGGCGCTGCACGCCTACCTCGCCGAGGCGGCGCTCACGCCGGAGCAGGTCGAGGCGTTCCGTTACGCGGCCGAGCAGATCGTGCCCCAGGAAGCGCGGCGGCGCTTCTTGGAGCGTTTGGACCTGTAAGGGTGGGGCCGACTGGCTAATGAACTTATTGTTAATTCCACTAATGATGGCTTTTTGTCCTGTAAGTCCGGCAACCTCTGGGGAGGTCAACTGCTGTAATGTTCTCTCGAACACTTCCATAGGAAGCCGCGAAGGCATACACGGCAAGACTCACCCAGAACATGCCGACGAACACGGCGAGTACCGCGAGCATTAATCTCTTAGGTCGTGGGATTGGCATATCTTGTGTCAGGCTGGTCAGCCTGCTATTGACCGACCAGCCTTGTCCCCGTTTCAGCTTGCTAGTTACCTAATAGCCAAGCGTTCGGTGATCAGGGCGACCCAGCGGTCGTTCTAGAGCCTCGAGTCAGACTGAGCCACTACGGCAGAGTCGTCCCCGGGCCCCCATACCCACTACTCGGCCCAGACCACGTAAGCCAATGCGATAGCGCCTTGCACTGCTGCGACCGCCGAAGCCGGTCCATGGAACCGGCGTCACTTCATGGCTAGCATCAGAGCCCAACAACTCGCCAAACACCCACTAACCAACTTCCAACAACTCCACCACCACGCCTACCAACCATTCCCATAAACAGGGATGCACCCGTCAAGTTGGCGGAAACCGAGCACTTGACGGGACCCTGCCATACAGACCAATCTTATCTATTCAATCTGTGACGACAAAGCCGCGCGGGTCACATGTGTTCAACGCGTGAGCGTAATGCTTGTCGTCAGCGTACTCAACCGAGAGAACAGCGCACACGCGATTTGGTCCATTTAGGGCCGACAACTCGCTTGCGAAGAATCCGCTAACAAATGGTTCCTCTGTTAGATCCACAACTGGGTGATTGAGTATATCGATACTCTCGAGCGTTCCACCATTCTTGGTTATGGAAAGGCTAATCTCTGTGACACCGACGGACGCTATCCTATCCGCCAACCCGATTTGACTCACTACAAAACGGGAGGCATTCATCGTTGGATAGTACCGCTCCTCCAGCGTCAGTTCGTATCCATCATCACCGTGAATTCCAGACGTCGCGGCACTGAGAAAAGCGCCAACACTGTCCGCACTAAGCTGCACTACGTCGTAATTATCCTTGTACGGCCTTCCCTGCGTTATTGGATCCCTTGAAGCCTCCCCCCCTTCACTCTGGCAGGCGACTAGAACGACACCCATGACGACTGGTAAAACCAACTTGGCATAATTCTGTGGTAATCCGAGTCTACGCATCGCCTCTCCAATCACAATCTAAAAGCCATACTCACAGTCCGGATTCTTCCCTGAGCCATGTGGTCCAGTCCAATAACTACCGGTCACCCACTCATGTCCGTGATTCGGGTCCGAACTCGTCGGCTGATACTCTTTCCACTCAATCAAGTCAAACATGAATACGGTACACTCATCATCTGCACTTGGGATAAGATACGTTGTAACCGTACGAGAGTAGCAACAGGTGTGGGCGGACACAAGTCCAGAAATTAGTATGGCTAGCCCCAGCACAACACGCTTCATACTTACCCCCATGTAAGCGATTCAGGCAACTATGCCACCACACAGGTTCCCAGTCAAGTATACGCATTGACTCATTTATTTTCGAACCCTGGTGGGGGTCGTTGACTCATTACTCTTTC
>CAZPWN010000150.1:0-5297 GCA_964590475.1 uncultured bacterium | reverse complement strand
TTTCGCGTCCATACGCTCCGATAAACGGATAGCGGAGCGTATGGACGCGAAAAACGTGAGGGCCGGGAGGAGAGACGCCATGCGCCCCGAACCAGCGACGGCGATATAACTTAGAGCCACATGCCCCACCTCGCCCCTCCCTTGGCCATCACGGCCGCACGCGTCGTCACCCCACGGGGCGTGATGGAGAACGCCACGCTCCTCGCGGAAGACGGCGTGATCGTGAGCATCGCTCCAGCTGACCAAGCCTCCGCGCCAGGGCACACGGAGCTAGCGTTCCCAGGCGCCACCCTCCTACCGGGCTTCATCGACCTCCACGTCCACGGGGGCGGCGGCTGGCGCGTGGGGGTAGAGACCGATCTGCTTCAACGAGCCGACACCAGCGGCGAACCGCTCCTGGAGCTCAGCCGTTTCATGGCGCAGGCGGGAGTGACCGGGTTCCTGCCCACGCTCTCGACCGCCACGGCCGCTGACATGCTGGCCACCGTGAACCAGGCGGCAGAGCTTGTCGGCCAGGACCTGCCGGGCGCCGACGTCCTGGGCACGCACCTGGAGGGGCCGTACCTCAACGTGGAGAGGAAGGGCGCGCAGCGTGGTGAGCTGATAAGGCCGCCGAGCCGCCAGGAGTTCATGCCCATCCTGGAGGCAGCGCGCGGGACCCCCCTGTACGTGACGCTGGCGCCCGAAGTAAACGGCGCCACGGAGTTCATCACCTGGCTCGCGAACGAAGGGGTATTCGTATCGGCTGGGCACACGGACGCCACCGAGACGCAGATGGAGCGCGCGTACGCAGCCGGCGTGAGGGGCGTTACCCACCTCTTCAACGCCATGCGCGGCCTGCACCACCGCGAGGCCGGCACCGCCGGGTGGGCCCTGGCGCACGAGGAGGTGTGGGCCGAGCTCATCGGGGACGGCGAGCACGTGAACCCCACCGCAATGCGCTTAGCCCTCCGCGCCAAGGGCGCAGGCAAGATAGCCCTCATCACGGACGCGGGCGCCTTCACCGGGCTCCCCGACGGCATATACGACGAGGGTTACCGGGTGGTCACCGTGAAGAACGGCCTCTGCACGCTGCCGGACGGCACCCTGGCGGAGAGCATGAGCCCCATGAACCGCAACTGCATGGTGCTGCTGGAGGAGGTGGGCGCCACGTGGGAGCAGATCGCCATCATGACCTCGCTCGTGCCGGCCACCATGCTGGGTCTGCACGCGCGCAGGGGCAGCCTGGAGCCGGGCAAGGACGCCGACCTCACGGTGCTTGACGCCTCGGGGCAGGCGCTCCTCACCACGGTTCGCGGGCGGATCGTGCACCGCGGCACCGGTGAGTCTGCCGTGTGAACCCAGCCCGTATACTCCTCGCAACGTAAAACAAGAGGGTTCCACGGATGTTCAGCGTTCGACCAACCGAGAGCTTGCATCACCTCAGACGGCCACGGCTCCTGGAGGTACTGCCGGATCAGGAGGGCTTCGTGGTGTGGCTCGAGGCCCCCTACGGCTACGGCAAGAGCATCCTCGCCAGCCAGTGGGCATTGGAGCTGGAGGGTCGCGGCTGGCGCGTGATCTGGCTGTCGCTCGCCGAGCGTGAAGCGCGCGCCGCCATAGCCCAGCAGCTCGACCTGCCTCCTGTCGCCCCGTGGGGAGTGCTCCTCGATGAGCTGTGGCGCCAACCCACGCTGCTGGTACTGGAGGAACTGGACGGCAGCGAGGACGTGCAGCCTTTACTTAAGCATGTGGGCGGCTTGCTACTGCTAGCGAGCCGGCAGCACCTTCCCTACTCCGCGTTGGCGCAACTGGCCACCACCGACCGGCTCACTCACGTGACGGCCGACATGCTGGCTTTCACCGAAGGCGAAGCAGCCGCGCTGTTCGGGGATGAGAACCGCGCCGCCAAGGCGCTGCGCGACACGAAAGGCTGGCCCCTTCCCCTGCACTTCGCCTCGCTGGCGGACGCACTGCCCTCCACGGCCACCCTTCTCGAGGGCGTGAAGCGCAGCGTGAGCGAAGCGGCGTGGCGTGAGCTGTTGTTCGTAGCGGCGCTCGACCAGTTGCCACGCTCCGCAGCCACAGGGGCCACTCTCGAGCTCGTGCGCGCCGGGTTCCTGCAGGAGCTGGCCGACGCGTACCGGTTGCATCCTCTCGTGGCCGGGGGAGTTCTAGAGCGCCACAGGCCCGCGGTGCACGCCGAGCTGGACGTGGGCGCGAAGCGCCTGACGCCGTTGCAGCTCGCCACCGCCCTCGAACGGGCGGGTCACCTCACGGCGCTCGACGAGCTTCTGAACTCCCCCGACAACGGGGGTCTCCACAACCTGCACCCCACCGACTATCTGCGGTGGGACGGCCTGGTAGCGGGCCACGGCACCCCGCGCCGCCGCGCCTACGTGTGCCAAGCGCTTCTGCTCCTCAACCATTACGACGAGGCGCTGCCGGAGGTGGAGCACCTGTTAGGCGACGAGGGACTAGCGCTGAGCGAGCGCGTGCACCTGAACTCCGCCACTGTCTTCGCTCTCTCGCTCGCCAAGCGGTTCGAGCAGTGTGCCCCCTACGCCGAGAGTCTGAAGCAGATGCTGCCCCTCGAGGATCCCCTACTGCGGGGCCGGGCCCTCCACTCCCTGGCCCAGGTGGCCTACATGCAGGGCGATTACGCGGAGGCGCTCACCCTGCAGAACGCGCTGGTAAAGACCTACGCCAGGCTGGGGCCCGGCCCCGTTCGCACACTCATGGTGACCAAGGCGCGTCACGCCGTGAACTTCATCGGCTGGGAGCTGCACGGTGAGGTAGAGGAAAGCTTGGCGGATCATCTGGCGACCCTGGAGAAGGGCGGACTGGATCAGACCACTAACGTCGTCTTTCGGCAGAACGCCGCCGTGAACATGGCCCTGATGTGGGACATGGAGGGCGCGGGGCGGATGCTGCGCGAAGCGTTGGAGTACGCCGCTCCCTACCACCGCCTGATGATCGAGGCCATGCTGGCGTTCATCGAGCTCGACTTCGAGAAGTTCCCCGCGCTGATGGCCGCCGCCCGCCTTTGGGAGCAGCTCGAGCTGAGCGAACGGGTGAGCGCCCTCTGGCTCCGCGCCTTGCGCTTCAGTGGCGACCTGAGCACCGCCAACCAGATCAAGCACACGCTCGAGATGGGCCCCTACACCAAGCTGGAACTGCTGTGGGGGGCGGAGGCCGCCGGCGAGCGCGAGGAGGCCCTCCGCCTCCTGGAGGAGACCCGCGGGGCCTACCCGTACCGCGAGTACCAGATCCACTGGAAAGCCGCCCATTACCTACTCACCCGCTCGGAGAGCGTCCTCGAGGAGCTGCTCTCCCTGGTCAAGCTCTCCTACGGGCGCGGCCGCATCCTGTGCTACGCGGGCCTCCCTTTGACGCTCCTCCCGCGTCTCATGCCCGAACTGGCGCGCTACTACCCCCTGGAGGAGGTGCTGGAGAGCGGCTGGACGGAAGCCGTGCTGGACCGGCTGGCCGAGATCCCGCCGCTGCAGGTTCGGCTCCACGGGGAGTTCTCAGTCCAGGTGCTGGGGCGCGAGGTTCCGTTGTCGGAACGGCAACAACAACTGCTCGCCCTGTTGGTGGCGGGTTGGCGCCGGGAGGAGATCGGCGAGGCCATGTGGCCCGAGATCGACTGGATGAGGCAGCGCAACAACCTGGCGGTGCAACTGAACCTGCTCCGCAAGACGTTGGAGCCTTGGGGCGTGACCACGTTCCTTCACAAGGAGGGGCTCCGCCGCTTCGAGTCCGACCACACGGACCTGGTGCGAGCGCTGGGAGCGGGCGACGCAGGCGCGGTGCTGGCCACGTACCAGGAGCCCCTGTTCGCCGGACTCGACCTCGAGGCGCTCTCCGACACCGGTTACCAGCTGCGCGAACAGGTGGTGGCGCTGCTGCTGGAGGCCGGGCTGGCCGGCACCACCGATACGGCCCTGGATTATCTCAGGCGCATCATGGAGCTCGAACCACTCCACGAGGAGGCCGTGCGGGCGCTGCTCGGAAGGCTCGTCTCGAGGGGAAGGGGCCGCGAGGCGCGCCAGGTGTACGGCCGCTTCGCGGAGCTTCTCAAGGAGGAGACGGGGCTGGCCCCCCAGCCAGCCACCGCCAGGCTAGTTGGCGTGCCCTAGGTCCGCCTACGGCACCTGGTAGTAGGGCGTGAAGCTGCCGTCCGGTCCGATCTGGTACCAGATGTTCTGCGACTGGTCGAACACCAGCGGGTTACCCAGTGGGGTCTGGTAGGCCTGCCCCTGTGACGGCGCGAACGGGAGTTGGTACGTGGGGCCGCCTCCGCCGGCGCTGTAATCGTCCTGGCCCCGGATCACGGTGTCGATCCACTCGGAGTTGGCTTGGGAGCGTGCCTCCTGATCCGCCGCCCACTGAGCGTTCTGGGCGTCGAAGCCCGCCTGCTGCGAGGCCATGCGGGCCTGGAACGCGGCGTTGCTGGCCGCTAGGGCCGCAGCGGATTCATTCGCCTGCTGCGCCGCCAGCTGGCAGTCCAGCGCGTGTTGTTGACAGTGGATCTGCTGCCCGTAGTACAGCGCCACCTCGTTGCTGCTGGTCGCGTCGCCTGTGGTGGTGCGGTAGAGGCTGATGAAGTACTGGTAGATCTCCGCCATCTTGGCGTTGGCCGCTGCGTCGAACTGCGCCATCTCCTGCTCGATCCGCTGCATCTCCGCGTTCAACTGCTGCTGGAGCGCGTTCATGTACTGGTCCGTCATGTACATCTCCTGCTGCAGCGGGTCGACCTGCCCCGCCATGCCGTTCCCGTAGCCCATCGGCCAGCCGTACATGTAGCCGGTCGCGTCGTAGCCCATCGGCCAGCCGTACATGTAACCGGTCGCGTCGTAGCCGTAGGGGTAGCCGTACGGATAGCCGTACTGCGCGCCCGCCACACCCCCCAACAGCAGGGCGAGCACCACCCCCAACGCTGCGGCTCGCGGGGCCGCGGCCCAACGCGCACGCTCGCTCGATTCTCCGTTCCCTGCCCCGTCCGGCCTGTTCCGCCCCATCTGCAGCCTCCCTTCGACCCGCCGCGTGCGTTTCATCGTTGCTGCTGCATGACGTAGGTCGTATCGCCCAGGTACAGGTACACGGTCTGACCATCGCGGTCGGCCCAGAACTCGTAGCCCGCACCGAAGTTCCCGTGCAGCGTGGCGTCGTCCAGGTGGGCCTGGAACTGGTACTGCTGGCCTTGCACCTGGATGTACCCGTAGTAGTTACCCTGCGCGCCTTGCACGCTGAGCACTACCGCGCCGTTGTCGCCCACGAACGCACCGTTCCAGTCGACCCCGCCGGGCATGCCG
>CAZPWN010000149.1:0-5313 GCA_964590475.1 uncultured bacterium | reverse complement strand
TGAGATCGGCTGTGGGAAATCGTGGGAGACTGTGGTAGAGTTTGTCATTCCGCCATTGGGGGGCGCCGTTTGTGCGTGCAGCACGTCATGAATCACGTCCGGATCGCATGCTCGGCGCACCCATGGACCCACAGGAGCAAGGCTGACGATGCCGTTCGGTGAGTTCCAGTACAGCGTCGACGACAAGGGACGAGTCATCGTCCCACCCACCTTCCGCGACTTCGTGGACGGTGGCATGGTCGTCACCCGTGGACTCGACACCTGCCTCTTCGTCTTCCCCATGACCTCCTGGGAGCGCATCGAGCGCCACCTCACCGAGCTCCCGCTCACCGATCCCGAATCGCGCAAGTTCGTGCGCTTCTTCTACTCCGGTGCCTCCAAGGCCAAACTCGACTCCGCCGGCCGCATAACACTGCCGCCGCTGCTACGCTCGTTCGCCCGGATAGACGGCAACGTCGTGGTGGTCGGCGCGCCCAACCGCCTCGAGATCTGGAACGAGGAGCTGTGGCTCCAGGGTCTCGACGCCGTGCAGGAACAACCCCCCGCCCCCGAACTCCTCAGCGAGCTGGTCGGATGACCGAGGCCCCGCACGCCCCCGTCATGCCGGCCGAGATCCTAGAGGGCCTGGACGTGGTCCCCGGCACCTGGATAGTGGACGGCACCTTCGGAGCGGGCGGGCACAGCCGCATGCTGCTGCGGGCCGGCGCCAACGTCCTGGCCATCGATCAGGATCTCGCAGCCGAGCGCTACGTAGAGCAGCTGGCGGCCGAGAAGCTGCCGGGCGAGCTGCGCTTCGCGGCCGGCAACTTCCGCGACATGGAGGCGTTGGCGGCGGGCGCCGGCGTGCAGTCTGCCCGCGGGGTGTTCCTCGACCTGGGCGTCTCCAGCATGCAGCTCGACGAGGGCGAGCGCGGCTTCGCGTTCCGCCAGGACGGCCCCCTCGACATGCGCATGGGCCAGCAGGAGCTCTCCGCCGCCGACGTGGTGAACGAGTACGGCGTCGACGAGCTGGCGGCCCTCATCTACCGCTACGGCGAGGAGCGGCACAGCCGCCGGGTGGCGCGCAACATCGTCGCCGCCCGCGAGAAGTCGCCCATCCGCACCACCGGCCGCCTGGCCGAGGTGGTGGCCAGCGCCTACCCGGGCGGCCCGCGGCGCGAACACCCCGCGCGGCGCACCTTCCAGGCGCTGCGCATACACGTTAACGACGAACTCGGGGCCCTGCAGGAGGGCCTGGAGGCCGCGGCCCGCCTGCTGGAGCCCAGCGGCCGGCTGGTGGTTCTCAGCTACCACTCGCTGGAGGACCGGATCGTCAAGCAGTACCTCCGCGAATCGCCGCGCCTGACCCCGCTCACCAAGAAGCCTCAGGAGGCAACCGAGGCGGAAACCGCAGCTAACCCGCGGGCCCGCAGCGCCAAGCTGCGCGTGGGCGAGAGGAGCGCCACGTGAGAAGCTCCACCCTGCCGGGCGTGTTGCGGCTAGCCGTGCCCGCCTACCTCGTCCTCCTCCTGCTTCTCGCCGCGCTGGGCTCCACCAACCAGCGCCTCTACCGTTCGCAACTCCAACTGATGGACCTCAAGGAGAGCCTCACCAGCGAGGTGGCCGCCACCAGGCGCCGCGCCGCTGCCGTGCAGGGCCCCACCGCCGTAGCCAATTGGGCGGCGGTCAGCGGCATGGTGCCCGTGCCGGAGGCCCTCGACTCCGTGCTGGTCGCTCCGGACGACATCTACCTAGAACCTCTCCCCACCCCCAGCTTGGAGATCAGGACGTTATGGCGCTGAACACCCCTCACTACTCCGGCAACGCTTACAACAGGTCCCAAGGCGTCTACCTCCCGCATCCCGTGGACGACGGCCCCGCCACCAGGCGCGACGCCCCCACGCAGGCGCTGCGCTTCCGCCGCGGCTGGATCATCCTCCCCGCCATCGTCCTTCCCCTGCTGGCCGCCCTCGTGGGCTTCGCGCTCAAGCGGCCCGTGGTCAGCCCGTTGCCGGCGCCACCCGTGGAGGAAGTGGCGCGTGGACGCATCCTGGCAGCCGACGGCACCGTGCTGGCGGAGGGCATGAGCGCCCACCGCTTCTACCCCCAGGGCTCCCTGGCGGCGCCACTGCTGGGGTTCACGGGCGCCATCCAGCCCGACGGCCGCTACGGCCTCGAGGGCCTCGAGTACCGGCTCGACGCCACCCTGCAGGCCGGCGCCGACGTGCGCCTCACCCTGGACCCGGTTCTGCAGAGCGCAGCGGAGCGGCACCTGGCGGAGTCCGCCATAACCCACTCCGCCGAAAGCGGCGCCGCCGTAATTCTGGAGGTCGGCACCGGCCGCATCCTGGCCGCCGCCTCCTACCCCAACTACGACCCCAACGAGTGGCAGGCGGCGGACCGCAGCCAGATGGTCAACCGCGCCTTCCAGCAGGTGTACGAGCCCGGCTCCGTGGTGAAGCCGATGGTGGTAGCCGGCCTGCTCGAGGAAGGCCTGCTCTCGCCTCACGAGATGATCGAGGCGCCCATGACCCTGCGGGTGGGCACCAAGACGTTCCGCGACGTGGCCTGGCACGAACCCGTCCTCAGCGTGGAGGACGTGCTGGCGTACTCCAGCAACTCCGCCATGATCTTCCTCGGTCAGCGCTTCGAGCCCGCGCAGCTGCACGACTGGCTGTGGCGCTTCGGCATCGGCCGCGAGCTGGAGCTCTCAAGCGCCTTCGCGCGCTCCGGCATCCTCAACTCGTGGCACCGCTGGGTGCCGCAGGACCAGGCCGCCAACTCGCTGGGCCAGAACCTCTCGCTCACGCCGCTGCAACTGGCCGCGGCCTACTCCATCTTCGCCAACGACGGGGTCTACGTCCCGCCCGTGCTCATGGAGGGAGAAGCCGCGCCGGAGCCCCACCGCGTGCTCTCGCCCGAGGTGGCGCAAGGCGTGCGCAGCATGATGGTCCACGTGATGGAGAACAGCGGCCTCCGCAACTCCATCCTGCCTGGCATGTCCGTGGCCGGCAAGACGGGCACCGCGGACGTCTACGACGACGTCACCGGCACCTACCCGCCCGACGACTACGCCCTCACCTTCGCGGGGATGTTCCCAGCCGAGGCGCCCGAGGTGGTCGTGGTGGTCACGCTCATGAAGCCCGACACCGGCAGCACCTCCACCTACGTGGCGGCGCCCATCTTCCGCGCCATCGGCAGCGAGATCGTGGCCCACTGGGGCCAGAGGCCGCAGGCGCCCGCTCTGGCCTCGGGCCGCTGAGGTAACGCGAAGTGGGGCGGAGCGCAGCGCTGGAGCGACCGCTGCCACTCTCCCCAGCATCCACCACATGTTGTGTAAGATGTGCATGATGTGGAGGATAGGTTCGTGACGCTGCTTTCACCTGCCAACATTGCGCGCCTGACGGGCGCCGCCACCCCCGCCAACAGCTTCCCCACCGCCACCGGCGTGGCGTTCAACAGCGCCGCCGTGAAGCCCGGCGACGTCTTCTTCGCGCTGCCCGGCGCCACCACCCACGGCATCCAGTTCGCCTCACAGGCGCTGGAGCGCGGGGCGGCCTTCGTCATCTCCGACAGGCCACACCCCCGCGGCATGCTGGTGCCAGACCCGGCCGCGGCGCTGCTGAGACTGGGCCGCGCCGCGCGCGGGCGCCTCCGGGGGCCCGTCATCGGCATCACCGGCACGGCCGGCAAGACCAGCACCAAGGCCATGCTCGCCGCCACCCTGCGGGCGCGCGCCACCCCCGGCAACTTCAACACGCCCTACGCCCTGTCGCAAGCGCTCATCGAGGCGCACTTAGCGGAAGAGCAGGCGGCGCCTCACGGAACGGAGTGGCCGCCGCTCGTGCTGGAACTCGGCATCGACCACGCCGGCGAGATGGCCGAGCTCACCGAACTCACCAGGCCCGACCACGGCATCATCACCTCCATCGGCGCCAGCCACCTGGCCGGCCTGGGCGACATCGAAGGCGTTGCCCGCGAGAAGGGCGCCCTGCTCGCCGCCGCCCAGGGCGTCAAGCTGGTCAGCGTCGGCGCGGCCGAACACCTGCCGCCCGAGCTGCTGGAAGGCGTGCTCCTGGTAGGCGCCCACTACGTGCTCAACGGCTCGGCGGGCAGCACGCTGGAGGCCTTCGGCCGGCGGATCGAGCTGCCGTGGCCCGGCCGGCCCGCCGCCGAGAACGCCCTCATGGCGCTCACCATGGCCGTGCGGCTCGGGGTCGACGTGGAAGTGGCCATCGAACGCCTGCACACGGCCGACCTGGAAGGCTCCCGGCTCGAGCGCCGGCTGCTGGGCGACCTCACCATCATCGACGACAGCTACAACTCCAACCCCGTCTCGCTACGGGCAGCGCTGGAGGTGCTGTTCGCCGCGCCAAGGCCCCGCGTTGCCTTCCTGGGCGACATGCTGGAGCTCGGTGACCGCGAGGCGGACGAGCACCGCGCCATGGGCAGCGCCACCCTCGGCCTGGACCTCGTGGTGGCCGTCGGTAAGGCCAGCGCCCTCATGAAGGAGACGAACCCGGAGGCGCGCTGGGCCCACGATGCGGCGGCCGCCGCCGCGTTCCTGGGCGACGTGCCCGAGGGCGCCACGGTGCTGGTGAAGGGCTCGCGCGGGGTCGGCCTGGAACGCCTCATAGCCAAGCTCGAGGAACGCGCAGCGGGCGCCAAGGAGCAGACCGCGTGAACGCCCTCCTGCTCGGCGCGCTCCTCGGTTTCATCCTCACCGGCACCTTCGTGCAGCTCGCCAAGCGCATGGGCTGGGGCAAGAGCATCCGCTCGGCCGGTCCCGAAAGCCACCTGAGCAAAGCCGGCACCCCCACCATGGGCGGCGCCGCCTTCCTGCTGGCGGCCACCCTGGCTTGGCTCCTGCTGGCGGGCGACCTGGCCACCGACCTGCCGGTGGTCCTGCTCACCCTGGCCATCGGCCTGCTGGGGCTACTGGACGACGCGTTCGCCCTGCGCCGCAAGCGCGCGGCCGCCCTGGGGCTCGAAGAGGGCACCGGCATGCTGGCGCGCTACCGGCTGCTGGGTCAGGGTGCCGCGGCGCTGGCGTTCTCCTTCTGGGCCGTGTCGAGCGGCATCTCGTTCCTGGGCCCCACCTGGCTCGACGTGCCCGCCATGGCCTTCGTGATCGTGGGCGCCATCAACGCCCTCAATTTCACGGACGGCCTCGACGGCATGGCGGGCGGCGTGGCCGCGCTGGTGCTGATCTTCTTCCTCGTTTCACCCTTCGCGGCGGCGCTGATCGGCGCGCTGCTCGGCTTCCTCTGGTTCAACGCCCACCCGGCGCGCGTGTTCATGGGCGGCGTGGGCTCCGAGGCGCTGGGCGCCGCC
>CAZPWN010000148.1:2672-5323 GCA_964590475.1 uncultured bacterium | reverse complement strand
CTATGGCCTCATTGCGCGAGCGGATGTCTCGCTTGCTAAGTCCCAAGATCGAGGCAGTCGGCCTTGAGGTCGGGACCAGTGCGCTGAAGGTGGTGGAACTTCGCGCCGGCAACCCGCCCACCTTGGGCGCTTTGGCGGTGCGGCCCATGCCTCCGGGCATCATCACGGAGGACGAGGTCGCTGACCCCGGTGCCCTCGTGGACGAGATCCGGGCGCTGTTCCAGGACGCTGGCATCCAGCGTCGTTACACCGTCACCGCAGTTAGCAACCGGCAAGCCATCACGCGAAACATCCACGTTCCACGCATGACCATCGCCGAACTCGACGAGGCCATCCGGTGGGAAGCGGAACGGTACATCCCGTTCCCCATCGACGAGGTGGTCCTCGACTACTTCGTGCTGGACAACCCGGAAGACGTAGAGGAAGGCGGTCAACTCGAAGTGGTCATCGCCGCCTCGCGCCTGGACGAGGTCTCCCAGCAGGTGGAGTACCTCAAGCAGGCCGGGCTCGAGCCGCACGTGATCGACGTAAGGCCTTTCGCCCTGCTCCGGTCCCTCAAGGGCTCCCTCCTGGGCGAGCACCTCACCAAGACCACCCTCGCTGGCCAGAACTTCACCGAGGCGAACGAGGTGGGCGTGGTGCTGGAGATCGCCGCCAGCAGCTCCACCGTCACCCTGGTGCGCGGCCAGCGCGTGCTGATGAACCGCAACATCAACGTCTCCGGCGACGACTTCACCGCGGCCGTGCAGCGCGCCTTCGGGCTCGACTTCGACTCGGCCGAAGAGGTCAAGCTGGAGTATGGCACCGCCACGGTCCCCACCGAGGACGAGGAGGAGCTCCTCAACTTCGACGCCAAACGCGAGCAGTTCTCTCCCAGCCGCGTCTACGACGCGCTGCGCCCCGTGCTGGTCGAGCTGACCACCGAGATCAGGCGCTCGCTGGAGTTCTTCCGCGTCCAGTCGGGCGACGCCCTCATCAGCCGCATGCTGGTCACGGGCGGCGGCGCCAAGCTGCGCGGCCTGCCCGAGGCCATCGGCGACTCGCTCGGCTTCAAGGTGGAGCTCGGCGACCCCTGGCTCAGCGTTCAGGTGGACGAGAACCGCTTCGACACGCACTACCTGAACCGCATAGGGCCGGAGTTCGCGGTACCGCTCGGCCTGGCGCTTAGAGGGGTGGCCGGTCTTGATTAGCATCAACCTGCTCCCCAAGAACCTCAGGCGCGTACGCGAGCCGGGTTACTGGCGCATCCTCGCGGTGCTCTTCCCCGTCCTGGTCCTCGCCATAGCCGGCGGCATGCAGTACTTCGCCAACGCCACCGCCAACAACCTGCAGCGCGAGAAGCTCGCCCGCGAGGATCAGCTCGCGCTACTGCAGCCGTTCCTACGGGAGCAGCGCGACCTCATCTCGCGCCAGCAGCAGCTGAACCAGCTGATAGCCGTGGCGCAGTCCGTGCGGCAGAACAACATCACCTGGACCGGCGAGATCTCGGGCCTGCTCGAGACGCTCCCAGTCGGCGGCGGCGAAGTTCCCGTCATCGACTTCCAGTCGCTCGCCATGCAGAGCGTCGTGCCGCCGCGCAGCGACCCTAACCGCTACGAGGGCCGCCCCGTCATCGCCGAGATGAACGTGTCCGGCTCCGTGGTCGACACGGAAGTGCTGGCCGAGTTCATCCGCGCCCTCGAGAACTCCGACAGTTACGGGGTGCTCTTCCAGAACGCGCAGCGCCAAGGCGAGGACGAGCTCTTCACCTACTCGCTCACCGTCGGCGCCGTCGAGGGGGAACGCTGATGACGCGTAACGGATTCAACCTGAAGAAGCTCCGCCAGCGCGACATCGCCATCATCATGATCGTCGTGTCGCTGCTGCTGGGCGTCCTCTGGTACTTCTACATGTATCAGCCCACCCAGGACCGCATCACCCTGCTCGAAGACGACATAGCGCGGCTAGACCTCGACATCCGGCGCGGCGAGGACGCCAGGCGCAACCTGCCCGAGCTCCGGCTGGCGGTGGCGCAACTGGAGCAGGACCGCCGCGACTTCCTGGCGGAACTGCCGCGCGAGAGCGACGTGGCCGGCCTGATCGACGCCCTGCGCGTGTCCGCGCTGAACTCGGACATGCTGGTCAACGGCTTCGGTCAATCCAACGCTTCGGAGAACATCCAGGACGTGAGGCCCATCGGGTTCCAGATAAACCTGCAGGGCACCTTCCAGCAGACCATGGAGTTCCTCTCGCGCCTGGAGGGCATGCAGCGCTACGCGAAGGTGCAGCGCGTGGGCCTGAACCTCGACGACAACACCTCCGCTGACCCGCTCATCAACTCCGACTTCGGCTTCACCGTCTACGTCTACACCGGTAGCGACCCAGGGGAGCAATAGTCCATGGCCCTTTCTCGCACCGCTCGCATCCTCATCGCCGTACTCCTGTTGGCAGCGGCCGGCTTCTTCTGGCTGAACTTCTTCCAACAGAACGAGGTCGTGGAGACGAGCCCCACATCGCCCCCCGCCGCCACCCCTGGCACCACGGCTCCGCTCACCGGAAGCCCGGTCACACCGGGCGTGGCCACTAACGGCGTCGCCACCAACGGCATCGTCACCACCCCCGACGAGACCGCCGCTGACACGGGCGTGGCCACCACCGACGCGCCGGGCGCC
>CAZPWN010000148.1:0-2572 GCA_964590475.1 uncultured bacterium | reverse complement strand
GACGCGCCGGGCGCCGCGGCCCAGGGTGAGCCTGCCGGCACGTCGCCGGCCACCGCCACGGCTCCCGGCGACCCCGCCGCGCCCGTGGTCGTCACCGACCCGCCTGCCGTGGTGCTGCGCGACCTGGTGGTCGAGCCGCTGCCCTTCCTCGTGACCGAGCCGCCCTCGGCGGCGCAGCAGGAGGACCCGGAGGCACCGGGCGCCGGCGGCCGCGCCGTCACCGCGGCGCGCGCCAACGTCAACCCGTTCTCCCCCATCCTCGTGCAGGCCCCGCCGGCCGCGCAGCAGCCGGTGGCCGCCGCACCGACGACAACGCCGGATGCCAGCCCCGAGCCCGAAGTCGTGATCGTGGAGGGCGGTCCCCAACCGACCGGTACCCCCTCCGCGCCCGCCCCTCGCACGCCCGTGCCTGCACCGGCGCCACGCGCCGTGGCCCCCGCCTCCAGCCGCACCAGCGAGCTGCCGAGGCCCCTGCCGAGCGGCACGCTCTCGGCCGTGCCCGACATCCTGCGCGACGCGCGCACCCAGCCCACCGCAACGGCCGGCCCCGCCAACCTGGGCACCGTCGCAGCGGTGGTGGTACCCACCCAGGATCAGGGTAGCGAGCTACCGTTCGCCGCCAGCGATGGCAGCGTGGCAGCCGCCACCTCGCCGGAGCCCATCGGCCCCGGTCATGTCCAGGCCGAGGCGGACACCGCTCCGGGCACCGTGAACTCCCTCCCCGTGGCCATCGGCGCCGACGCCCTCAGCCGCTACCTGCGCGACAACAACGTCAGGTTCACCGGCCAGGTACTCGGCCCCCTCAGCGTCGGGGTCTTCCGTTCCAACCTGTACCAGCAGCCCGCCGTGGTGATGCTCGGACAGACACTGCCGGATTCCGAAATCCTCCTGTCGGATCTGCGCGGTTACGAAGCCAGATTCACCCTGGGCCAGAACACCCAGGTGCTCTCCTTGGAAACCAGGCGGTGATCATGAAAAGGCTCTACACAGTACTCACGCTCTTGGCGCTCATGGCGCTCCCCGTGTTCGCGCAGACCATCGACGCGCTGCCGGCCGACCCGCGCTTCGACGCTCCCGTCGAATTCGCCACCGGCCCCGACGGCGAATCGCTGCCGGTGATGATCTCGGCGCTGGCGCGCTCGGTCGGCCTCACCGCCATCACGGACGACGTGCCGGACGAACCGATCAACTACGACATCGGCGACCCGAAGCCGTTCCGGCAGGTCTGGAACCTCGTGCTCACCCTGAAGGACCTCGATTACGTGCTCCTCGAGAACGACGTGGTCGTGGTGGGCCCTCCCGCCTCCGTCGCGCGGCTGCGCACCCCGGAGCCCGTAGCGGCCGAGGAGCCTGACGAGCAGCCCGTAGCGGCGCAGCTGGAGCAGCGCTTCTACCGCGTCAACTCGGATCCGGAGCAGGTGGTCGGCATCCTCACGCGGTCGGTGCGCGGCATCGAGGCCGAGGCTCTCCCGGGCGTGAACAGCGTCGTGGTGTTGGGCACGGCCGAGCAGCATGCCGAGGTGCGCTCCGTGCTGGACCAGTTCGACGCCGAGCAGGTGCAGCTGGAGCAGCGCACCTACGTGCTCTCGAACGCGGTCGCCGCGGACCTGGCCGAGGTGCTCACCGCCACGGGCGTCGTGGCGGACGAGGAGACCGGTCAGCGCCTGGAAGCGTTCACGGTGGTATCCGACCGGCGCACCAACTCGATCATCGTCACCGGCAGCGCCACCGTGCAGGCCCGCCTGGCCGAGCTCATCCCGCAGCTCGACCAGCCCCGCAAGCAGGTCAACGTGCAGGTGCGCATCCAGGAAGTGGCCCACAGCGTCACCTACGACCTCGGTCTCGATCTGACGGGCGGGTTCGGGCAGATGGCCGCCAGCATCCTGGACACGGGCCTCAGCTTCGTGTTCAACAGCGCCGCCGCCGTTTCGAGCTTCAACATCGGCGCCATCCTGGACGCCCTCGAGACGCAGGGTCTCTCCCGCCGCGTCGACGACGGCTCCATCACCGTGCTGGACAACCAGACGGGCACCATCCAGTCGGGCGGCACCATCTTCATCAGCATCCCGGGCGCCAGCGAGAACATCGAGCGCGAGATCCCGTACGGCGTGCAGCTCGAGATCACCCCTCGGGTGGCCAACGACGGCAGCGTGACGCTCAACATCATCGCCCGCGTGGAAGACGTGCTCTCAACCACCAACGACCCGAGCTTCCTCAACCTTTCCACCCGCGCCGTTACCTCCACGATCAACCTCCAGCCGGGCCAGACCGCCCTGCTCGGCGGCCTGATGCAGAGCAACTTCACGATGAGCAAGCGCCGCCTGCCGGTGCTGGGCGCCATACCCATCATCGGCGAGCTATTCGGCTCCACGGTGTCGGAGGACGAGAAGACCGACCTGCTCCTCATCGTCACGTCGCAGGTGATCGACTGATCTAGAGGCGAGCCTCCGCTCGCGCGGTTCCGCGGCGGCAGCTCACGGCAGGGTTCCACTGCCCGCTTCAACCGCCCGCTTCCACCGCCCAGCTGAACCTCACATTCACCGCCTAACTGCCCGGCCACCAGGTCGGGCAG
>CAZPWN010000147.1:0-5453 GCA_964590475.1 uncultured bacterium | reverse complement strand
TCTCCTTCGAGCAGTTCGCGGAGGTGAGCGGCAACGCCGGGGCCAAGGTGCTGGCCGACACGCTGGACGCGGCCACCGGCCGCTTCCTGGAGGAGAACCGCTCGCCGGGACGCAAGCTCGGCACCATCGACAACCGCGGCAGCCACTTCTACCTGGCGCAGTACTGGGCGCAGGAGCTTGCACAGCAGACGGAAGATCCGGCGCTCGCCGCCAAGTTCGAGCCCGTGGTCAAGGCGCTGACGGAGAACGAGGAGCGCATCCTGGAGGAGCTCGTGTCCGTGCAGGGCACAGCCGCGGACATCGGCGGTTACTACCTGCCGGACCCCGCCAAGGCGGCGAGCGTCATGCGGCCCTCGGCCACCCTGAACGGCATCATCGACGCGCTGGCGCAGTAGCCGCGCCGCTGAGCACAGCCGATCCTTACCGCAGGCCGCCCCTCGAAGGCGTTCCGACGCCGACCTCGGGCGGCCTGCGCACTGGTAAGCTTGCGCCGTGTACGGCCCCGAACAACCGGACGAACCGCAGAAGGCCGCGCCGCGAGGCGCCGGCGGCGCCCCCGCAATGGTGGGCACACCGAGCGCCAGCTCACCCATAGGCGTGTTCGATTCCGGTGTGGGCGGCCTGACCGTCCTCAAGGAGCTCCGGGCCGCGCTTCCTAACGAATCGTTCGTCTACCTGGGCGATACCGCCCGCCTGCCCTACGGCCCCAAGCCCGCCGAGATGGTCCGCGGCTTCGCCACCGAGATCAGCACGACGCTGCTCCAGCGTGGCGTGAAGGCCGTCGTGGTGGCGTGCAACACCGCCTCCGCCGCAGCCCTGCCGGAACTGGCCGACGCCCTGCCGGTACCAACCTGGGGCGTGGTCGAACCGGGCGTGGCGGTGGCGCTGGACACCGCGCCCGGTGGCCGCATCGGCGTGCTCGGCACCGTCGGCACCGTGAAGTCACGCGTCTACCAGAGCAAGCTCGAGCGTGCCGGCGCCACCACCTGGGCGCAGGCCTGCCCGCTGTTCGTGCCTATCGTGGAGGAGGGTGTGTCCGACACCGCCATCGCAAGGCTGGTGGCGGATCACTACCTCAAGGACCGCCCCGCCCTGGACGCCATCATCCTGGGCTGCACCCACTACCCCGCACTGAAGTCCGTACTGGCGGACATACTCGGCCCCCAGGTCATGCTGGTCGACTCCGCCGTCTCGGTGGCGGCGGTGGTCAGGCGCGACCTCTCGCGCCTGGAGCTGCTGGCAGCCGCGGGCGGACCCAAGACGGTGCATTACATCGTCACCGGCGACATCCCCACCTTCATGCACGTGGGCGAGATGCTGGGCGGCCCCAAGGGCACCTACGAACACCTGAGCGTGGGCGAGCTCGCCGCCACGAGGCCGCTTAGCGTGGAGGCACGGCATTGAGCGCCGCCAAGCGGACGCCGCGTGAAGGCCGCGGGCCTACCGAACTCAGGCCAGTGAGCGTGGAACCGGGCTACAACCCGAACGCGGAAGGCTCCGCCCTGGTGCGCTGGGGCAACACGCAGATCCTCGCCACGGTCTCCATCGAGAACCAGCTGCCGCGCCACCTGAGGGGCGTGGGCGGCTCGGCCGGCTGGTTGACGGCCGAGTACGCCCTGCTGCCCCGCAGCACCTCGCAGCGCGTGCAGCGCGAGCGCCTCTACCCCGGCGGCCGCACGCAGGAGATCCAGCGCCTGGTGGGCCGCTCGCTGCGCGGCTGCGTGAACCTGGAACTCTTCAAGGGCAAGACGCTGACGGTGGACACGGACGTGCTGGTGGCCGACGGCGGCACGCGCTGCGCCGCCATCCTGGCCGGCTACGCGGCGCTGCACAACGCCGCCGACGGGCTGGTCTTCCGCGGCGAGGTCGACGAGTGGCCGCTGCTGCACGAGGTGGCCGCCGTGAGCGTGGGCGTGGTGGACGGCGAGACCCGCGTGGACCTCGACTACGCCGAGGACGTGTCGGCTCATGTGGACCTCAACGTGGTGGCCACCGCAGGAGGCGAGATACTCGAGGTGCAGGGCGGCAGCGAAGCGCAGCCGCTACCCGCCGAACGGTACGTGACCCTGGTCGCCATGGGCGTCACGGCGACGCAGAAGCTGATCGATCTAGTGAGGCCGCAACTGACATGAACGACGCACATGTACGCCTGGCGCTGGCCAGCGAGAACCAGGGGAAGCTAGCCGAGCTGCGTGACGCTCTGGCGGGGCTGGCGCTCGACGTAGCCACCGCCGGCGAGCTGGGCGTGAACTCCTTCCCCCCGGAGGAGGGCGCCACCTACGAGGAGAACGCACTGATGAAGGCCGGGCACGTGACGCTGGCTACGGGCCTGGTGGCCCTGGCGGACGACTCCGGCCTGGAGGTGGACGCCCTAGGCGGGCAGCCGGGCGTGCACACCGCCCGCTTCGGTGGGCCCGGCCTCACCAACGGTGAGCGCATGGCGCACCTCCTGCAACGCATCCGCAAGGTGCCGGACGAGGAGCGCACGGCGCGCTTCGTATCCGTGATCGTCCTGGCCACGCCCGGGGGCGGCGTGCAGACGTTCCGTGGCGAGAGCGAGGGGCTCATCCTCCATGGGCCGCGCGGCACGGGCGGCTTCGGTTACGACCCCATCTTCTACAGCCCGGAACTCGGCAAGAGCTTCGCCGAGGCCTCCCTGGAGGAGAAACGCGCCGTGAGCCACCGGGGGCGCGCGCTCGCGGCCTTCGCCGACTGGGCGCGGAGCGAGGAGGGCGCGCGGCTGCTGCAACAGACCGAGCCGCGCCCCGTGGACGAGGAGTAGCCCGGAACCTCAGACCTGGATGGTGACCCGCGCCCCGTCGCCCAGCAGGTGCACCGAGTCGGTGAAGCGGATGACGCTCGAGCGGTAGCCCATGGTGATGCTGTGCGTGCGGGCGCCGTTCCTGAAGAACTTCACCCCGCGCAGCAGGTCGCCGTCAGTTATACCGGTGGCGCTGAAAACTATGCTCTTACCGGGCGCGAACTCCTCCGTGCGGTACACGCGGTCCTCGTTGGCGCCCATCTCCTTCAGGCGCTCGCGCTCCTGCTCGTTGCGCGGCTTGAAGCGGCCCTGGATCTCGCCACCCAGGCACTTAAGGGCTGCGGCCGCAAGCACGCCCTCGGGCGCGCCGCCCGTGCCCATCACCGCGTGCACGCCGGTGCCGCGAACAGCGGCGGCCAGGGCCGCGATGACGTCGCCGTCGCCGATCAGCTTCACCCTGGCGCCGGCGTCGCGCACCTCCTGGATGAGCTGCTCGTGCCGTGGCCGGTCGAGGATGACGACCGTCAGGTCGTCGACCGCGCGGTCCAACGACAGCGCCACGCCCCGGAGGTTGGCGGCCACGGGCCAGGTGAGGTCCACCTTGCCCTTGGCGGGCGGGCCCACTATCAGCTTCTCCATGTAGGTGTCGGGCGCCTGGAACAGCCCGTCGCGCTCGGCCATGGCGATGACCGCCACCGAGTTGTTTATCATCCGCGCCGTGATGTTGGTGCCCTCCACCGGGTCCACGGCTATGTCCACCGCCCAGGAGTCGTCGTCCGCCAGGCCCACCTTCTCGCCTATGTACAGCATGGGCGCCTCGTCGCGCTCCCCCTCGCCGATGACGATACGTCCATCGATGGGGAGTTCGTTCAGGACCCTGCGCATGGCGTCGACCCCCGCCTGGTCCACCAGGTCGGCGTCGCCCTTGCCCGCCACGCGGCTGGCGGCTATGGCCGCCTGCTCCGTGACCCGCACGGTGTCCATGACGAGGGTGGTCTCCATCAGGGCGGCGTCCGTGTCGTCGGTGCGCGCGCGCCGCGCGGTCACAGCCGGGTCTTTGGAGGCGTCGTCCTTGGCTCCCGTGTCGTTGGCGGTTCGCTCTCTAGTGGGCATGTCCCCATGATTGCGCTAATCGGGGCGCCCGCACCCTCCGTTGTACTTGTGCCGATAGAACGCGCGCGGTATGGGTGACGCCTCGGGCGCCCGGCTTCAGAGCTCCTCCGGCACGATCTGGCCGCTGCGGTACTCGAAGCCCTCCGGCGCAGGCGGCAGCACGAAGGTCGACATGGGGTAGGTGTCGTGGTCCGGCACCCCGAGGGCGCGCACCATGGATTCCACCCAGGTGATCGACTGGTTGTAGTAGCGGCCCAGGTTGGTGTGCGACTCGCGCGCCACCACGCCCCACAGGTTGGTATCCGTGCCGTTGATGCGCACGTTGACGTCGTCGTCCGCCAGCACGTTCGGGTCGAAGGAGAGGAGCCGGAAGGAGGTCCGCACCTCCAGGCCGTAGATCACGTTGGCGCTGACCACGTCGTTGATGTTGGCGCGGTGGCGCTGGCCGGGTATCTGCAGCGTGCCGCACGGGTCGCCCTGATCCAGCGGGAACGGCAGGGGCCAGGGCCCGTCCACGAAGGTGTCGTAGACGAACTGCTTGTGCTTGGCCCACCACATCCAGCAGATGGCGTCGAGCGAGATGAAGGCGTCGAAGGTCACGTCCAGGTTGTTCATCGCCAGCAGGGAGGCCCAGACCGTGCCGTGCGAGTGCCCTACCAGCACCACCCGCGCGGGGTTCACGTAGCCGTCGATAAGCTCCCGCTTGACCTCATCAAGGTAGCCCTGCACCTGCAGGTAGCCGGGCTCCAGCTCGTCACTGATCTCGCTGTAGTGCGCCGTGACGAACGACGAGGCGCTGAAGGTCTCGATGTTCTCGAAGCCGAGCTCGGCGTAGGCGCGCTCTATGCCGTCCAGGACCGCCACGCCGCCGGTAGACTCTGACGCCTTGTCCAGGTAGGACCAGGTGTCGCGCGTGTTGCAGACCAGGCCGCAGTGGCCGGAGATGGCGATGATCACCAGGTCGGGCGTGCCCTCGGGCCGCACGGCGGTGGGCGCCACGCGCTCCAGGTCCGGCGTGACGGCGCCCAGCGGAACGCCGGTGGCGGAACTGCGCGCGGCGGCGGCCTGGGCCAACCTGTCGTCGGCGGACGGCGCGCACGAGGCCAGCACGGCCAGGATGGCGAGGACGCACATCAGCGGGATCGAGTACCTTAGTCGCATGCGGTCTCCAAGAGTACCCGTTGTGGGCGTGAGAACGTGTCGCTGGGGGCTTAACCCTTGCTACAGGGAAGGGCCGCTGGCGGCTACGCTCCTTGGCCGAGGGTGAGCTCCGAGAGGACCTCGATGTGGTGCGTGTGCGGGTAGAAGTCGAACGGCTCGAGGCGGGTGAGGGTGTAGCCCTTCGCCTCGAGGTCCGCCACGTCGCGGGCCCAGGTAGCTACGTCGCAGGAGACGTAGAGGACGCGCGGCACGGCCGCGGCGGCCAGCTCCCCGCGCAGCTCGGCCGAGAGGCCGGCGCGCGGTGGGTCCACGATGAGCACGTCCGCGTCCGAAGGCACCGGCGCCGTGCGGGCGTCCGCCCTGATGAACCGCACGTTGGCCAGCTCCAGGCGCGCCGCGTCGCCCTCTCCCCTGGCGA
>CAZPWN010000146.1:0-5529 GCA_964590475.1 uncultured bacterium | reverse complement strand
CAGGTGACGGCGCATAAGGTTCGGTGGTACGGCCTCGGTCGTTGCCATCGCTCACAGCTCCTTGCTGCCACCGGTGAAATCGGATGCTAAGAACTTAGATGCGTAAGGATATGCGCGCACCTTGCTCCGCGCTAGAGCTTGCTCCGCGACCCGTCCGCATCTCCCGGTGGCCGAAGAGGTGAGAGAGGCCCATCTCGCCCGCTCACGATCTGCTCTTGGCTATCCTGGGCCGATGGAAGAGAAGCGCAGAACCAGCATCGCGATCGGTATCGCTCTCGGCGTGGCCGTCGGCACGGGAATCGGCGCTGCGATGGGCAACCTTGCTCTCGGTATTCCGATCGGGATGGTAATGGGTCTGGCCATCGGCAGCTCCGGAGCGTTCGCCAAGGCGGGCGACGATGACTCGTCCGGCGAAACGGATGAAAGTGAGAGCGCGAACCCTGACGTCGTCGATGGAGAGGATGGCCACGGCGATGAGTAATCCACCTGGGATCTGAACCATCGGGCCGAATCCAAGGGAATGTAGAGGAGAGAATCCATGCCGAAGTTCTTCATCGCAGTACTCGACCGGGCCAGCGGAACCGCCAGTGCGGGGGAGATCAGCGCCATCGACGCCTTCAACGACCGCTTGAGGGCAGGCGGGCACTGGGTTATGGCGGCGGGGCTGGGAGCGCCGGACACCGCTAGCGTGATCGACGCACGCGAAGCGGAACCGCGGGTCACTACAGGACCGTTCCAGGCCACCGAGGTTTACGTCAGCGGCTTCTGGGTGATCGATGCGCCAGGCCACCAGGCGGCCCTCGAGCTGGCGACGGAAGCGTCCAAGGCCTGCAACCGTACGGTTGAGGTCAGGCCGTTCCTGGGCGGATAGGGCTGTCGCTTACGCCGCCCGCATCGGCCGTTATCTGACGGCCAGCTCGACGCCCACACCCACGGATATCCGGCCCACGAACGGCGCCACGATGGCTTCGGCCCGCGCCGAGATGATCTCGGTCAGTGGGAAGCGCACACCGCCTAGCAGCGTGGGCGTCACGTATATGGACTGGGCCTCGGGTGGGCCCACCCAGCCTAAGACCGCGCCAGCGCCGAAGTAGGGCTGGAACATGTCGTGGCTGGTGAACAGGCCCGTGCCCGAGAGGCCGATGCGCGGCATGCTCGAGAAGTTGAGGGGTGCGCTCACGTCGAGGCGCCCGGCCAGCACTAGCGGACCCTCGTTGGTCTCGTACGTGTAGAACGGCACGCGCACCGTGAGCATGCCCTCGGGCCAACCGCCGGTGAAGGGGATGACGGAGACACCGAACGAGGGCGCCTGGGCGCGCGCGGCGCCGAAGTGCGAGAAGACGATGAGAATTGCGGCTATTAGAAGGATGACCCGGCTGCGGTAGCGCGGGCAGGCGTGATGTGAGGCTCGCATGATGCACCCATGTTAGCCGGGCTGGAGGGCGTTCCCGCAGCGCCCCGCACCTCCTGGGGCGCAGCGCCCGTTCGGCTGTGCGGTCTTCCCGGACCGGGACGTCGGCACGTTATGGTCACTGACATATGACCGAGTTACTCGACCCGACTCCGCTGCCCGGCTACGTGGGCACCGTCCTGCAGGAATGGGCTACGGCGCAGCCGCTGTTGGCCACCGTCGTGGTGGCCGCCATCCTCGCGGTAGCGTCCTACCTGGGGTTCATCCTCACGCGGCGTTTGCTCATCGCTTCCCTGCACCGCGCCACCGCCAGAACGACCAACAAGTGGGACGACGCCCTCCAGGGCCGCCGTTTCTTCTACAAGCTGTCGCACTTCGTGCCGCTCCTCATCATCCGGGCCGGCCTGCCTTACCTGCCGGCGCTGCCGGACGGGATCGCGGTCGCGTTGCAGCGCGTCATCGCCGTGCTGGTCGTCATCGCCATCACCCGCGCGCTGGTGTCGCTCATCAACGCTTTCGGCGACATCTACGCCCGCACCCCACAGGCGGTGCAGCGCCCCATCAAGGGTTACCTGCAGGTGATCACGCTGGTCATGTACTTCCTGGCCGGCATCGTCTCCATCGCCATGCTCCTGAACCGCGATCCGCTGGTGCTACTCACCGGTATCGGCGCGGCTTCGGCGGTGCTCCTGCTGATCTTCCAGAACACCATCCTGAGCCTGGTGGCGGGAGTCCAGCTGACCAACAACGACCTCATCCGCATCGGCGACTGGATCGAGATGCCGGAGATGAACGCGGACGGGGACGTCATCGAGATCGCGCTCAACACCGTCACGGTTCAGAACTGGGACAAGACGCTCACCATCATCCCCACGCACAACTTCCTGGGTAAGTCGTTCAAGAACTGGCGGGGCATGCAGGCGTCGGGCGGCCGGCGCATCAAGCGCAGCCTGGATATAGACATGTCCACGGTGCGCTTCCTGAGCGAGGCCGACGTGGAGCGTCTCAGCCGCTTCGCGCTGCTGGCGCCCTACTTCGAGGAGAAGCGGGCGGACATCGGGGCCTGGACCCAAGAGCACCCCGAAGCACAGGACGACGTGGTGAACTCGCGCCGGCTGACGAACATCGGAACCTTCCGGCATTACGTTGCGCGCTACCTGCGGGCTCACCCCAACATCGCGCAGGACATGACTTTCCTGGTGCGGCACCTGCAACCGGGCCCGCGGGGCTTACCACTCGAGATCTACGTGTTCGTGAGCGACACGCGCTGGGCCATCTACGAGGGCGTTCAGGCGGACGTCTTCGATCACCTGATCGCCATCATGCCCGAGTTCGGACTTAGGCTCTTCCAGGAGCCATCCGGCAGCGACATGCGCACCTTCGCCGCCATGGCCGCCGTCAGCGAGCAGGGCGGCTCGGCCCAAGCCTGACCCGCCCCGCCCGCGGCCAGGGCGGCCGTTAGAGCCCGCCGAAGAGTATGCCCTCGGACTGCGTGCG
Organism: uncultured bacterium; assembly: GCA_964590475.1. Taxonomy (GTDB): domain Bacteria; phylum Deinococcota; class Deinococci; order Deinococcales; family Trueperaceae; genus JAAYYF01. Next base: position 2,621 of record CAZPWN010000146.1, on the reverse strand, counting down.
CTTGGCGTCGGACTTCTGGGGTTGGGCGGCGTCGCCGTTGGCGGGGGACGCGGCGTTGGGCGAGCGCTCCGACGCCTCCAGCGATCCGGGATCGAAGAGCGGCACGGCCGCCGCGGTGACTGCGTGTGCGGCGTCGACCCTAGGGGCTCGGCTGCCGGCGCCCGCCTTGCTGGCGAGGGCGTCGCCGCGCCCCGCTACGTCGGCGGCGGCGTAGGCGCCGTTCTGATCCACGTAACCCTCCCACTTCCAAGCCAGATCCGCGGCCTGAGCGTACGGATCGCGCCATACCAGGCGCCGCTGGGAGGCGGGGAAGCGCTCCAGCGTGGCGCGCAGGGCCTGCTGCCGGCGCTCGCGCTGGGGCCAGAGGCTCTCCTGCTGGCCCACGTGCGTGGGCGAGGCCAGCTCGAGGGTTAGCCGCTCGATGGGGCGGCCCTCGGCGCGGCTGTCCTGCAGCGCGAAGAGCGCCTGCTGCCTTATGTGCTGCGCCTGCTGCAGCGGGCGCTTGGCTAAACGGCTGGCGCGCTGCTTGCCGCCCGGGGTGGTGGCGGTGAGGGTGAGGCGCTGCGCCGAGCGACCGTCCAGCGCCTGCTCGAGCTCGGACGCCAGGCGGTCGAGCGCGCTGTGCACCTCGCGCGGCTCGAGCACCGGCTCGGTGAAGGTGAGGGTGCGGCGCACGGTCTCCGGCTGATGGTAGGGGCGCAGGTCGGCACGGCGCGGCCCCTGCAGGTACGGCAGCAGCGCGCCGCCCTCCTCGCCCAGGTAGGCGCGGATCTGGGGGGCGCCCCAGCGCGCCAGGTCGCCGGCGCTGGCGAGCCCCAGCCACTGCAGGCGCGTGTAGTTGGCGCTGGTGAGTCCCACTCCCTTGAGGAAGTGCAGGGGCAGGCGGTCTATGAAGGCGCTGGCTTCGAGCGAGGAGACCTGCCGCGCGCAACCCGGGCGCGCCGTGACGGCGGCCAGCTCGGCCGTCTCGAGGTCATCGGCTACCCCGACCGGAACGTCGTAGTGGCGCGCCAGTTCGTGGGCCTCGTCCAGGTCGATCTTCAGGAACACGCGGCCGCGCTCACCCGCCTCCAGCCAGGGGGTGTAGTCGTTGAGCTCCTGGAGGATGGTGCTCCAGGCGTGCTGGAGATCGGGCTCGCTGTACTCGGCCACGGCAAGGCTGCCGACGCGCATGCGCGCGCCGTCCAGCCGCATGCCGGGGACCACCCCGTGGCGCCTGGCGTCCGCGTTGGCGTGCAGCACCTGCTGCTCTTCCACCACCACGAGCGGCACGCGCTTGCGGTGCGGCTCGGCGTGCTCCGCTAGGTAGAGCGGGAAGGGAGAGAAGTTGAGGGCGGCGATCATGACGCGGCCCCCTCCCTGTCCGTGCTGGCGGCGAAGAAGGCGTGCCAGTCGGCCAGAGCCAGCGCGCGGGCGGGCAGGGGCGGCCGCATGACGGGCGGCCGGCCCGGCCGCGCGGGGCGCGGCGGCTTGTTGCTATGAGCGAAAGCGGCGTCGGTGGTACGCACCGGCCGCTGGGCGGGTTCTAAAAGTCTGCGATGCGGTGGTAGCATGCCGTGTACCTGGGTAGGTCCGCTTAGGCGGGCCTCTTTCGGGCATTCGAGAAGGACACATTCTTCTGCTTGGCGGCGGCGGGTGTGTTCTTCTCGCTTTTTCTTCTGGCTGGGTAGTCAGTGAGTGGAGGAAGGCCGGAAGCGCCTCGTTACCCCGGGCTACTCACCCCCTTCCAGTAGGAGTTCTTGGACTACGTCCCCGCGGAGCAGGCCGCGGAAGACGCCGTCTATGTGCAGTTCCTCAGCCGCGATGGTGAGGGTGGGGAAGTCTTCGTTGTGGGGCCTCAGGCGGTACTCGCGCGGGCGCGAGCTGCCGGCAGGCCAGTCGAGGTACTTGAGGGTGGACTCGTCCTCGCCTACGCGCACGGCGCATATCTCGCCGGAGCGCTGCGGTTCAGAGCGGTGCAGCAGCACCACGTCGCCGTCCTCGATGCGGTCGGCCATGGAGTTACCGCGCACGCGCAGGGCGAACTGATCGGGGCGGCCCCGCAACGCCAGGTGCCCATCCGGGTTCGGGTAGGCGCCCACGGGCAGGCCGGCGGCGATCTCGCCGAAGAGCGGCACGCCGTAGCTGCCGCCGTGCAGGGTGATGACCGGGCTGCGGCCCGGGCCACGCGCCTGAACGGTGAGCTTGCCCTTGGCCTCCAGCGCCCGCAGGTGCTCGCGGAGCGTGGGGTAGGTGATGTCGAAGCTGCGCGCCAACGCCGTTAGCTCAGGCAGGGTGCCGGTACTCGCGTACGCATCCTGCAGGGCCTCCAAGATCTGTGATTGACGCCGGGGAAGACGTGGCACGGTTAGCTCCTTCCTTACCCTCTGTTACTCACCCTGAGTAAATAAGGGTGATGTCAGGATAGGCGGCTACGGCTTGCGTGTCAAGTGCATGTAGACGACAGCCGTCACACGGGTTTCGGCCCCAGCCTCCATACCTTTAGCTAAGGGAGGCAGCGATGTCAGACAAAGAAGAGACCAAGCAGCGCCCACCACAGGAGCAAGCTCACCAGCCCGGCAGCGAAGCCAAGATGGACCCGCCCCCGAAGTACGAGGGCAAGAACTACAGGGCGGGCGGCA
>CAZPWN010000145.1:0-5540 GCA_964590475.1 uncultured bacterium | reverse complement strand
TCATGGCGGCGTCGAACGTCTCGCGGTCCGGGAAGTGCATCTCGGCTATCAGCACGTAGCGCGGCTCGCGGCCGAAGGCGTCGGCGTACACGCGGTTCACCACGAGCTTCTCTAAGCCCGGCACCTTCCGCGCCAGCGGGGCGTGCACGTTGTCGTAGTGCTCGAAGAAGGCGGCCTCGTCCTCCGGGCGTTCGTACATGGCTATCAGCTTCACCATTCCAGGTTCCTCCCTTTCGGTCCTAATCCGTTAGCCGGCGGCCGCACATCCGTTGTCGGCGCCGTGGTGTCTCACTGAGTTCCGCCCCGCTGCTCCTGCAAGCGGCGGCGCAGGTCGTCGAAGGCGCCCTCCAGCCGCTCCTCCGCCAGGATCACCTGCACGGTGGAGCCGGTGCCTATCAGGTCGCCCAACTCGGTCTTCGCTTCGCAGGTGGCGTACACGCGGTTCCGCTCCATGCGCCCGAACCTGGCCGTGAGGTGCACGCGCATGCCGGGCAGCGCCGAGGCCAGGTGCTTGACCGCCACCTCGAAGCCTATGCCCGCCTCGCCCTCCTCGAGGAACGGCAGGATGATCTTGCGGCTCACGAGCTCCATGTGCTTGGCCATCCAGTAGGTGGCGTACACGGGGTGCAGCTTGCCCAGGCGCGGGTCTTCCTGGTCCTCGAAGTCGACCGTCATGGCTTCCGTTACCACTATCTCGTGCTGCGTCTCGAAGCCGTCCGGGATCTGGCGCATCAGCGGCTCCCGCGGCCCGTGCGCCTGCCTTCGTCGCCGTTTCGGGCGCCTCCCGCGCTGCCGGCGCCGAACGTGGCGAGGTCCGCGAACCGCGCGCCGCCGGCGCTCACCAGGCGGCCCAGCAGCGGGTGGGGCGCCAAGCGCTCGGCGCCCACCTCGCGCTGCAGGCCCTGCAGCGCCTGCAGCATCTCCTCCAGCCCGATGGCCTCGGCCCACTCCAGCGGGCCGGCCGGGTAGTTCACGCCCAGGCGCATGGCGAGGTCGATGTGCTGCGGCGTGGCGAGGCGCTCCGACACGGCCGAGACGGCCTCGTTGAGCAGCAGCGCGAAGATGCGGAAGGCGTTGCCCCCGGCCTGATCCGGTGGGGTAACGGTGGCAATGCCCAGGCTGGCGAGCAGCTGGCGGGCCTGCTCCAGTTCGGCGGTAGCGCCCGTGACCGGCTCCAGCAGCTCGAGGGTCAGGGGCGGGGCCTCCGTGTCTCCAGCCCTGTCCTCAGCGGCGTCTCCGGTCAGGGCAGCGAGGTGTGCCGGCGAGGGCAGGAAGCTGAAGCCGAGCGTGGGGGTGACGGGCGCCGTGGGGTGGGCCCGCTCGGATGCGGCGCCGGCCAGCACGCTGGCGCTGTGCGACCAGCAGAGGGCCAGCCGGTAACCGGCCTCGGTTGCGCTGCTCGCCTTCTCATCCAGCGAGAGCCGTGCGTCGAACAGGAGCTCGGCCGCGCTGCCCTCCTCCTCGCTTAGTAGCGCGCCCGGTGCGCTCCGCTGCAGGAAGGCGCGGAGCACGCGGGCGGCGCTGCCCTCGCCCAGGACGGCCACGCGCGGGCGGTCCGCTGGCTCGCCGGCCGCGTCCGCACGCGCCTGGGCTGCTCTAAAGGTGCCGCCTTGGGCGGCGTGCTCCGCAACCTGTTCGCGTCTGCCCGCCGCGTCGTAACCGTAGAAGCCGCGGCCGGACTTCTTGCCCAGTCGCCCCGCTGTCACCAGGGAGCTCTGCAGGGGGTGAGGCCGGTAGCGCGGTTCGTGGAAGAACGCCTCGTAGACGCTCTTCGTGGCGGCCAGGTTCACGTCCAGCCCGATCAGGTCGAGGAGCTCGAAGGGGCCCATGCGGAAGCCCGCGGCCCGCAGGGCGGCGTCGATGTCCTCGTAGGCGGCGCCCTCGCCGGCCAGGCGCAGGGCCTCCCCGTAGAAGGGGCGCGCCACGCGGTTGACTATGAAGCCGGGTCGGTCCTGCGCCACCACGGGCTGGCGGCCCAGGGCCCGGGCCACGGCCACCGCGTCGTCCACCAGGCTCCGGGGCGTCTCCAGGCCGGGGATCACCTCCACCAGCCTCATGAGGGGCGCGGGGTTGAAGAAGTGCACCCCGATGACGTTCTGGGGCTGGCGGCAGGTGGCGGCTATCTCGGTGACCGACAGGGTGGAGGTGTTGGTGGCCAGGCGGGCGCCGGGCGCCACCTCCTCCACCTGCTCGAAGAGCCGGCGCTTGAGCTCCAGCTGTTCCGGGGCTGCCTCGAACACCCAGCGCGCGGCGGCCACGGCGTGCACGTCCGTGGAGGTCGTGAGGCGCCTGAGCAGGGCGGCGGGCCCTTCGTTCAGGCGCCCCTTGGCCGCCAGCATCTCGAAGGTGTCGTTCAGTGCGGCGCGGGCGCGGCTCAGGGCCTCGTCCTGCGGGTCCACCAGCACAACGTCGGCGCCCGCCTGCAGCAACAGCTGGGCGATGCCGCGCCCCATGGTGCCGGCGCCCAGCACGGCTACCGGCAGGCCGGCGAGCAGGTCGCCGCTACTCACGGCGCCGCCCTTTGAGCGGAGTGGGTCATCTGTCACGAATATAACCGGGCCGTGGCGGCCCAGGCCGGCGCGTTCGCGTGTTCTCTTGTACCTCTCACGGCCGGCCGCTCCCGCCGCGCTCCAGCATGGCGTCGATCTGCAGGGCCAGGTAGAGCTTGGCCACCGTCTCGGGCCGGGCCAGCGGCTCGTGCACCAACTCCTCGATCCGCTTCAGGCGGTAGCGCAGGGTGTTCACGTGCACATGGAGCTCCTCGGCGAGGGACTGCAGGTCGTCGGGCGAGCGGATGTACGCCACCAGCGTGCGCCACAGCTTGCCCTGCGGGTCGGCCTCCTTGACGGCGCCCACGAGGCGGTCGCGGAGCGCCTCCAGGTTGCCTTGCGGCTGCTGCTGCAGTACCCAGTACACGGGGTCCAGTTCGTCGAACCACGCCAGGCCGGACCCTCCCGGGAGCGACTGCAGCGCCAGCAGCGCCTGGTGGTAGGCGTCCGCCACGCCCGTGAGGTCCTCCCTGGGCAGGCTGAGGCCCAGCCGCAGCTCCGTCTCGCCCACCGCTGCCTGGGCGGCGCTCAGCAGCAGCCGGGCGTGCTGCCGCGGGGCTGCGCTGGTGAAGACCCAGACGCAGTGGTGCGCGCGCGTCTCGGAGAGCACGCCGTAGCCCAGCGCCCGGAAGTACTCCTCGCCCGCCTCCCGCATCTGCTCCAGCTGGTGGAACTGGCGCGCCTGCGCCGCCCGGCCGGTGCGCAGGCGGGGACCGACCTCGCCCACGGCCACCAGGTACGGCGCTTCGCCGCCCACCCCGGCGGCGGCCAGGCGCGGCTCGAGCATCATGGCCGCCTGCGGGCCCGCCAGCCACTCGGCCAGCAGGGCGCTGAGGGCGCTCGAATCGTGGCGCGCCTCGGCGCTCCGCTGCAACGCGGCCGAGAGTAGCAGTGTGCGGCAGAGTTCCAGCCAGGGCCGCGCGCCCTCCTCCACCTCGAACGCCACCAGCACGCCCCGCAGGCGCCCGTCGGCGTGAAGCTTGAGGGTGAGGGCCTCACGGCCGCCCAGGCGCGTCTCGCCCTCGGGCCACAGCGTCAGGGGCGAACCGCCGTGCTGATCCTTGCGGGGCCGCCAGCCGCTGCGGCCCGCGCGGGCCGTGACGTCGCCCCAGGGCGTGAGGAGAACCAGGTCCGCCCCGGTGAGCGCGTGGACGCGCTCCAGCAGTTCGCGCTCGGGCTTGGGGGTGCCGAGGGCGGCCAGCAGGTGGCTCTGGGGCGAGGCCAGCAGGGTAGCGGCCCCTGCGCTGGCGGCCACCAGCAACTCCAGGCCGGCCACCTCCACCTTGTCGAGCGCCACGGAGGGCGGCGAGGTCAGCAGGGTGAGGCCCAGCTCCTCGGCGCGGGTGACCAGTTGCGGGGGCAGGGTGCGCCGCTGCGGGGCCAGCCCGTAGATCAGGGCCGCCGGTGGCGGTGAGAGAACGGGGTCGGAGGCCGGGCGCGGCACGCCGAACGGCGCCTCGCTGAGCCGCAGGTCGTTACCTGACAGCCACGGCCTGTGCGCGCTGGATTCGGCGTGCCGCACCGCCGTGAAGCGGGCCGCCGGGTCGCCCGTGATCAGCTCCAGTTCCAGGTCGGAGCGCTCCAGCAGGGCGGCCACCGTGGGGGCGCTGGGGTTCACGTCGGGCCGTAGTCCGCGCTAAGGCGCGGCCCGGACCGCTCTTCGGAGGTGTACATGCCAGCAGTGTAGCGCCGCCGGTTGTGGATTACCACAAAGATCTGAGAACTTTGGTGGGCCGGACGATTGCGGGCCCGCTCAGCCCCCGCTAGACTCGGGGTTGATGGAACAGGTGCGCCAAAGAGGAGAACGAGGTCATGTACCGGCATCCGCCCAAGACGGCGATGCTCGGCCGCACGACTTCGGCCCGCGCGACTTCCGCAACGCCCTCGGCCGCTTCGCCACGGGCATCACGGTGGTCACCATGCGCGCTCCGGCGGAAGCCGAGGACGGCCGGACGGAAGGCACCGCGGAAGGCGAGGAGCAGACCTTCGGCATCACGGTCAACGCCTTCATGTCCGTTTCGCTCGACCCCCCTCTGGTGGCCGTTTCGGTAGACAAGCGCGCCCGCGCTCACGGCTCCCTACTGGCGTCCGAGAGGTTCGGCATCAGCGTGCTGGCCGAGAGCCAGGAGAAGCTGTCGGACGTGTTCGCCGGCCGGCCGGTGGAGCCGCCCGAAGAGCCGTTCGATGAGTTGGCGGAGTTCCCCGTCCTGAAGGGCGCCCTGACCCAGCTGGTGCTGAGCACCCACCAGACGCACGACGCCGGCGATCACACCATCTTCGTAGGCAAGGTCGAAGCCCTCCGCTACCACGAGGGAGAGCCGCTGCTCTTCTTCAAGGGGCGGTACGAGACGCTGCCCACCCGCCAACCGGTCACCTGAGTCCAGCAAGCCCTGTACGGCCAAGGTGCGGCAGGTACGACTGAGCCTCTGGTAGCGTTACTCATAGAACCGCTGCCTGGAGGTCAGAAACAGTGTCCGACGCCTCTACATCCAACGCCTATAAGAACGACCTAGCCGCCGCCCTGGAACGGGCGCGTGGGCGCGCCGACTCCTACGTGCAGGAGCTGGCGGAGTTCGTGCGCATCCCCAGCGTCAGTACCGACGAGAAGCACGGGGGCGACATCGCCGCCGGCGCGGAGTGGCTGGCCGAGCGTGTGCGCCGCGCCGGCGTGCCGGACGTGCGGATCATGCCCACCGCCGGGCACCCCGTGGTGGTGGGGCGGTGGCACGCCGCGCCGGGCGCCCCCACCGTCGTCATCTACGGCCACTACGACGTGCAGCCGCCCGAGCCGCTCGAGCTGTGGAACTCGCCCCCGTTCGAGCCCGAGGTGCGTGACGGCAAGCTCTACGGCCGCGGCGCCAGCGACGACAAGGCCGGCGTGCTCTCCGCTCTGTACGCGGTGGAGGCCTCGGCCGCCGCCACCGGGGCGCCGCCCCTCAACGTCACCTTCATGTTCGAGGGCGAGGAGGAGGTGGGCAGCCCCAACCTCGT
>CAZPWN010000144.1:0-5547 GCA_964590475.1 uncultured bacterium | reverse complement strand
GCCGGCTTCATCGGCTCGCCCGCCATGAACTTCATGGTCGGCACCGTGCAGGACGGCCACCTGCGCAGCCCGCAGTTCGACCTCAAGCCCAGCGATGAGCTGCTCAGCAAGCTGCAGAACCACAACGGCAAGAAGGTCTACGTGGGCATCCGCCCCGAGGACATCGACCTGAAGGGCTACACCGACATCCCCGAAGGCAACAACGTCATCAAGGCCACCGTGGAAGTGGTGGAGCCCCTCGGAGCCGAGACGCACGTCATCGCCTCCGTAGGCGGCGACCAGACCATCGTGGCGCGGGTCGACGCCCACGCGCAGGTGCAGGCCGGCGACGAGGTGGAGTTCCTCACCCGCCTGGACAAGCTGCACGCCTTCGACATGGAGAGCGAGCACAACCTCCGCTTCGCGTAAGCGGTGGCGCCTGGCTACCTGAGTGCCAGGCCACGGACCCGCGGGTCCGCATGACAGTACGGATGACTGCAGGCCGGGACGTAAGCGCGTCCCGGCCCTGTCTTTGCCCCCGCCTTTGCGGCGCTGGGTAGACTTGGTGGCATGCTGCTGGCCGCGATACACGCTGTTGAGAAGGTCTACGGGGAGCAGGTGGTGCTGCAGGACGCCACCTTGGAGCTCCGCGATGGCGACCGCGTGGCGCTCATCGGCCGCAACGGCTCGGGCAAGTCCACCATCCTCAAGCTCCTGGCCGGCTTGGAGGAGCCCGACGCGGGGCGCGTGTTCACCGCAGAGGACGTGACGCTGGCGCACCTCGAGCAGGACCCGCAGTTCGACGAGGTGGCCACGGTGGTAGACGTGGCCGCGCGCGCCTTCAAGGAACTCGACGCACTGGAGGAGCGCCTCAAGGAGCTGGAAGCGGCTGGCCTCGACGACCCGGAGCTGTTCCGGCGCTGGGAGTTGCTGCACGCCACCTTCGAGCGGCGCGGCGGCTACGCCCGGCGCGCTCGGCGCGACGCGGTGCTGAGTGCCCTCGGCTTCGCGGAGAGGCACGACCAGCCCGTCCGGCAGCTCTCGGGCGGCGAGCGCACCCGGCTCGGCCTGGCCCAGCTGCTGATGGCGCAACCCGACGTGCTGCTGCTGGACGAGCCCACCAACCACTTGGACATCGAGATGCGCGGCTGGCTGGAGGGGCATCTCAGCCGCTACCCGGGCGCGGCGCTCATCGTGTCGCACGACCGCGCGTTCCTCGACGGCGCCGCCAGCCGCACGGCCGAGGTGAGCCGCGGCAAGCTGCGGCACGGACCCGGCAACCCCACTACCTACCGCACCGCCCGCGCGGAATCCGAGCGCCTGCAGGCCATGCAGCACGCCGACCAGGTGAAGGAGCGCGAGCGCCTGCAGGACGCCACGGACCAGATGAAGAAGTGGGCCGGGCAGAACGCCAAGCTCCACCGGCGCGCCAAGGCCATGCAGAAGCGCGTGGACCGCTTCGAGGCGGAGATGGTGGACGAGGTCGAGCGCGGCGAGCGCGTCACGCGCTTCACCTTCGACGCGGACGAGAGCGGCTCCATCGTGCTGACGGGCGATAACCTCACCAAATCGTTCGGCCAGCGCACCCTTTTCGAGGACGTAACGTTCGAACTCAGGCAGGGCGACCGCGTGGGCCTCGTCGGGCGCAACGGCATGGGGAAGAGCACGCTGCTCAAGATGATCGTGGGCGAGCTGCCCTCGGACGACCCGGCGGGCTACGTGCGCACCGGCTCGCGCGTGCGGCTGGGCTACTACGACCAGGAACTGCGCGGCGTGAACCCCGAGAACACCCTTTTCGAGGAGCTGCTGCAGCGCATGGGCGACGTGGAGGCTCACAACGCGCTCGGCCGCTTCCTCTTCCCGTACGACGCGCAGTTCAAGAAGGTGGCTGACCTCTCCGGCGGGGAGCGGGCGCGGCTGGCGCTGCTCATCCTCACTTTGGGCCGCTACAACCTGCTGGTGCTCGACGAGCCCACCAACCACCTGGACGTGGAGATGATCACCGCCCTTGAGGACGCCCTGCAGGCGTACGAGGGCACGCTGCTGTTCGTCTCGCACGACCGGCGCTTCCTCGAGGCGTTGGCCCGCAACGTTTGGGAAGTGGATGAAGGGCAGTTCCACCGCTACGAGGGCGACTGGGGTTACTACCGGCGCCGTAAAGAGCGGGTACGGCAGGAGAACCCGGGCAGCCAGAACGGTCGGTATGGCTCGGATGCGGCGCGTGGCGGTACGGAACCGGTGGTTGCTGCGCCGGAACGCACCGGTCCCAGCCGGTGGCAGCTCGAGCGGCGGCTTGAGTCGTTAGAGGCGGAGATCGCCGAGGCGGAGGCCGGTCTGGAGGTAGTTACGCTCCAGCTGGCATCGCCCGAGGACGTGACGCCGCAGATGTTGCAGGGGGCGGGTGCGCTCGAAGGCGCGGGCTCGCGTGCGGGCGTGCGAGCCGGCAGCGCTGGTGCTCCCGCCGCGCAACCTGCCGGCCCACCACCTACACAGGGCGAGATCCTCTCGCAGTTGGGTGTTCTACATGCGAAGCTCGAGGCGGAACTACTCGAGTTGATGGAAGAGTGGCACGAGATCACGGACCGCCTTAGCGCTGCCTGAGCGCCGATGCGGGTTCTGGACCGGGGTTCGGCCGAACCCCGGACTTGGAGGCTTTTATGCAGAGGGTCCGCTACCGCAGTTTCGACGGCGTCCATTGGGGCGAGCTCGAGGGAGGCATGGTGCACCAGCTGACGGGCATGCTGGGCCGCGCCGGGGGCCACCTCGTGCCGCTGAGCGACGTGGCCCTGCTCCCGCCATGCGAACCCTCGGTGATCGTGTGCGTGGGCCGGAACTACGCCGACCACATCCGCGAGATGGGCAACGACAAGGCGGGCCTGCCCACCGAACCGGGCCTGTTCCTCAAGGGCCTCAACACGCTCTCGGGCGCAGGAGACGACGTGCCGTACCCACACTGGACCCAGGACCTGCAGTACGAGGGGGAGCTGGCCGTGGTCATCGCCCGTGAGATGCGCAGCGTGAGGGCCGAAGACGCCCTCGATTACGTGCTGGGCTACACGTGCGCGCTCGACGTCACGGCCAGGGACAAGCAGCGCTCGGACCTGCAGTGGGTGCGCGGCAAGTCCGCGGACGGCTTCTGCCCGGTGGGGCCTTGGCTCGAGACGGACATCGACGTCTCCGACCTGCGCCTTCAGACGCGCGTGAACGGCGAGGTCAAGCAGTCGGGCACCACGGCCGACATGATCTTCCCCGTGCCCGACCTCCTTGCTTACATCAGCGAGATCGTCACCCTCCGGCCCGGCGACGTGGTGCTCACCGGCACCCCCGAAGGCGTCGGCCCCCTGCGGCCCGGCGACACGGTCGAGGTGGAGATAGACGGCATCGGCACCCTCACCAATCAGGTGGCCGAGAAGGCGCAGCGGTGAGCCAGGGTGTGGTGCCGCCCGACTACCCGCGCGTGCGGGACCTCGGTGGCGGCGTGCTGCAGATCGACACCGGCCACGTTGGCAACCCCGGCACCATCGCCGTGTTCGCCTTCCGGCTGCCGCGCGGCGGCTTCGCCCTGGTGGAGAGCGGCCCGGGCTCCACCCAGGCAGCCGTGGAACGGGGCCTAGAGGAGGCCGGCCTGGATCCCGCCGAGCTGCGCTACCTGCTGCTGACCCACATACACTTGGATCACGGCGCGGCAGCCGGCGGGCTGCTCGCCAACTCGTCCGACGCGGAGCTGGTGGTTCACCAGGTAGGTGCGCGCCACATGGTCGACCCGAGCCGGCTCATGGCCAGCGCCGAGCGCGTGTACGGCGACATGCTGGAGCCGCTCTGGGGCCGCATGCAGCCCGTGGACGAGCACCGCGTCACGGCCGTCTCGGGCGAGGAGACCATCGACCTGGGCGGTCGCAAGGTAACGGTGCTGGCCACGCCGGGCCACGCGTCGCACCACGTGTCGTACCTGCTGGACGACGGCACGCTCTTCACCGGCGACAGCGCCGGCGTGCGCCTCGGTGGCGCGCCCGTCATCCGGCCCGCGCTGCCGCCGCCCGACCTGGATCTGGACGTGTGGGAGGACAGCATCGCCCGCATGCTGGAGGTGGAGCCCGAGCGCCTGGTGCTCACCCACTTCGGGCCCGTTGAGGGCCGCGAGGCGGCCGATTCGCACCTGAACGACGTGCTAAGCCGCAACCGCAACTGGGGCCAGCACATCTTGGAGGGCCTCAAGGCGGGCGAGAGCGACGAGGCGCTCGTGGAGCGCATGCAGCGCCTGGAGGACGCGGAGCTGGCCGCCGCCGACGTGCTGCCCGGCATCCGCCAGCGCTACAAGGTGACGTCGGACGCCAGCATGACCGTCATGGGCGTCAAGCGTTACTTCACCAAGCGGGGCGAGGTCTAGGCGCCGCCCGGTTCCCTGGGGTAGGGGCGTCTCCGCCCGGAGGACGCCGCCACACTGTCCGCGCAGCGTTGTAGGAAGCGTCGGCTGAGAGCCCAACGGCCTGCGGTACACTTGGCGGCATGCGCCGCACTAACCTCGCTGCACCGCGTGTGTCAGCCGCCGGTCCCCTGGGCACCGCGCCGGCTGCCCGGAGCCTCACCACGTCGTTCTACAGGCCGTTCCTCAAGCTGCTCGCCCCCCTGTTGCTGGCGGTGCTGGCGGCCTGCGCCCCCACCTCGGAAGCGCCCCGCGTGGACGTGGAGCAACTCTCCGAACCGATCAGCTACTACCCGTTCCAGGCCGGAGCGCGCTGGGAGTACCTGCCCGACGGCGCCCGCCTGAACGACCCCTCCACCGTGGTCCGGGTGGAAGGACCCACGGTCGTGGCCGGCGAGGTCTGGGTGGCGTGGCACACGCGCGGCCGCGGTCTCGATCAGATGAGCTACCGCGTCAACCGTCCAGACGGCGTCTACCTCCTCCGCGAGGAGCGCCTGGGCACCACCTTCTCCTTCAACCCGCCGCTGCAGGAGTACCCACCCTCCAGCCAGCTGCGGGTGGGTGCCAACTGGGCCGGTAACACCACCGTCCAGCTCAGCGCCGACAACGGCCGGCAGCAGCGCACCATGGTGGTGGACTACGTGTACACCGTGGTAGACAAGCGGCCCGTGACCACCCCCGCCGGGCAGTTCGACGTGTTCGTCATCGACTTCACCAGCCGCACGTTCGACGAGGAAGGCAACATCACCGACCAGCTCACCCAGCAGACTTGGTTCTCTCCTTACGTGGGTGAGGTCCGCACCCGCAACGGTCATCTTCTGGTAGGCAGCAACGTGATCAGTTCCGACACGGCCCCGTCGCCATGACGCCCGCCACCAGCCTCCTCGAGGGCATAAACCAGCCCGAGGACCTGAAAGGGCTGAAGCGCGAGCAGCTGACCGACCTGGCCGAGGAGCTCCGCAGCGAGATAGTGCGCGCCTGCTCCGTGGCCGGCGGGCACCTGGCGTCCAGCCTGGGCGCGGTGGAGCTCACGGTGGCGCTGCACTACCTGTTCGACTCGCGCCGCGACCGCATCGTGTGGGACGTGGGGCATCAGACCTACGGGCACAAGATCCTCACCGGCCGCAAGGACCGCATCGACACCA
>CAZPWN010000143.1:0-5558 GCA_964590475.1 uncultured bacterium | reverse complement strand
ACAAGCTGGTGGGCGACCAGCTGTGCGCCTCCTCCTCCAACCGCAACTTCAAGGGCCGCCAGGGCTCGCCCACCGGCAGAACGGTGCTGATGAGCCCGGTCATGGTGGCCGCGGCCGCCGTCACGGGCGTCATCTCGGACGCGCGCCAGGTGTTCGCTCAGCGCGAGGGGGCGGTGGCCTGATGGCGCTGCCACCCGTCACCCAAGTCGCCGGCCGAGCGGTGCTCATACCCGGCGACGACATGGACACCGACCGCATCATCCCCGCCCGCTTCCTGAAGGCCATCACCTTCGACGACCTGGCAGCCGGCCTCTTCTACGACGAGCGCTTCGGTCCGGACGGCTCCCCCAAGGGGCACCCCATCGACCAGCCGGGCAACCAGGGCGCCAACGTCATCGTTACGGGCGCCAACTTCGGCTGCGGCTCGAGCCGCGAGCACGCGCCGCAGGCCCTGAAACGGGCCGGCTTCGACGCCATCATCGCGGGCAGCTTCGCGGAGATCTTCTTCGGCAACGCCACCACCCTGGGCATGCCGTGCGTCTCCATGGACGACGAGGACCGCCGCGACCTGACCGCCCTGCTGCGCGCCGAGCCGGACACCCGGGTCACGGTGGACGTGGAACGCCGTGAGGTGCGGGCTGGAGAGCGCACCTACCGGGTGCAGATCCGCGACACGGCCCGCGAAGCCCTGCTGAGCGGCCACTGGGACCCGATAGCCGAGCTGCTGGAGGGTCTGCCTCAGGTCAGGGCCACCGCCGCCGCCCTCGGTTGGCGCGCGGACTGACCGGCCGCGCACTGCGGTTAGCATGAGCCGTACGAGAGCGCACCACCCCCGACCGTTGCCGGCGCCGCAGGACCGGGCGCAGGCCGTAGCCTTGAGGAGACGTAGATGAGCAAGCGTGTAGCCGTACTGCCCGGCGATTTCATCGGGCCCGAGATCGTAGGCGCGGCGCTGACCGTGCTAAGAACGCTCGAGGAGACCCACGGGGTGCAGCTCGAGTTCGAGATGCTGCCCTTCGGCGGCGGCGCCACCGAGACCCACGGCGCCGCGTTCCCCCAGACCACGAGAGATGCCGTGCTGCAAGCGGACGCCGTGCTCATGGGCTCGGTCGGCGGACCGGTGGGCGATCACCCCTGGAACCGCCTGCCGCGCGAACAGCGCGTGGAGACCGGCATCCTCGAGCTGAGGCGGCACCTGGCGGTCTTCGCCAACCTGCGGCCCGTCAAGGTCTTCCCCGGCCTGGAGCGGCTCTCCCCCCTGCGGGAGGAGCGGGCGCAGGGCACCGACATGATCATCTTCCGCGAGCTCACGGGCGGCATCTACTTCGGTAAGCCGTCCTTCGCCACGGAGGAGCAGGGCCTCAGCACCATGGTCTACGACCGCTACGAGGTGGAGCGCATCGCCAGGCTGGCCTTCGAGACCGCCAGGCAGCGTAGCGGCCGGGTCACGAACGTGGACAAGTCGAACGTGCTCGACGTCTCGCAGTTCTGGCGCGACGTGGTGGTCCAGGTTCACCAGGACGAGTTCGCGGACGTGCAGCTGGATCATCTCTACGTGGACAACGCCGCCATGCAGGTCGTGCGCGACCCGCGGGCGTTCGACGTGCTGGTCATGGGCAACCTCTTCGGCGACATCATCTCCGACCTGGCAGCCGTGATCCCCGGCTCACTTGGGCTGCTGCCCTCCGCCAGCCTGGGTGGCAAGGTCGGACTCTACGAACCGGTGCACGGCAGCGCGCCCGACATAGCCGGCAAGGGCGTGGCCAACCCGGTGGGCACCATACTCTCGGCCGCCATGATGCTGCGCCACAGCCTGGAACAGCCGGAAGCGGCGGCGGCGGTGGAGGGGGCGGTGCAGGCCGCCCTGGCGGAGGATCCCACCCCCGACCTCGGGGGCCAGCGCGGCACCGAGGCCTTCACGCAGGCCGTGACCGAGAAGCTGCTCGAGGGCGCCGGGAAGGGCAGCGGCGCGGCCCTAGCCGCGGGCTGACGTCGGCCGGGGCGCCACCAGTAAAGCCGCCGCCAGCATGACGGTGACGATGAGCAGCAGGGTCACCGCGGCGTAGGCGTCGGTGGGCAAGTTCCAGCCGAGCGGCCCGGGGTCGGCGAGGCTGCCCAGGAGGCGCCGGCTGAGCAGCGTGCCGAGCAGCATGCCGGGCAGCATGCCGGCGCCGGCGGTCAGCAGCAGGTTGAGTATGAACACGAGCGCTATGCGTGGCCGCGGCACACCCATGGCGCGTAGGCCCCGCAGCTCCTCCTCCGCCTGCCACGCCGTGGCGAGGCTGTTGGCGAGGAGCCCGAGCAGGGCTATCAGGAGGGCCACCAGCGCCATCGTGCCCGCCGCGCGGTAGCTGTCGGTGGCGGCCGCCAGCAGGTCCGTACGGTACGACTCCGCCAGGGTCAGGTGCACGGGGATCTTCGCGCCCTGCTGCGGCAGGTCGAGGGTGATGGCCTGCGGCAGCGCTACGGCCTCGGCGCCGGGCGAGAGACGCACGGCGATGGAATCGACCCCGTGGTCGCCCCAGATGGCCGCGTAATCGTCGAGCGCGATGTAGGCGGCCTCGGCCCGGCTGGACGCGTCGTCCACGAGGGCCACGACAGTGAACTCCCGCTCCCCGCCGTGGGTGTTGAGCGGCAGTCTGTCGCCCACCGACACCGCCAGGCGCTGCGCCAGGGGCACGGAGAGGGCAACTCCCTGGCCGCGGGTCAGCGTCCACCACATGTTCGAGCCCGACAGGTCCGCCGCCTGCACGACGTTCAGCCGGCTCCCGCCGTCCAGCTCGTAGCCGCCCAGGGCGATCATGGTCACGGTCCGGCCCCTGGACGTAACCGCCACCTGCCTCTGAGCCGAGACCGCTTCCACGCCAGGGAGGTCCGACAGCTGCTGAACGGCGGCCTTGGGAAGGGGCACGGCCACGCCGGATCCGCCGGGAGCGGAAGCCACCAGCAGGTCCCACATCACCGCCTCGTCGAGCCAGTTGGCGGTCGACTTGCGGTTCACCTCCGCCGCGCCCTGCACGCCTATCAGGCCCGCCGTGGTGAGCAGCAGCGCGGCGGCCACGGTGGCGTTGGGTCCGGTGCGTCCTCCCAGGAAGTGCCCCGCCAGGCGCAGCAGCGCGCTGCTCCTGAGCCCGGCCAGCGTGACCCGCGCCAGCCTGCGCAGCAGGTGTGCCAGCAGGAGCCGCGCCGCCAGCAGCGCCGTCACGGCGGCCAGCACCGCCCCGACGACCGAGGCCGGCAGCACGGAGGTGCCCAGGCGCGGAGCAGCCACGTTAGCCGCGAACGGCAGCAGTTCCGAAGGCACGTGGCGGAGCAGCAGTGTGGCCACGGGCGTAGCGAGCAGCAGGGCCGGCACCACCGCCACCACCACCATCACGCCCACCTCGGCGCTCAACCAGAGCCTCACGGTCGAGGGCGCCACCCCGATGCCCCGCAGCAGGCGCAGGTCGGCGGCGCGCTCCTCCACTACGGCCCTCACGTGCACGGCTATGAGCACGCCCGCCGCCAGCACCCCCAGCAGGCCCGCCAGCAGCAGTACGGATCTCAGGGCGTTGCTGGCGCCGCGCATCTCGCCCACGCCGGCCGCCTCGGCGACCACGGCGCGGTCGCGGAGCAGCTCCCGCAGCGTCTCCTTCACGCTGGCCACGGCCGTGCCATCGGTCGCCACGTCTATGCGGGTGAGTTCGTCGCTGCCGCCGGTGAAGAGCGACTGCGCCTGCTTCAGCGGCAACTGGAGGACCCTCTCCTGCACCGGGCCCTCGCTCAGCGGTCTGTACACGCCCACCACCCGCAGCAGTTCCACGCCCTGCGGGGTGAGCAGCGAAACGTCGCTACCTGGCCGCGCATCGAGCTCCACGGCGGCCGCGTAGGAGAGGAGGGCCACCTGCGAGTCCCCCGGCTCCAGCGCGCGCCCCGCCAGGATGGCGAACGGTCTGAGTTCGGACTCGGCCACGGGTTCCACGCCCCTGACGTTGACCGCCAGCCGGGTCTCGCCCACGAAGAGATGGCTGCGGTTCTCCAGCACGGGCGCCGCCGCGCCTACACCTGCGCTGGCCCTCACCGACTCCGTCAGCGAGCCGTCCAGTCCGCCTTCGGTAGCGGCGCGGACCTCGATCTGCGTCCAGCCCTGCATGCCCCGAGCCCAGCCAGCGTAGGTGCGGCTGAGCGAGTCGTTGACGAGCAGCACGCTAAGGAGCAGCGTCACGCCCACTATGAGGCCCGAGACCATCAACAGGGCCCGCAGCCAGTTGCGCTGCCAGTACCGGCGGGCTAGCCCCACGGGGACCGCGGCCTTCATGGGCGCACCGGCGGCCTCACGTCAGGCACGCTCCAGCCGGCCGCCGGTCAGGCGGTAGGCGCGCTGGGCGTACGCGGCGGCCCGCACGTCGTGCGTGGCCATCAGCACCGTGAGGCCCTCCTCCACCTGCTGCGCCAGGAGACGCATAACGTCGTCCGCCGCCACTGAATCGAGGCCCGCCGTGGGCTCGTCCGCCACCAGCAACGCCGGCTCGTTGACGAGCGCCCGCGCGATCTGCAGGCGGTGCCGCTCGCCCTGGCTCAGCTCGCCGGGCAGCTCCGCTTCCAGAGGGCCGAGACCCAGGCGGGCCAGCAGGCTCCGGGCGCGCTCCATGGCGGGCCTGGAGCTGGCGCCCGCCAGGAGCAGGGGCAGCGCCACGTTGTCTGCCGCGCTGAGTGTGTCGATGAGGGCATGCCCCTTGAAGAGCAGTCCGATGTTGGCGAGCCTCAGCCCGCTCATGCGCGACTCGCTCAGTTGGCTGATGGTGGTGCCGCCCAGGATGACGCTCCCGGTGGTGGGGCGCTGCAGGCCGACCGCCAGCTCGAGCAACGTGGTCTTGCCGGAGCCCGAGGCGCCCGTGACGGCGTAGAAGGCGCCCCGCGGGACCGCGAGATCGATGCCGGCCAGTACCGTCTGTTCTCCGCCGCGCCGCACGAAGTTCTTGCTGACGTTGCGCAGCTCCAGCTGCAGCGGGGCCGCAGCCGCAACGGGCCGCTTACGGCCTGGGGCGCGGGCGGCGGGCCGCACGCTCAGCTCGCTTCCCGTCGTTGTCTGGCCGCTAAGCGCGCCTCGCAGTGATCGAGCCACCTCAGGTCGGCCTCGCAGTGGAAGATGGCGGCGTCGAGCAGCATCTGCTCGACCTCCACCTCCTCGGTCGGCTGATCGCCGGGCTGCACGCCCCCCAGGTTGTGGCGCTTGGCGCGGGTGAGTTCCCGCAGGTGCTCGGAGTAGGTGTGGCGGTACTCGGAGATGAGGCTGAGGAGCTGGTCCGGCGGCCGCCGGGCCATGACCGCCAGGCGCACGAACAGCTCGTCGCGTAGGGGGCGCACCCGGGCGTTGCTGCGCTCCAGCCAGCGCTCGAGCGCCTGCCTGCCCTTCTCGGTGACCTCGTAGACCTTGCGCTCCGGGGCGTTCTCCGCGCTCTCGACCGTGTAGCTCACCAGGCCGTCGGCGGCGAGGCGCTCGAGCGACTGGTAGATCTGTCCGTGGTTGAGTTCCCAGAAGCCGCCGGTGAACTGCTCGAAGCTGCGCTTCAGCTCGT
>CAZPWN010000142.1:0-5589 GCA_964590475.1 uncultured bacterium | reverse complement strand
GTGCCGTGGCGCCTGCCGCGCGTGGACGACGGCTGCATCCTCTGCCCCGCCTGCACCCGCGCTTGCCCCACCGACGCGTTCTCGCGTGACTTCAGCGGTGCGGAGGGCGTGCTGATGCTCGACCCCGAGCGGTGCGTCGGCTGCGACGCCTGCATGCGCGCCTGCCCCGTGAAGGTCATAACGATGGACGACGTGGTCACCTGGGAGGAGCTGTCGAGCGGCCCGGAGGAGGCCTACCGCGCCTCGTCCGACAAGCGGGCGCCCGGTTCGTTCCACCGCTGAGCGCTCCACCCGCCTCCCCGCCCGGGCGAGAGTCGTACACTTGGCTCATGACCGTCGACGCCTGGGTGCTCGAAGCCGTCGAAGAGGCCGGTGCCAGAGGTGCAACGTTGCGCGATGTGCAGAAGCACATCGACGAGAAGCACTTCGAGGAGCTCGCCGTGGACACGCTGGAGGCGTCCCTGGCCGGTCTGCTCGAGGCCGGTCGCATCACGGTCGAGGGCGAGCGGTACCATCCCGCCAAGCGCACCTCCAAGGAGGACGCCCTCAAGAAGCTGTTCGGTGACGGTTGAGCCATCACTGCAGAGCGCACCCGGCGGCATGCACGGGCGGCGGCGCGACCAAGCGCCGCCACGACTTTAGGAGGGGTGGATGACGACCACCATGACGAAGGGCTCCGCACTGGCCCTCACCGATTTCTACGATGTCGAATCTCTCTACGACAGCGAGGAGCGCCTCATCCAGGGCAGCATCCGCGAGTTCGTACGCGCGGAGGTGCTACCGCACGTGGGCGAGTGGTGGCAGGAGGGGCACTTCCCGCCCGAGCTGGCCCGCAAGTTCGGTGAGCTCGGCGCGCTCGGCGTGACCCTGCCCGAGGAGTACGGCGGCGCCGGCGCCAGCTACAGCGCCTACGGCCTGGTATGCCGCGAGATCGAGTACGTGGACTCGGGCATGCGCTCGTTCGTCAGCGTGCAGTCGAGCCTTGTCATCTTCCCCATCCACGCCTACGCCACCGAGGCCGTGAAGCGCGAGTGGCTGCCGCGCCTGGCCTCCGGCGAGGCAGTCGGCTGCTTCGGGCTCACGGAGCCGGACGCGGGCTCCGACCCGGGCGCCATGCGCACCCGCTGCAAGAAGGTCGGCGACGAGTGGGTCATCAACGGCGTCAAGCGCTGGATCACCAGCGGCTCCCGCGCCCAGGTGGCCGTGGTCTGGGCACGCGACGACGATTCGGGCAGGGTGATGGGCTTCGTGGTCCCCACGGAGACGCCGGGCTTCCAGGCCGTGGACATCAAGACCAAGGCCTCCATGCGGGCCAGCGTGACCTCCGAGCTCTACCTCGACGACGTGGTGGTGCCGGACGCCAACCGGCTCCAGGTGGAGGGCCTCCGCGGCCCCCTCTCCTGCCTCAACCAGGCGCGCTTCGGCATCGCCTTCGGGGTCATGGGCGCCGCGCAGGCCTGCTTCGACGAGGCGGTGGAGTACGTCTCCGACCGCCCGGCGTTCGGTGAGCCGCTGGCTGCCAAGCAGATCGTGCAGGAGCGGCTGGCGGACATGCTGAGCGAGATCACCAAGGGCACGCTACTGGCGTACCGCCTGGGCCGGCTCAAGGAGGAGGGCAAGGACCACCCCTCACGCGTATCCCTCGCCAAGCGCGACAACTGCCGCAGCGCCCTCACGGTGGCCCGCTCCGCGCGCGACATGCTGGGCGGCAACGGCATCACCACCGAGTACGCCGCCATACGCCACATGCTCAACCTGGAGACGGTGGCCACGTACGAGGGCACGGACACCGTCCACACCCTGGTGCTGGGCCGCGAGATCACGGGGCACAGCGCCTTCTGAGTCTCCGGACCGCTACAAGTAGTACCTTTCGGCCGCGCCAACTTGGCGCGGCTTCTCTTTTCGGAAGGGCGAGCGGCTGCAGAACCTCGTTGTCAGGCGAGGAACCAGGCGGCCACCACAACGGCAGCCAGCGCCAGGGCGCGGACCAGGTGGTTGAGCCACTCCACCTTGCCGAGCACGAGCTGGGCGTTGAGGAAGGAAGCCACGAACGTGAGCACCGAGCCCAGCAGCAGCCCCCACCAGGCGAAGTCGAGCTGGTAGGCGTAGGCCACCGCGGTGACCATGAGGACCGCCGCCGCGAACAGGAAGAGCCAGGAGACCAGCCGCCTGCGCCGGCTGACCGCCCAGGAGCCGAACGTATTGATGACGGTGAGGACGATCGCCACCAGCAACAGCAGCAGATGCACGCCTCAGTCTAGCTGCAAGTTGGAAAGCGTGTCGACAGCGTCGCGGTCGGCAAGCGCGTCCTGCAGACTGATCACCTGCACCGCCTTGTGCACGGTCTTCTCCACCCGCCGGGCCAGCCAGGCGTCCGAGCCCGAACCGGCGTCCACGATCAGGCGCAGCCGGCTCACGGCCGAGCGCCGGGCGGCCAGGCGGGCAGCACCCAGCACCTCCGCGTCGCTGTCGACCAGCTGGGGGTCCGCGCGGTGGCCCTCCTCCCGGAGCTCCTGCGGGTCGAGGCGGTGCTGCGAGACGACGTGCTCGCCCTCCCCCGCCACTGCGGCCGCCAACTCGTCGTTGAGCAACCATGGCTGGCCGAGGAGGGCAACGGTGGCCAGCTCGCCCGGCCGGTAGTTCCAGGTAACGGGCGCCGGCCTGTACGGCTTGGCCTGCGTGCGCACACGGCCCCAGATGCGGCCCACCTGCACCGCCTCGCGCGTGAGCCCCTGCAGGAACGCCACCGCCGCGCTCTCCACGCCCGGGTCCAGGTCCGCCTGCACGGCGGTGAAGGGCGGCAGTCCCGGCACGGTGCTGCGGAGCGCGCCGCCGAAGTCGGCGATCCAGGGGTCTTGGCCGGCGCCGCGCGACACGTCCGACTCGCGGATGAGCTTGGGGACGACCAGCAGGTCCACGTCCTCGGCCAGACTGACGGCCTGCGCAGCTGCGAGCCGGAAGGCGGCGCCGGGCACGGCCTGCACGGCGGCGTCCCGCAGGGCGCCCTGCACACCTTCCAGGGTGGGAAGAACGGTCTCGGCACCGGCGGCCTCCGCGAGCTGCTGCCAGAACGGTCCGTAACGGTGCCACAGTAGTTGGGTAACGAAGCCGACGCGCACGGCCTGCGAGTTTAGCATCAGGCGGTGGCCCTTCTGGCGGCGGAGTCGGCTTCGGTACGCTCCAGCCGTAGTAACAGCGCTTCCGCCAGCCGCAGAGCGGCTCCCTTGTCCAGGAACTGGTTGCCGTTGCCGCACTTGGGAGAGAGAACGCAGCGCGGGCAACCGGTGCTGCAGGGGCAGGCGGCGAGCAGGTCCCTGGCAGCCTCCAGCCACGCGCCGAAGGCGGCGGCGCCGGCCCGGGCGTAGCCGACCCCACCGGGAGCCCCGTCGTAGACGAACACGAGCGGCCTGCCCGTCGGCGGGTAGAGCGGGTAGGACACCCCGCCCACGTCGGCGCGTTCGCAGAGCACGAACGAGGGGAGCAGCCCGATCAGGGTGTGCTCCAGCGCGTGCAGCGCCCCGGGCAGGTCGTTGCCGTCGGGGGCGCCCACCACCTCCTCCAGGTCGAACCAGAGCGCCTGCGTGTCGTAGCTCACCTCCGGCAGGTCCAGCGCCCGCTCCTCCAGCACGGCTTCGGAGAAGTAGCGTTTGCGCACGTAGCCCACCACCTGGTGCCTCACGCGCACGCGCCCCACATGCACCCCCGTGGGCGGCCCCTCCACCTCGCCCGCTATCAGCTGCCGCTGCTGCAGCGGGCCGAGTATCTCGATGTCGGTCTCGGAGCGGGGCTGGGTGTAGTAATCCTCGATGTGGGGCAGCAGGCGGGCTATGCCGCGCTCCAGGTCCAAGGAGGCCACCAGGTAATGCTCGCCCTGGTGCAGGTGCACGGCTCCGGGGTGCAGCTCCCGCAGCGCGGTGGCGAAGTCGGTGGCCCCGAGCGAGCGCCCCATGCCGTCCTTGAGCCTGATGAGCTTGCCGCCCGTGCCGCGCAGCTGCACGCGCCTGTGCGGGTAGCGGCTGGCGGAGCGGTACCTGCCGGCGCTCTTCACCAGCCCCTCCACCTCGCCCAAGTCGAGCCAGGGCGCCACCACGGCGTCGCCGGGCTCGAGCGGCATCTCCGCCGCCGCGCAGAGCACGTGCCGCGGGTGCAGCTCGTCATTGAAGGGGTCGGCCACCGCGTCCTCCACGGGCCCGTCCACCAGGGCGTCCGGGTGGGTGCGGTAGTACTCGTCCAGCGGATCGGCCCCGGGGATGAGGAGCGTCAGGGCTCGCCGGCCCTCGCGCCCCGCCCGGCCGGAGCGCTGCCAGAGCGCCATCTTGGAGCCGGGATAGCCCACCAGCACCACGGCGTCAACGCCGCCTATGTCCACGCCCAGCTCGAGGGCGCTGGTGCTGGTGAGCACGGTGATGTCGCCCTGCCTGAAGCCCTGCTCGATGAGGCGGCGGTCCTCGGCGGTGTAGCCCGCGCGGTAGCTCTGGATGGTGGTGCCCAGCGGCTCGCCCACCAGGCCCGCGGCGTAGCGCCGCACCAGCTCCGCGCCCTTGCGGGAGTTGCAGAAGAAGAGGCTCTTCACGCCGTGCCGCGCGAAGGTGGCGGCCAGGCGCGCCGCCTCGCTGTTGGCGCTGCGGCGCCTCTCCTCCGCCTTGTCCAGCGCGGGCGGCTGCCAGATGACGAACTCGCGCGCGGCGGCCGGCGCCTCGTCCTCCTCCACCAGCTCGAAGCGGCGCCCCGTGAGGCGCTCCGCGTGAGCGGCCGGGTTGCCCACGGTGGCCGAGGCCGCCACCACCACGGGGCGGGCGCCGTACGCCTCGGCCATGCGCAGCAGGCGCCTGACCACGTTGGCCACGTGCGAGCCGAGCACCCCGCGGTAGGCGTGCAGCTCGTCCAGCACCAGGTAATCGAGCGAGCCCAGGAGCCCCGCCCAGTCAGTGTGGTGAGGCAGTATGCCGTAATGCAGCATGTCGGGGTTGGTGAGGATGACCCGGCCCTCGGCGCGGATCTGGGGGCGCTTCTCCGCCCTGGTGTCGCCGTCGTAGGTGCGCACGGCCCCGCGAGCTTCCTCGGGCAGACCCAGGCTGCCCGCCATCTCGTTCAGCCGCAGGAGCTGATCCACGGCCAGCGCCTTGGTCGGGTAGAGCAGCAGCGCGGAGCGGCCCTGCTCCAGCGCGTCCAGCACCGGCAGCTGGAAAGCGAGCGACTTGCCGGATGCGGTGGAGGTGGCCACCACCACGTCGCGGCCCGCCGCCGTGTGCGTGAGCGCCGTGGCCTGATGCCCGAAGGGCGCGAAGCCGAGGCGTCCCAGCAGGTCCGCGAACGGCCCAGCGTAGTCCGCTTGGCTGCGTCCACGGCGGGGCGGGAAGAAGTGGTAACCCACCACCTGCTCCTCGTAGTCGTCCAGCTGCGTGAGGAACGCGTGGAAGCTCTGATCGGGGTCCTTGGGCACGAGACCTCAGCGTACCGGAGTTGCGCTTGGCCACCGAGAAGCGAGTGATACACTTCCACCTGTGATCGCAGTGAGGTTCGGACAGGCGTGATAAGCGCACTCGTCGCCCTGCTATACCTCTTCGGTATCCCTTACATCTTCCTCAT
>CAZPWN010000141.1:0-5631 GCA_964590475.1 uncultured bacterium | reverse complement strand
TTGAAGCGGCGCAGGCCGGCGATGGAGCCCTTGTAGACTTCCTTCTCGCCGCGGACGAGGCGCGCCTTGGCGCCGCGGCGCATGAGGCCGTCCACCACGTACGAACCGGCGATGTTGCCGGAGCGGGGCACGTGGATGACCTGACGCACTTCGGCGCGGCCGAGCGAGCGCTCCTCGTACTCGGGCTCGATCTGACCGCGGATCATGCGCTGCACGTCCTCGACCAGTTCGTAGATGATCCGGTAGCTCTTGAGGGGAATGCCCTGACGCTCGGCGGACTTGATGACGCTGCCGGGCGCGGTGACGCCGAAGCTCATGACGGTGGCGTCGGCGGTGGAGGCCAGCAGCAGGTCGGACTCCGTGGGGGCGCCCACCTCGGCCAGCATGAGCTCCACTTCCACCTCGTCGGTGCCCTCGGCTTCCTTGGCCAGCACGGACTTGATGGCCTCCAGCGAGCCTTGGGTGTCGGCGCGCAGGAGGATGTTGATCGACTTCTTGGTCGGCTTGCCGAAGAGGTCCGCTAGGGTGATGTTCTTGCGGCCTATTACCTCGCGCTCGCTGTCCTGCCGCTCGGACTTGCGGCGGGAGGTGAGCTCCTTGGCGGTGGCCTCGTCGGCCACGGCCTCCACCAGGTCGCCGGCAGCAGGCTGCTCGGAGAAGCCGAGGATCTGCACGGGCACGGAGGGGCCGGCCTTGTCGATGCCCTTGCCGGTGTAGTCCGTCAGGCGCCGCACCTTGGCCCAGGCCTCGCCCGAGACGATGTAGTCGGTGACCCTGAGCTCGCCTTCCTGCACCAGCACGGTGGCCAGCACGCCGGCGCGCTTGTCGAGCACCGATTCGATGACGATGCCCCTAGCCGGCCCGGTGTCGCGGGCGCGGAGGTCCTCCAGCTGGGCTACCAGCGAGAGCATCTCCAGCAGGTCGTCGATGCCCTGCCCGGTCTTGGCGGAGAGGCCGACGGTGATGGTGTCGCCGCCGTACTCCTCGGGGATGAGCTCCTGCTGCATGAGGTCCTGCTTGACCCTGTCGGGGTTGGCCTGCGGCAGGTCGATCTTGTTGATGGCAACCACGATGGGCACGCCGGCGGCCTTGGCGTGGGCTATGGCCTCACGCGT
Organism: uncultured bacterium; assembly: GCA_964590475.1. Lineage (GTDB taxonomy): Bacteria > Deinococcota > Deinococci > Deinococcales > Trueperaceae > JAAYYF01. The sequence continues at coordinate 4,516 of CAZPWN010000141.1, read as the reverse complement.
CTGCGGCATGACGGAGTCGTCCGCCGCCACCACGATGACGGCGATGTCGGTGGCGTTGGCGCCACGCTGACGGATGGTGGTGAACGCCTCGTGACCCGGGGTGTCCAGGAAGGTGACCAGGCCGTCGGGCGTCTCCGCCTGGTAGGCCCCGATGTGCTGGGTTATGCCGCCGGCTTCGCGTTCGGCCACGCGCGTCTTGCGGATGGCGTCGAGGAGGCTCGTCTTGCCGTGGTCCACGTGGCCCATGACGGTGACGACCGGCGCGCGCAGCGGCTGCTCCTCCTCGGCCTCCACAGCCTCGGCGGCTGCAGCCTTCTCCTTGGCTTTGGGGGCGGCCTTAGCTTCCTCGCCGGCCTCGGCTGCGGACCCCTCGGCCTGCGCCGGCTCGTCCGCGGTATCCGCCGTGGCGGCCGCGCCCTCGGCGTCCTCCGCCAGCACCAGCTGCTTGACGGTCTCGGCCGTCTCGGCGTCGAGGGTGCTCGAGTGCGACTTGTACTCCACGCCCATGTCGTCGAGGATGGACAGCAGTTCCTTGCTCTCTACCTCGAGATCTTTGGCTAGTTGATAGATACGGACCTTCTCAGACATTCAAGCCTCCGTTGGTTCTTTGGGTGGCCGCTGCCTCGGCGCCGGGCTCTCCTGAGCCGTGGCCGGAGGGCGGCTGGGCTGCGAGCGCGTGGCTCAGCAGCTGAGCGACCTGCTGCGCCTGGCCTTTGAAGACCTGGCGCAAACGCTTCTCGTTACTGGAAGCTGCGCAGCTGCGGCACACCCAGGTGCCGCGGCCGCCCAGCCTGCGCGTTAGGTCGAGACTTACGGCGCCGTCCTCACCCCGCACGAGGCGGAACTGCTCCGCCTGCGGCTTGGAGGCGCGGCACATGACGCAGCGCCTCATGGGGACGTGTTTGCTCGCCGTAGTCTTCATGCTCAGGAGGCCTGTTCCCCCTCGTCGGCGGCAACTTGGTCCGCTGCGACGTTTTCGGCGGGCACTTCGTCCGCACCGGTGGTGTCTTCCGCCGCTGCCTCTTCCGTGGCGGCGTCTTCCGCGGCGCTCTCCTCAGCCGTGTTCTGCTCGGAGGAGCCGGGGTTGGCGAAGAGGGCGTCGAAGGCGGCGTGGCCCTTCTCGACCTGCGGGGCGCCCTCGAGGCGCGACGCGGCAGCTTGCATGGCTGCGTCGAAGTCCGACACGGACTCGGAGGGCTGCAGGTCGATCTTGTAGCCCGTGAGCTTGTGCGCCAGGCGCACGTTCTGACCGCTCTTGCCGATGGCGAGCGAGAGCTGATCGGAGCCCACCGTCACGCGGGCGGCCTTCTCCTCGGTGTCCAGTTCGATGTTGCCGACCTTGGCGGGCGAGAGGGCGTTGCGGATGAACTCGCGCGGGTTGGCGTCCCACTGGATGATGTCCACGCGCTCGCGCTGCAGCTCGGCCGTGACGGCCTGGATGCGGCTGCCGCGGTGACCGATGCAGGCGCCGATGGGGTCGACGTTGGGGTTGTTGGAGGCCACCGCCACCTTTGAGCGCAGGCCAGCCTCGCGGGCCACCGCCTTGAGCTCCACGGTGCCGTCGGCAACTTCGGGGATCTCTTGGCGCATGAGGAACTCGAGCAGCTCCGGCGCGGCGCGCGAGACGTGGATGGAGGGTCCGCGCGGCGAGAGCTCCACCTTCTGGACGTAGACCTTGAGGCGCATGCCGACCATGTAGCGCTCGCCGTGGATCTGCTCCTTGGAGGGCATGATGGCCTCGCCGCGGCCTAGGTCCACGAAGACGTTGCGCTTGTTGTCCGTGCGGGAGACGACCCCGGTCATGATGTCGCCGGCCCTGTCCTTGTACTCCTCGAACACGTAGGCGCGTTCCGCTTCGCGGATCTTCTGGGTGATCACCTGTTTGGTGGTCTGCACGGCGATGCGGGTGAACTTCTCCGGGTCGACCGGGAACTCCATCTCCATGCCGACCTCGACCTCGTCGTCGAGCTCGAGCGCCTCGGCGAGCGAGATCTCTTTGTCCTCGTCTTCCGCCTCTTCGACCACGCGGCGGACGACCATGATGTCCATCTCGCCCGTATCGGTGTCCAGTTCGACCTCGATCTGCTTGCCGGGCATGACGTTACGCTCGAACGCCTGTTCGAGCGCCTCTTCCAGGCTCGCAAGCAGCTGATCCTTATCGAGGTTGCGCTCCGCTGCCAGCATGTTGAGCGCGTCGACGAACTCTTTGTTCATGTACTACTCCTGTCTATTCAGTTGTTGCGGCGTGGCCCTTATGGCTAGCCGCGTTGAAGCCCTGCTTGGTTCAGCGTGGCTCGGAGGGCCATTCGGCCAACCGTGCGCTGTCGATCTGGGCGGTGGAGAGGGTCCGCTCCTGCCCGCTTACGTCGAAGGTGACGTCGTTACCGTCGACGCGGGTGATGCGCCCCCTGAACGTCTCCGCGCCCACGCGCACCTTGGCGAGAAGACCGCTGAAGCGTTCGAAGTGGCGGGGGGTAACGAGGGGACGTTGGCTCCCGGGCGATTCGACCTCGAGCCGGTACGGCTCCTGGAACGGGTCGAGCCTGTCGAGCTCCAGTCCGAACACCTCGGAGGCGCGTTCCACGTCGTCCATCGACACGACGGCTTCGTCGAGTCGATCGATACGTAGAAGCACCCTGCGCGACCGGCCCGAGGCACCGATATCCAGTTCCAGCACCTCATAACCGAGGGGCTCCAGCACCTCGGCGGCTGACTGCGCGATATCCATGTTACCTCCCTTGCCCCAACGAAAAGGGGTGGGTTCCCGAACCCACCCGCTCGATTAGTGTCGGGACGACTACCGCCCACAATATTAGCCCTTCCAGGGGGCATTTATCAAGGTTGGTGGTTACCTGAGGGTGCGTCCGGTGTGACGTGGAGGGCTGTCATCTGCTTCGGGTGGCGGGGTACCTGGCCGCGCGGAGGGGGAGGTTCTCCCCAGGCGCACTTCTCTGCATGCAACGCCCTCCGCCCACCTACGCGGACGCTATCATCCGGTAACCGGGCGCCCGTGGGTGCGCCCCCCGGAGGTGGGCAGTGGACGAGGGATCCGAAGGTCCCGGGAACTTATCCGAAGAGACGGCGGGCGAGGGCGGCTTCGGGGAGGCCCTGAGGCTCAGCCCCGAGTTCGTCGACGTGGCCATCCCGCTGCTGCTGACGGCGTTCCCGGGGCGCGAGGTCATGCGCGACGCGGTGGGCCGCCTGGCCGCCCTCTACGTCGACCCGCCCCTGGAGCGCCACGAGGCGCGGCGGCTGCTCGGCTACCTCTTCGAACTGGTGGACCGGCCCGAGTGGCAGAGCCGCTGCGCGGTGGCGCGGGAGGTGTCGGACGTGAACGGCACGCGCTCCGAGCTCGTGCTGCCGCTGGCACCGGGCGAGTACGACGGGGGAGAGGCGCTGGTGGGGCCGTTCCCTACGGTGGAGGCCGCCCAGGCGTGGGCCACCAGCGTGGCCGACCCCGGCCTGGCGTTCGACACCATGCTGGCTTCCTGCGGACCGCTGGTGGACCTCTTCGTGCTGGGTGAGCTGCTGGAAGATTGAGCGCGGGCCCGGTCCCGGCGGGCGGAACAGCCGCCCCGGGCACACGCCCGCGCGTTGACTTGCCCACCTGCACGGCCGTAAACTCGCTGGCATGAGAAGCCCCGCGGCTTCCCGCGCCTTTACCTGCTGAGCGTGGAGTACTGCTCCGCGCTGTATACGCCACTGCCCGGAAGGGGCGGTGGTTTTTTCGTGGCCGACGAGGGGCGGGCGTAGGTGCGTGAAGCCCCCTCGGATGCAGGTGGAGCGGGTCGAGAGGAAGTTGATGAGATGACGGACGGTTCGGAAGAGCGCCGGGACGACAGCGCGCAGGAGAGTGCGGAGTGGCTGAGTGACATCGCCGCCGCTCCGGACGCTCAGGCGCTGCAGGACCTGCGCGTGCGGCTCATCGGCAAGAAGGGCGAGATAACCCAGCGCCTCAAGCAGCTCGGCAAGCTCGACCCGGAGGAGCGGCGCGAGCAGGGCCAACGCATCAACGCCCTCAAGAACGGCGTGGAACGGGCCATCGAGGCGCGCAAGGCCGAACTGGAGCGTCAGCAGCTCGACGCGCAGCTGGCCAGCGAGCGGGTGGACGTCACTCTGCCCGGCACGCGCCCGACCCAGGGCGGCCTGCACCTACTCACGCTCGTCACCAACCGTCTGCTGGACGTGTTCAAGAGCCTGGGTTACGAGGTGGTCACGGGCCCCGAGCTGGAGACGGACCACTACAACTTCACGGCTCTCAACTTCCCGCCCGATCACCCCGCGCGCGACACCCAGGACACCTTCTGGACCACGGACGGCCGCCTGCTCCGCACCCACACCAGCCCCATGCAGGTGCGCTACATGGAGGCGCACAAGCCGCCCTTCAAGCTGGTGGTGCCCGGCAAGGTTTTCCGCAACGAAGCGGTGGACGTGACGCACGAGGCGCAGTTCCACCAGCTGGAGGCGCTGGTGGTGGGTGAGCGCATCACCATGGCCGACCTGCGCGGCGCCATCA
>CAZPWN010000140.1:0-5635 GCA_964590475.1 uncultured bacterium | reverse complement strand
CCGCCCCCGGACTGCTCCCAAACGAATGTGTTCTGGGCGCCGGAGACGCTGCTCACCCGGAAGACGGTGCTCTCTCCTATACCCGTTGCCAGGTCGGCCGGAGTCTCGTGAACCGCCGCAGCCGGCACCTGCACCGTGGTCGCCTCACCGGTCACGTTGGCTTGCCAACCGAACTGGTTTGTGCTTACGCCTGCCGCGAACGTATAGGTGGCGTCCGCTAGGACGGGCATGATAGCGGTGTGCGAAACGTCCGTGTTGATGGCCGCCATCACGGTCAGTGCGAGGTTGGGATCCAGCTGCACGGCGCCGAACGTGGCGGTGGCCAGATCCTCGGATTCAATGTCCACCTGCACCTCTACCGTTTCCAGGGGTCCACCCAGGTCGCGGTGCGCTACTACCGGCAAACCGTCCCTGAGCGTCAAGCTCATGCTGGAGTAGCCGAGGTAGCTCACCGGATAGCCGCTTCCATCGGTCTGGAACTGCAGGGCATGGATATCGGCTGGCAGTGAGGCATCCCCTAGCCATTGCAGCGAGATGGAATACGTGCTTTCACCTGTGGTGAGAGTGTCACAGGGCGTCGCCATGGGGACAGCGCTACTGATGCAAACGGCCACGGCTTGATTTGCCCCCACCGGCATCTGACCGCCGCTCAACATCCCGCCGATAGTGGTGCCCCTTATGGGTCCCGCCACGGAAGGCGCATGCAGTACCGTGAGCACGGGCTGGTTCGTAGTGACTCCTTCGAACACGTGCAGCCAATCTTCTGCCGTGCTCCAAACCGTCACATCGTAAGGGCTGGAGAGGCCGGCAAGGCTGAAAGCCCCAGTGTCGTCCGTGACGGTACTCACGCCCTGGCTTCTGACCTCCACCCCATGGGCCGGAAAGTCGTTGTACGACAGGACTCGTCCGCTTACGTTCAGGCTCGTGATCGTGAGCGTCAGCTCTGCGGTGGCAGCGAGGGAGCCGCCGTCGGCTCGTACCAGTAGGTCGTACGTGCCTTCCACAGCGGAAGTGGCGGCCTCGAGCGTGAGCACGCTCGCCGTGTCCGTCGCGGCCAGAGTTGCAGGCGCGAACGTGGCGGTGAGTCCAGCTGGAAGCCCTTCCACCGCTAGGTCGATGACCGAAGTGTCGCCAACTGGGCGGGAAACGGTCGCTTCGACCTGAACGGCGCCGCCCCGCACGACCGCGGCCGAACTGCTATCCAGAGCGACCTGCATGCTCGGTGTTCCGCCGCCACAAGCCGCTAGAAACATTACGAGAACTACCAACGTCAAGCTCGCGGGCCCGGTTCGCGCGCCGTGCTTCCGTGCCCTTGATGGGGCTTCGCTAGGTCGTGGTTGAGTCCTGGTCACTGTGCCCTCTTCCCCCAGATCCCCGCCGAAGGTGGCCAGACCTGGCTAGCTCGTACCGGGCGAGTGCACACTTAGCCGCAGGCGAGCGTCACAGAACCATGCACCACCCGGCAAAGTTGGGCGTGCGGAAATTCCACACTCGGGGCTCAGGTCCATCAGCAGCCCTCCTGGCGCTAGAACCGGCCACGGTCGGCGCGTGCGCTATACACTCACGGTCGTGACCACGCCCGTCATCTACCCCATGCTCGACCTACAGCGCGAAGTGCAGGAGCTCTGGCCGGAGCTGCAGCCGGCCGTGGAGGGAGTACTACGCAGCGGCGCATTCATAGGTGGCCCGGTAGTGGAGCAGTTCGAAGCGGCTGCAGCCGAGTACCTCGGGGTCCGGCATGCCATCGGTCTCAACTCGGGTACGGACGCTCTTGTCCTGGGCCTGGAGGCGCTAGGCGTGGGCCCAGGCGACGAGGTCATCACCACCGCGTTCAGCTTCTTCGCCACCAGCGAGGCCGTACTAAGGCTGGGCGGCGTGCCGGTGTTCGTGGATATAGACCCCGTGACACTGAACATGGAGCCAGGGTGGGTGGAGGCGGCCATCACGGAGCGCACCAAGGTCATCTTGCCGGTGCACGTTTTCGGCTTGCCCGCCCGCATCGAGGACCTGGCGCGGATCGCGGAGCGGCACGGGCTCGAGCTGCTGGAGGATTGCGCGCAGTCGTTCGGCGCGCGTGTGCAGGGCCGGCATCTCGGCTCGTTCGGCGCGGTCGGGGCGTTCAGCTTCTACCCCACCAAGAACCTTGGCGCGTACGGCGATGCCGGCATGGTCAGCACTAACGACGATGACCTAGCAAGCCGCGTGCGGAGCCTACGCAACCATGGCTCCAGCCCGGCCAACAAGTACCTGCACGACGGCTTGGGGCACAACTCGAGGCTCGACGCGCTGCAGGCCGCCATATTGAGCGTGAAGCTTCCACGTGTGACCGAGTTCAACGAGCGGCGCCGGGAGCGCGCTGGTGCCTACCGCCAGGCCCTGGCCCACCTCCCGCAGGGGCCCGACGCTCTGCAGCTGCCGCCCGACGACCCGGCGCACGTGTATCACCAGTTCACCATCCAGCTCCCCGCCGAGCGGCGCGAGCTGGCCGAGCGCCAGCTGGCCGCCCGGGGCGTGGCGTTCAGCCGCTTCTACCCCACCCCGCTCACCAAGCAGCCCGCCGGCCACGACTACGGCGAGGCGCCCGTGGCCGAAGCCGTGTGCCAGCGCGTGCTCTCCCTGCCGATCCACCCGTGGCTGCCCGACGCGGCTGTGGAGGCCGTGGCCGAGGCGCTGGCGGTGGCGTTGCAATGAATCCCGGCTCCACTGCACCAGACCCGCTCGGGGCCTACCGCACCACGGACCGCCTCGAGGCCCGCATCGCCATGCACGAGCGCTTCGGCAACGCCACGTTCGATCTGCACTCGTGGCTCTTCGACCTGCTTCTCGAGTCCGAGCAGCCCATGGTGCCCCGAGCCGCCCGCGTACTCGAGGTAGGCGCCGGCACCGGCCGCATGTGGCAGGCGGTGAGGGGCCGGGTGCCGCAGGGCTGGCAGCTCACGCTCACCGACAGGTCGCCGGGCATGCTCGAGGCGCTCCGGGCACTTAGCGACGAGCTCGGACTCGGAGCCACCGTGCAGGAGGCCGACGCCACCGCGCTGCCCTACGCCGACGGCGCCTTCGACCTGGTCTTCGCCAACCACATGCTCTACCACCTGCCCGACCCGCGCGCGGGCATAGCGGAGCTGCGGCGGGTACTGAAGCCGGGCGGTCTGCTGGTGGCAGCCACCAACGGCGCCGGGCACATGCGGCAGGCCACCGACCTCGTCAGGCCGCTGGCCGAAGTGGAGGGCGTGCAGCTCATGGGCGTGGCGCCGTTATCGTTCACCTGCGAGTCGGGCGGGGAGATGCTCGAGGCGCACTTCTCCAGCGTGTATCTCAGGCGGCAGGACGACGTGCTTGAGGTAACCGACCGCGAGGTTCTGCTCGGGTACCTACGCTCACTCATCCATCTGCCCGAAGAGGTTCCCGTAGAAGCATCGGCCACCCTCGGGGCGTGGGAGGAGCGCGTTCGCGCCGTGCCTCTCCCCTTCCTCGTGGAGCGGGCGACCGGGGTGTTCTTCGCCCGCACTTGACGTAGCATCAGGCATGGAAACGTCTAACGTCGCCGAGCTCACCACCCCGCACCTACTTCAGATCAAGGATCAAGTCGAAGTCCTGGCTCGCGAGGTCGGGCGCTGGGCCAAGGGCCGCCACGACCTGCACCACGGCGGTGACAACAGGCTGGCGGTGAACGTCAAGACCGTGCCGGGCGACGTGGTCACGGAAGTGGACGTGGAGGCGCAGCGCCGCATAGTGCAGGAGCTGCGCGAGCTCTACCCGAGCTTCGACCTGCTGGGCGAAGAGGGGCTGAGAGACATAAAGGAGCGGCGCACGGGCGCGGCGCCCCTGTGGGTCATCGACCCGGTGGACGGCACCCACAACTTCGTGAAGGGCTACCCCAGCTTCTGCGTCTCCATCGGGCTCGTGGTCGAGGGCCAGAGCGTGCTGGGCGTCATCTACGACGCTGGCACCGACGCCGTGTACTGGGCGGTCAAGGGCGCTGGCGCCTGGCGTGAGGATCAGCGCATACGCATAACGCCTCAGCCACTGGCGCACGCGCTCATCTCCACCAACTTCACGCCGGTCTCCCGCGGCAACGTGGGCCACCGCGATTTCTTCGTGGGCCTGGCCGAACGCTCGGCCGGTGTCCGCGCCAGCGGCTCCGCCTGCCGCGACTTCTGCTTCGTGGCCGAGGGCACCGTGGACCTCTTCTGGCAGTTCGGCCTGCGCGCCTGGGACGTGGCGGCCGGCCTGATCCTCGCCACGGAAGCTGGCGCCGAGTTCAGGATCCTGGGCGAGGACACCGACTGGCTGGCTGGCGGACCCATCGACCTGGTGGTGGCCGCGCCCTCGCTCATGGACGAGGCTCTGGCGGTGGGCCTCCCCCTTCTGGAAGTCAGCGACTGAAGTCGGCGGGCACGGCATGGTCCGGCTCTTCGGCCGCTGGTGGCCCTCGGCCGTCCGGCGCGCAGAGCCTAGCGGACCTAGGCTCAGGTCGTGAGTTCCACTGGCACCCTCTCCAGAACCCTCGGGATTTCCGGGTTCTTACGTGCACTTCGGGAGTTATCTGCACGTATGGAGTCCGAAAAGCAGAGGGTTCTCAAGGAGACATGTGAAAGAGCCTGGGCACAAACCTAGACAGAAGACGCCCCGAACAGCATGACCACAAGCAGCAGCTCCACCCTCACTTGTAAGCCACAGACCGCCCTCCCTCCGGTTGCATAAAATCTCATTCCGGGTTAGATATTGCTAAAGCCGATTCTTACGTCGAGCCGATGAAGCAGCGTAGAAACCCGACCGAACTCCAACACGGAGCTCGGGCTCGACCGGACCGCAAGGCACGCGCACACCGCTCCCCTGTGCCAGCAACCCACGGTCCCGTACCCGTACCTACGCGTCGATTCGATAGTTCCTTGGAGGACCTGGTTGGTGGCACAGAACGTAACGCCGGTCGAGGGGACGACCGGTAGCAGCTCCCCCGCAAGCGAGCGTCTGGCGGATGACCAGGCCGCGCGCAACCGCCCACCAGCCTGGATGAAGCGCTTCATGAGGAACGGCGCTGGCGTCTTCGGCCTCATCGGGGTCGTCCTGATCGTGGTCATGGCCCTCGGCGCGCCCCTGCTAGCACCCCACGACCCGGCCAGACAGTACTTCGACGGCCTCACCGACTTCGGCGACCCCCTGCCGCCCTCCGCCACCTACCCGCTGGGCACTGACACCCTGGGCCGCGACCTCGCCAGCCGCATCCTCTACGGCGCGCGCGTCTCGCTGCTGGTGGGCGTGCTCGCCAACGGCGCCGCCGTGCTGCTGGGGCTCATCATCGGCGTGGCCGCGGGCTACTTCCGCGGCGTGGTGGAGACCATCCTCATGCGCCTCACGGACGTCATGACCGCCTTCCCCGCGCTCATCCTCGCTATCGCGCTGGCCGCCATCCTGCGCCCCAGCCTCTGGATAGTGGCGCTGGTCATCGCGCTGGTGAACTGGGTGTGGATAGCGCGCGCCATCTACGCGCAGGTGCTGAGCATCGGGCAGCGCGAGTTCGTGGAGGCCGCCGGCGCCCTGGGTGTCGGCACGTTCCGCACGCTCTTCCGACACATCCTGCCGCACCTGGTCAGCACCCTCATGGTGTTCGGCACGCTCGGCATCAGCACCACGG
>CAZPWN010000139.1:0-5664 GCA_964590475.1 uncultured bacterium | reverse complement strand
GTGGGCCGCAAGTCCGAGGGACCTTCGATCACCCGCGACGTCTCAGGTGAGGGCGTGCAGCAGGCGCTCCTCAAGATCATCGAGGGCACCGTCACCCACGTGCCGCCCCAGGGCGGGCGCAAGCACCCACACCAGGAGCTCATCGACGTCGACACCAACGACATCCTCTTCATCTGCGGCGGCGCCTTCGAGGGCATCAACGAGATCCTGGAGAGGCGCATGAACCCCACGCGCGTGGGGTTCCAGGCGGGCACGGAGGAGGAGGCCGAAGCCGCGGCCGAGACGGCCGAGGTGCTCCCGGAGGACCTGATGTCGTTCGGGCTCATCCCCGAGCTCATCGGGCGCCTGCCGCTGGTGGTGCGGCTGGGAGATCTGAGCGAGGACGCGCTGGTCGAGGTCCTCACCAAGCCCAAGAACGCCCTCGTGAAGCAGTACACGGAGCTCTTCAGGCTGGACGGCGTGGAACTCACCTTCTCGGAAGGCGCCCTGCGCGAGGTGGCGCGGCGCGCGCTGGACCGCAAGACCGGCGCGAGGGGCCTGCGCTCCGTGCTGGAGCGGACCCTGCAGCCTCTCATGTACGAGGTGCCCGGCAGTGGCGTAACCCGGCTTTACATCGATAGGGACGCGCTGGACGACCCGCTCAGCCTGCTAGGGCAGGAAGCTCCCCGCAAGAGCGCCTGAGCGCTCCATCACGCCGGCCAGAAGCGTCACCGCTTGCCTGGCGGCGTCCTCGTCCGACAGCTTGCCGAAGCTGAAGCGCACGCTGGCCTTGGCCTCGTCGCGGCTCAGCCCCATGGCGAGCAGCACGTGGCTGGGGTCTATGCTGCCCGCCGCGCAGGCGGAGCCGGCGCTCACCTGCACCCCGGCCTCGTCGAGCAGCATCAGCACCGTCTCACCGTCCGCGCCCGCCAGCCGCAGGTTGGAATGTTTGACGCTGCGCTCCGTAGCGGCCCCGTTGACGCTGACGCCGGGCAGCTCCAGGGCCTCGGCTTCGAACTGCCTCTGCAGGTCAGACAGGCGTGCCCGCTCCCGCGGCAGCTCAGCCACCGCCCTCTCCACGGCGGAAGCCATGCCCACGATGGCAGGCAGTGCATGGGTGCCCGGCCTGTGCCCGCGCTCCTGCTCGCCGCCGGCCAGAAGCGGCGCCAGCTCGAGATCCCGGCGCGTGACCAGGGCGCCCACCCCCTTGGGTCCGTAGACCTTGTGCGCCGAGAGGGTAAGGATGTCGGCCCCCGACTCCTCTAAGTGCACGGGCTCCACGCCCAGCGCCTGCACCGCGTCGCACAGGAAGAGCGCTCCGTACTCGTGCGCCAGTTCCGCGATGGGGCCGGGCCGGGAGATCACGCCCGTCTCGTTGTTCACGTACATCACGGCCACCAGCGCGGTGCCGCCCCTGGCGGCCTGTGCGTCCAGTGCCTCCCGTAGAGCCTCGAGGGGCACGGCGCCGTTGGCGGTAGGCGGCACGAACGTCACATCGCGCCCCTCTTCTAAAAGGCGCTTGGCGGCGTTGAGTACCGCCGGGTGCTCCGCGCCGCTCACCACGAGGCCGCCCCTACTCAGCGCCGCCGCGCCGAAGACGGCCTGGTTGTCCGCCTCGGTGGCTCCCGATGTGAAGACCACCCCGCGGGGATGGGCGCCTACCGCTGCCGCCACGCGCTCGCGCGACTCCTCCAAGGCCCGGCGGGCCGCCTGGCCCAGCCGGTGCACGCTCGAGGGGTTGCCGAACTGCTGCTCGAAGTACGGCAGCATCTCTGCCAGCACTTCCCTGTTCACGGGTGTGGTGGCGGCATGATCTAGATAGATGAGCTTGCGGTCGGTCGCGGTCATGGGCTTATCGGTCCGGTTGGTGGAGGCGGGGTCAGTTCTCCGCGCCGTGGTACTGCGGCAGCGGATGGCCGGTGATGAGCATGCGCTGCTCCACCAGGTCGGCCATGGTGGTACCTCTCAGGACCTCCCGCACGGCCGAGTCCACTCGGCGCCAGAGGTTCTCGGTCGAGCAGTGACCCGTGCGGAGGCAGTTGGTGGCGTCGTCTATGCAGCGCACGGGCGCCACGCTGCCCTCGAGCAGCTCTACCACCTCGAGCGCGTCGATCTCGCTCAGCGGCTTGGCCAACAAGTAGCCGCCGCGCGCGCCGCGCACGGACTCTACTATGCCCGCCCGCCGCAGCTCCGCGAAGATCTGCTCCAGGTACTGGTGGCTGATCAGCTGGCGCTGCGAGATGGTCTTGAGGCTGACGGGCTCGCCGCCCCACATGGCGACCTCGACGAGGGCCCTCATGCCGTATTGCGCTTTGGTGGAGACCCACATGCTCTTATGGTTCCTCTCCGCTGTACCCAAGCTGCCCGTAGCGTAACCCTCGGGAGGCGCGTCCTGCCCTCGTGGCCTTACCCTACGCGCTTCATAACTCAGAACGGTTCCGAGTTATGGGACCGAGTATAGCCCCTGGCCCGGCAAGCAGCAACATGATGGGCCCCTCAGCGCTCGCCCCGCAGGTAAGGCAGCGGGTCCACCGCGCTTCCGCTCAAGCGGATCTCGAAGTGCAGGTGCGGCCCGGTGGAGGCGCCCGTGCTACCCACGCTACCTATGGGGTCGCCCTGGCGCACCACGTCGCCGGCGGCCACTCCGAAGGCGCTGAGGTGCGCGTAGCGCGTCTCGCTGCCGTCACCGTGGTCGAGCACCACGACGTAACCGTAGGTACCCCACCAGCCGGCGCGCGTCACGCGGCCGGAGCGCGCCGCCACCACCCGGGTGCCGGGGCTCGCCGCGAAGTCCACGCCGCCGTGGAAGCGGTTGCCGTTAACGGAGATGTTGCGCCAGCCGAAAGGTGAGCTGAGGCGTCCCTCCACCGGCATGGCGTAACCGCTCTCCCAGCTCTCCACCCCTGCCAGGGCAGCCACAGCCCGCGGCAGGAGCGCCGCCTGCGCGGCGCGCAGGCTCTCGTTCACGCCCTGCGCGGCGGCCGACCCGCAGCCCAGCAGCAGTCCGAGCAGAAGCGCGGACCCTAGAACGGCGCCGGGCGCCCGGAACCGGATGAAGGTCCTGGACGCCCGTACGTTCAAGTCGGTTATCAGCCCTGGGTGAGGGTGGAGAGGAACTCGGCGTTGCTCTTGGTGCGGCCGAGGCGCCCGAGGAGCATCTCCATGGCTTCCGCCGGATCCATGTCGGAGATGACCTTGCGCAGCAGCCACATCTTGGCCAGCACGTCCTCGCCGAGGAGCAGGTCCTCGCGGCGCGTGCCGGACTTGAGGATATCGATGGCCGGGAAGATACGGCGCTCCTCGAGGTGACGGCTGAGGTGCAGCTCCATGTTGCCCGTGCCCTTGAACTCCTCGAAGATCACGTCGTCCATGCGCGAGCCCGTCTCCACCAGCGCGGTGGCCAGGATGGAGAGGGAACCGCCACCGCGGATGTTACGCGCGGCGCCGAGGAAGCGCTTGGGCCAGTGCAGGGCGTTGGAGTCGAGACCGCCCGAGAGGGTGCGGCCCGTGGGCGGGGTCACGAGGTTGTTGGCCCGCGCCAGGCGGGTGATGGAGTCGAGCAGGATCATGACGTGCCCGTTGTCCTCCACGATGCGGCGGGCGCGCTCGTGCACGAACTCGGCTACGCGGATGTGGTTGGTGGGCGGCTCGTCGAACGTGCTGGCCACCACCTCTACGCCCTGCACGCTCTCGCGGAAGTCGGTGACCTCCTCCGGCCGTTCGTCGACCAGGAGCACGATCACCTTGATGTCGGGCTCGTTGGCCACAACGGCGTTGGCGATCTTCTTGAGCAGGGTGGTCTTACCAGCCTTGGGCGGCGCCACGATGAGGCCACGCTGACCGCGGCCTATGGGGGCGAGCAGGTCGATGACGCGCGTGGAGAGCTCGTTGCCCGTGGTCTCGAGCTTGACGTGCTTCTCGGGGAAGGTCGGGGTGAGCTCCTCGAAGCGGGGGCGCTTGGAGGCTTGGAACGGGTCGACGTTGTTGACGGCCTCCACGCGGATGAGCGTGCCGTAGCGCTCGTTGTCGCGCGGGCGGCGCGCCTTGCCCATGATGTAGTCGCCGGTGCGCAGGCGGAACTGCTTGATGAGCCCGGCGGAGACGATGACGCTGCGGGTGTTGTTCTGCAGGAGCGACTCCTGCAGGAAGCCGTAACCGTCGGAGCTTATCTCCAGGTAGCCCCGCACGAGCCGCAGGCCCTCCGCCTCGGAGGCGCGCTCGAGGATGGCGACCGCCAGGTCGTCCTTCTCCATCTGGCGGTAATCCTCCAGGCCGACCTCCTTGGCTAGCAGGTGCAGCTCGGGGACGATCTTGCTCTGTAAGTCGCGGAAGTTGAGCGGCGCCTTGCGCTGGCCGCGGCTGGAGCGGTTGCGTCCGCGGTTGCGACCGCGGCGGCCCTCCTGGTCCTTGCCATCGGGATCGTCCGAGGAGTCATCGGACGAGTCGTCAGAGGGGTCGTCCGAGGAGTCGGCCTCTTCGGCGGCAGCCTTCTTACCGCGGCGCTTGCGGTTGGAATCCGGGGCGGTCCCCTCGGAGTCGGCGTGCTGCTCCGCGGTGGCCTCCTCGTCGGCGCCCCCGTCTTTGGCTTCGTTCTCTTTCTCTTCCTTGGTCGCGCGCGGCTTGCGCCCGCGTTTCGGCTTGGCCGGAGCCGCCTCTTCGGTGGCGTCCGCCTCGGCCTTCACTTCCCCGTTGTCGGCGGCAGCGCTGGTAGCGGTCTCCGCCTCCGGGTTCTTGCGTGGACGGCCCCGCTTGCGCGGCGTAGGTGTCTCCACGGCGGTCTCGGTGGCTTCGGGGCTGTCTTTGTCTGGTGTTGGACTCATCCGTTCTCCGTTCCCACGGTGTCCGTGGGTTTTTGCCTGCGAACATCAGGCGCAATTCTCAAGCGGCGACCAAGCAGGTCCGCGTCGGTTCACCGCTTCAAGTTCTGTCCGGTGTTATGGACCACAGCCTACCGAACAACTGGTGCTGGGTGATCCGGGTTTTGCCAGGAATGGCAGCAGGACTCATTGACGTCTACGTTTGCTGCTGCTAGCGTTGAGTATACGCGCTTTCGCTTTCCGTTGTAAAGCGTAGAGCACGTTGGTGATGTGAGTTCTATCACCTGCAGGCGGCGGCAACTCCGCCTCACGGCTTCGAAGGGAACAGGCCGCTCGCGCACTGCCGAAAGCGAGCCGGGGATGGTGAGAGCCCGGCGGGTAAGACGCGGACCGGTATCCTCCCAGAGCCGCTTCCCGAACGCGCGGGCCCATGCAAGGGCGTGCGCCAGTAGACGGAGCCGGGCGACGCCCGATACAGCGTCAGGCTCTCCCCCAGCATCCGGGGGCAGCCACGGAGGCCGGCATAGAGTCCGGCGAAGTTGGGTGGTACCGCGCTCCTAAGGGCGCCCCAACGGCGAGATCGCCAGGGGCGCTTTTTCGTTGCCCTCGGCACGCCAGGGAGAGTGGTGAAGGTGTTCAAGGAAGTACCCGCTATGGTGAAGTTCCCCGAGTTGGAGAAGCGCGTCATCGAGCTGTGGAACGAGCGCAACGTCTTCCGCCGTTCCGTCGACCGCCCGGCCCCGAAGGGCGACTGGGTCTTCTTCGAGGGGCCGCCCACCGCCAACGCCAAGCCGGGCGTGCACCACGTGATCAGCCGCGCGTACAAGGACCTCTTCCCCCGCTTCAAGACCATGCAGGGGTACCGCGT
>CAZPWN010000138.1:4551-5707 GCA_964590475.1 uncultured bacterium | reverse complement strand
GCACGAAGAGCCAGGTGGGGTCGTGCTGCAGCAGGAACTCGAACGAGATGGGCTCACCGTGCGTGGCGGCCTCCACGTCCTGGACCGCCGGCTGGAGGCCCAGGGTCTCGTAGAGCAGCGCGCCGCGGGCGGCCACTCCCTCGGCTGGCGGCAACACGGAGAGGCTGCCGCCGTTGACCATGATCAACAGGCCGTCACCGCCGGCCGCCACCGTGTCTCTCAGCGCCGCGATCTTGCCCTCGATCTCGGCCAGCGCGGCTTCGGCTTCCTCTTCCTTGTCGAAGATGGTGGCCAGCACGCGGGTGTTGGCCTGCAGGCTCTCGTAGAAATCGCCGCCGAAGGTCAGGTCTATGGTGGGCGCCATGCGGGCGAGCTCGCCGTACACGGCGGCGGAGCGACCGCCGACGATTATCAGGTCGGGCTGGGAGGCGTTGATCTCCTCGTAATCGGGTTCGAAGAGGCTACCGATGTTGGTGAGGTTGGCGGGGACCCAGGCCGGGCGGGCGCCGGCCAGCGGCGGGGCGCCATCGACCTCGATGCCGAGAGTGTGGAGCGTATCGATGGCCGCGTAGTCGTAGCTGAACACAAGTGACGGATTCTGCTCGAGGGTGGTCTCACCCTGCGCGTGCTGAACCGTGACCTGTTGGGAGAACGCTAGCGGCAGTGCGCACATCACAGCGACCAGAGCTGCGACCAGGCGGTGCTTGTAGCTCAGTGACATTGCGGCCTTCTCTCTTCCCGAGCCGGGCCCGGGTGCGGGGGTAGGATGGGAACCGCGTCCGTGGTGCGTTCCCTAATCCTGAGTTATGTACTCAAGATTACCCCGTAGAGAGTTGCATAAGGGAATCGCTAGCGTCAAGGCCAGGATCGGCGGGTGGCACGGCATCCGGTGGCCTCCGCGCCCCTGCGCGGTACACTTCCCCCCAACATGAGAAGCCCACTCGTAGCTACCTTCTCGCTGGTGGCGCGCGATCCGCGCACCGGCGTCCTCGGGGTAGCCGTAGCCAGCAAGTTCCTCGCCGTAGGCTCCATAGTTCCTACCGCCAGCGCCGGCGTGGCCGCGTTCGCGAGCCAAGCCAAATCGAACACCGCCTTCGGACCAGCAGCCATACGCGCGCTCGCGGCAGGCAACTCAGTCGAGTCCGTGGTGGCCGAG
>CAZPWN010000138.1:0-4451 GCA_964590475.1 uncultured bacterium | reverse complement strand
GGTTACGGCGGACGTTCCGATCGCTGGATAGACCTGCGGGTCGACGACCACCCTCAGCCGCTGGTGGAGCTGGAGCGGCTGCTAGAAGTCTTCCGGTCGACGTTCCCCGATCCCGTAAGCAAGACCAGCAGGTAACACCCGGTCCCCAGCCACAACGCCGCCTGGTAGCCCACCAGCAGCGCCAGCGCTACCGTAGCGACGCTGCCTATGACCGAGTAGACACCGTTCACCGCCCAGGCGGCCGCCACGCGCTGCGGCTGTCCGCTGAGTAGGCGCAGGCCCGCGGGCAACTGGAAGCCGAGGCAGAGGCTGAGGGGCAGCATGCTCAAGCTGGCGGCCGCGGCGCGCATGCCTGGGCTGGCGCCCTGCAGGCTGCTCGTAAGCGCGGGCCACGCGGCGTGCCACAGCAGGAACAGCACCACCGTGAGGAGCGGCCCCCAGAAGAGCGGCCGGCGCAACCGCTCGCCCAACAGGCTCCCGAAGCCGCCGCCTATGAGCAGCGTTGCCAGCACCACGCTGAGCGTGACGGTGGGATGGCCGATGAACAGCTGCGCCCGGTGTATCAGGTCCAGTTCTATGGCCATGAAGCCGGCGCCCAGCGCGGCGAAGGTGATGGGCGCGGCCGGCCAGGTGGTGGGGCGGCGGCGCACCGCGAAAAGCAGCAGCGTGACCAGCAGCAAGCCCGCTCCGGCCCAGGCCACGGGCCGCAGCACGGTGGGGAGGCCCACCTCGAACTGGAAGAAGTACGGCGCCTGGTCCGTGACGGGCGCAAGCGCGGCGCCGCCGGACCGCGCCTCGCTCACGAGCTGCGCTACGTCGGCTTCGCCGTTCACCAGGCGGTCGAGCGGCGGGTTCACCAGGAGGCCGGGCACGTAGAGCAGCGCCAAGCCCATCTCCTCCGCGGCGCGCGCCAGCGCCACGGCGCCGTCCTGCCCCTGCGGCGCTTCCGTAAGCAGCAGGAGCGGCAGGGGCTGGGAGGCGGCCGGATCGAGCGCGGCGAACAGATGCCGGCCCGGCTCCGCGCCGCGCAGCTCCAGCGCTTGCCAGGCCGTGAAGAACGCCCGTGCCAGCGTCAGCTCGTCGTACAGCTTCATGGCCAGCGCCCCGCCGGGGTTCAGGTGGTCAAGGTAGTCGCCGAACGCTTCCACCGTGTAGGTGCTGGCCTCGCTCAGCGCGAACCCGCGCAGGTCGCTCGACTGGGTTATGACGTGCGCCAGGAAGATGAGGTCGAACCGCTCCTGCAGGTGCCGCAGCACGCTGCGGCCCTCGTCCACGTGCACCTCCACGCCGGCGTAGGCGGCGGGGTTCACGCCGGCCACGAGCTCGAGTCCGCCGCCGTTCAGTTCGGCCGCCACTATGCGCTGCACGCCCGCCATGCGCGCCAGGCTGGCGTCGAGCCCGCCGCCGGGGCCCAGCAGGAAGGCGCTGGTGGGCCTGTGCACGCGGAACGGCAGGTAGCCGATGTCGCTCTGCAGCGCGGGGTCGTCCGCCAGGGGAACCAGCGAACCGGCCGCGCCGTCGACGAACAGGTAGTGGCTTCCGGAGCCGGGTCGGCGGATGAGGTCGCTGCGAGCGAACGAGTCGCTGCCGGTGGCAACGGTGGTCGCTCCCGCGTTCAGCTCGGCCGTCAGCGGCTTCGGGTTCGCCAGGCGCGCCATGTCGGGCTCCAGCCAGGCGCCGAGGGAGTTACCCAGCAGCACCGCCACCACGAGGGCGGGTAGCACAGCGTAGGCGGGCCGGAAGACCACGGCGGCGGCCGCCAGCAGTAGTGCGCCGGCCAGCGCCGCGGAGGTGCCTCCCAGCCACCCCAGGAGCGGCAGGGCCAGCAGGGTGCCGCAGCCCGCCCCCACGAGGTCCGCCCAGTACAGGCGGTGGCTCAGCTCCGGCCGGAGACTGAAGAGCGAACTGAGCGCCAGACCGGTGAAGAGGAACGGTGGCACCACCAACAGTAGTTGCAGCGGCTGCCACCCCAGCGGCCCGGGCAGGTTGACGACGCCCACCAGCAGTAGCGCGCTGAGGGCGGCCAGCGCCGCCCAGTCGCCGAGCCGGCCGCCCTGCCGCAGGCTGGCCCTGAGGGCCGCCAGGGACGCCCCGAGCCCCACGCCCAGCAGGGCGGCCGCCAGCAGGGCGAACACGTAACCGGAGTAGTGAACCAGCGACAGCATGCGGCTGAGAGCCACCTCGAACAGGAGGCTCCCTGCGGTCAGGAGGAAGGTGGCTAGCAGCAGGCGCGGCTGCTTCACCTGCGGCTGCGCATCCTGGGGTCGAAGAGGTCGCGTAGGCCGTCACCCAGGAAGTTGAAGCCCATGACGCTCAGCATGATCATCAGGCCCGGGAACACGCCCAGCCACCACGCTTGCCGCATGAAGGAGCGGCCCTCGGCCAGCATGCGGCCCCAGCTCGGGTCCGGCGGCTGGGTGCCGAGGCCGAAGAAGCTCAGGGCCGCCTCCGCGAGGATGGCGAAGGCGAGGCTGATGGATATCTGAGCGATTATGGGGCCCATCGCGTTGGGAAGCACGTGCTTCATCAGCACTGCCTGGCGGCTCCGACCCAGCGCGGTGGCGGCCGTGACGAACTCGCGCTGCCGCACGCCCAGCACCGCTCCGCGCGCCACGCGCGCGAAGATGGGCACGTACACGATGGCTATGGCGATCATGGCGTTCTCTACGCCGCGGCCGAGGATGGCCATGACGGTTATGGCGAGGAGCACCGCGGGGAACGCGAAGAGGATGTCCATGAGGCGCATGATGACCTCCTCGAGCCAGCCGCCAACGAAGCCGGCCATGGCGCCCAGCAGCACGCCTATGACGGTGGAGATGCTCACGGCGATGAACGCCACCTGCACCGACACCGCCGCGCCGTGCAGCACCCTACTGAAGATGTCGCGACCGAACTCGTCGGTGCCCATCGGGTGCCCTAAGCTCGGCGGCGCCATGCGCGACCCGAAGTTCATGGCTACCGGATCGTGAGGGGCCAGCAGCTGCCCGAACAGCGCGGCTACCAGCAGCAGGAGCACGATGACGGCACCCAACACCGCCAACCGGTGCCTGAAGAAGCGGCGCAGGAAGTCGGTCACCATGCTCAGGTGTACTCCAGGCTGGGATCCAGCAGTAGATAAGATAGGTCGGTCAGAAGGTTGATGATGGCGAAGGTGGCGGCGAAGAGCAGCAGCGCCGCCTGCAGCACGGGGTAATCGCGCTGCAGTGTTGCGTTGAGCGCCATGGAGCCCAGGCCGGGCCAGGAGAAGATGATCTCGATGACCACCACGGCCGATAGGAGCGTGGCCATCTGCAATCCGATGATCGTGGCGATGCTTATGGAGGCGTTGCGTAGGGCGTGGCGGTTGACCACCACACGTTCGGGCAGTCCTTTGGCCCGCGCGGTGCGCACGTAGTCTTGGCTCATCACCTCGAGCATGGCGCTGCGCACGAAGCGGGTCATGATGGCGCCGCTGGTCACGCCGGCCGCCAAGGCGGGTAGCGCGATATGGCTGAGGAACGGCAGTACGCCTTGCGATAGCGGCACGTAACCGCTGGAGGGCAGCCAGTCGAGGGTCTCGGCGAAGAACGCTATGAGCAGGATGCCGAGCCAGAAGTCCGGTATCGACACCCCAAGTTGGCTGAAGATGCCCACACCCACGTCGCGGCCGCTGCCGGGACGTAGCGCCGCGCTGATACCCGCGGGTATGGCTATGAGCAGGCCCACCGCCAGGGCGGCGAAGGCTAGTTGCAGGGTGGCGGGCAGGCGCCGCGTGACCTCGGCGCTGATGTTCTGAGAGCTGATCAGGCTTTCACCGAAGTCGCCGCGTAGCACCCCGCCGATCCAGGTGAGGTACTGCCGGTGCAGCGGCCGGTCCAGCCCCAGTTGCGCCTCCAGGGTAGCCACCGCGGCTGGGGTGGCCTGCACGCCCAGGCGCACGCGGGCGGGGCTGCCCGGCACCAGGGGCACTACGGCGAAGCTCAGTATCGAGACGCCGATCAGAACCAGGACGAGGGTAGCGAGGCGCCGTAGGAGGTAAAGGATGTTCATCGGGACGTTCAGCCCGGTCGGCCGCCCCTGAGCGCGGGCGGCCGACCGGCTTCACGGCTCCTAGGTTGTTACCGGTCCAGCCACGTTTCCGTGAACTGGATGGCCTGATCGGGCCGCGCCTGGTAACCCATGACGTCGGTCCGGAAGACGTTTATCTCGAGCGGGTTGTAGAGGTAGATGTACGGCGCTTCGTCGACGATGATCTGGTTGATCTGCGCGTACACTTCCCTGCGTTCATCGGCCTCGGCGGTCTGGCGCCCCTCGGCCAGCAGCTCGTCGACGGTGGAGTTGCTGTAACCGGTGAAGTTGAACACCTCACCCGTCTTGTGCTGCGCGTAGAAGAAGTCGTCGGGGTCGATGTTGCCGTTCCAGGAGCAGACGAAGGTGTCGTAGTTGCCGTCGCCCTGCTCCTGCAGCCACTC
>CAZPWN010000137.1:0-5726 GCA_964590475.1 uncultured bacterium | reverse complement strand
GGGGAGATGAGCTTGAGGTCCGTCCACCGGGGCTCGATGCGCAGGGAGCCGAGGCCGCCATCCACGGGCGGCTCCCCGGTCATCATCCAGACCTCGCCCGAGTCATGAAAGAAGAAGCACGCCTCGTCCATCGCCTTGACTTTGACGATGCTGCCGGCGCCCATCCGGCCGGTTCGCAGGAGTGGCCACGCGTGCGGCTCAAGCCACTTCGACATGGCCCATCCCGAGCCGTACTGGTCGGGCACCAGCACCACATTGTCCTCTGACTCCGGGAGCGTCGGCTCAAAGCAAGCCGTTTTGGAGCCGGGATCCACCCACACATAGAAAATATCTCCGTCCTCGAGCGGGACCGGGACGCGCGACTCCAGCAGGATGCGGCCCACTGACCGTGGGTCAGACTCGTTGCCCATGTAGCGGGCCGTCACGATGTCGTTGCCCGGGTCGCGGTTGATGGCCGCCACGAGGTTCTGCGCGGTAAGCGCCACCTCCTGCGATGCCGAGAGTGAGCCTCCCGTCTCAAGCCGGTACTCATCAATACCGGACGGGGCTGTGGCTGCCGTCACCTGCACCGTCGTTCCGCCGCCGCCGCCGATGTAGAGGATGTCGCCGCTCTGGATGCCGTCCGAGCCGCCTACGGCCAGAACCTGAAGCTCCAGCCGGGCGCGGGTGAAGACGTTTGCGCCCACGAGACAGCCCCGATAGGTGGCGACGGTCTGGAACGCGGGCGGCGGCTCGTTGGCGAGGGCGATGCTGTCTTGCGTGGGGTTGGTGTAGAGCGCAGAGCCGCGCAGGGCGTCCGGAGTGATGTCCACCACGTCCACGTAGCCGGCGGAGATGTCGCCCGAGGTCAACTGCGCCTCGTGGATGAGCGCGAAGTTCTCGCCGGGGTCGGTGCTCAGGTTCTGCGTGTCCGATGCGTAGACCTGAAGCCAGAACGCATCAGTCAGGTTCGATGCGGACTCGTCGAACTGAAGGGGCAGTGTGACGCGGAGCGTGGGGATTTGCGGATTTCCGCCGCCAGGGTTGATGTTGCGTAGGACCATCCGCCCGGACGGAGCGCCGAAGTCCTTCCCCTGCGCCCACTTCCGATACAGGACCGCCCGGTACGCACGCTGGGACTCCGGCGGGAGAACGCCCGTCGAGTCGTCGGTGAGGGTCGAATACTCGCGGTCCAGTGTGGGGACGGGCACGCCGGCCACATAGGGCGCCACGGACCCGGCCTGAAGGTGCAACCCCTCCCACGCGTTGAGCGCGAGCCGCTCGCCCACCACATCCACCTGCAAGCGGTCGGTGTCGCTGGGGTCTGAGAGGGTGGCGACAGACGCCAGTGTTGTCCCATCCCACGACAGGATGGTGGGCACGAAGAACCCGAGCGTCTTTGCGTGGATGTAGAGCCGGTCACCCCACTCCCACATCTTCATGACCTCGCCGTAGCCGCTCAACCCGGTGACGCTGGCGAGCGCAGGGCGCGGCTTGATGGCGCCGGTCCGCTCGAGCGTCACATTGTCGGCCGCCGTGAGCCCGCCATCGGCCACATCCAGCGAATCCGCCGAGGTGACGAGGCCCTTCCACTTGGTGACGCTCTTGCGCGCCACGGTCAGCCCCCCGCGTACCGGGAGCGGTGCCGCCCCGTGCCGATGGCGTTGACTCGGTTGTGAACCTTCTGCGGACTGCCCTGGGTGCGCGGCGTGACGAGCACGAGCCCCGCCTCCTTCTCCATCTGGAGCAGGTCGCCGGTGAGTCGGTCCACCGCCTCGAAGTCCCCAAGGGCTGCGCAGACGGAGATGGCTGCGCGCTGGGCGAGGATGACGTGGTACTCGTTCGGCAGGTTTGGCACGGGGCTCTTGTCGGCCACACACACGTAGTCGCCCACCGCGAGGCCAGCGGGCACGGAGGCGAAGGTCAGCGACACCGCGTCACTGCTCTGCGCGGTGACGCCGGCCGCCAGCACATCGAAGGCAGAGGCGGAGACGAGATCCACGGAGCCGGTCAGGCCCACGCTACTGGAGACCGTGACAGTCCCGCCGTTGATACCGGTGATGGCCTTGAAGTCGGCCGCGGTGCTGGTCAGCTCCGACGGCCGGATGGCGTACCAGACCCGGACGAAGGCCGCAGCAGGCCCTCCGGGCAGGAGCACGAGGTTGTTGCCACGGACGTAGTAGACGAAGCCGGAGCCGCCGCCGTTGTAGCGGTCGCGCTCTTCCACGCGGACGCGGGGGAGGTGGCGGACGCTGCCGTCTGCCGCGACAAGGGCCACCTCACGCACCGCCATCCCCAGCGCTCGGGACGGGATGCGGTACTCGGTGCCACTGACTGCCAAATCCGTGTACGTGACGAAGAACTCTTCCCTGGTGCCCACCAGTGCGGCCGGGAGGCGGAGGCGAAGCTCGTCATTGGCGAAGGCCAGAAGGTCCGCGTCCGCCGTCCCCGAGGAAGAGGACGACGGAAGCATGGCCCGGCGGCGGATGGAGGCCAGAAGCCCCGTCGTCGTGTAGTCCGCCACCATTCACCTCCGGGCTACAACAAGCCTTCGAGCTCGTCCTCGTCCACCGGCTCCGCATCGGCCAGCGGGTCAACCTCCGGGGCCGCTTCCACCTCCGGCTCTTCGGGCATGTACGAGGACGCGATGTCCTGCTCCATCTCGTCGATGATGGAGCGGATGGCCCGAAGCTGCGGCGTCAGTTGCTCATCCATGGCGACCTCAGAGGGTGATGGTGGTGACGGTGCCGTTGCCGCCCGTGCCGCCGGAGAGCGCCGCGCCGGAGACCGCCAATGGGGAACCACTGCTCGCCAGTGTGACGAGATTGCCGCCGATGCCCGCGGGGATGGCCGTGAGCGTCACGGTGTTGCTCGCCGCCTCTCCGGTGGCGCTGCATGCCGGGTTGGCATTGACGCACGCCGCGAGAGACTCGGCCGTCTCCTCGTCGGTTACGCCAATCTCAAACTCGCGCGCTTCGAAGTCGGCCGCGGCCGCGGCAGTGAAGACGACGCTGCCAATGGTGACGGTGTCCGACACATCGGCCGCATCCACTGTCACGGTGCCGGTCGCCTGCACCAGCGCCGCTCCGTCCGCGATGACGGTGCAGGAGGTGGCGCGCTTGGCGCCGTTCAGCAGGCCGCCGAGATGATTGTAGACCTCGCGCAGAAGCTCCTTCCCGTCACGCCCACCGGCGTTGAGGGGGTCCGTCTGCGCGATGGAGATGACGAGCGACGAGTCAGCCATGGGAAGTCACCAAGCCCCCAGAGAAACAGGGAGGAGCGAGCCGGGGGGATGACCCGCCCCTCCCCTTGCTGCCGGGACTACGGGTACGTCACGCCGTCGATGTAGAGCGAGGTGCTGGGCCGGTTGCAGAAGAGGCCCTGGTCGGAGAAGGTCCGCGCCTCCACGGCGTTCGCGTTCTCGACGTGGAAGAAGATGGTCCGCTCGCCCGAGCCGTCCGGGGTGCCGGGGACGCCCATGCCGATGTCCGCCGAGCCGACCCGCTTGTAGGGGCTGGTCGGGAACGCCACCATCTCGCCCTCCCAGAGGTACGGGTGGGACATGACCTCAATCTCACCCGCCTGCCCGTAGTAGCTGATGCGCTGGGCGCCGTTCTCCGCCTTCTCCTTGGAGTAGGAGCCGTCGAACATCCGCTGCGCGGCGAGGTCCGCGTTCAGGTACTCCCACGCCTTGGGCGGGGTGAGCAGCGTCACCTTCTCCTCGAGGCCCTTGCCCACGGGCTGAACGATGGCGTTGAGCACGCGGCCCATGGACGGGGTGCCGAACGAGGTCACGACGTTGCCGGCCCACAGGTTGTACGAGGCCGCGTCGATGCCGAAGAGGCTGCCGCTGTTCTGGGCAATCTTCACGAGGCCGGCCGCTTCGTTGTAGCCGGTGGTGGTCTTGGCGCCCTTGAAGAACAGGTAGTCGCCCTGTACCACCGCGGAGTTGGTCCCGGTGACGGTCACGGTCCGGTTGGCGAAGTTCACCGCGGTGACGGTCAGGTCGCCGTTGTGCTGGGTGGCGGTGGCCGCGTTGGTGGTGAAGGCCTCCAGCACCGCGCCCTCCATGCCGGCCCAGGTGGTCGGGGACCACGAAGCCGCGGTGATGGTCAGCGTGCCGGACGAGTTGCCCTGAACGATGCCGAGCCCCATCTGCCCGCGCAGCAGGGTCAGCTCGAGCCGCTTCATGCCGCCGAGCTTCAGGTTCAGCAACATCAGGTCCCAGTACTTCTTGAATGCCTGCTTGTTGGACGCCGCCCGGGAAGCCGCCGCGTAGGCGAGACGCGCCCGGCCCACCATCTCGTAGCCGCTGGTGTTCGCGTTCTTCACCACGGCGTTGATGGGGTTGTTCAGCGTGACGACACCGCCGCCCGTGCCGTTGTAGGTGAAGCCGTGCTCGTGGGTCAGCGCGACCGCCTGGTTCCAGCTCTCGCCCAGCAGGTCGCTCTCGAAGCCGATTTTCCGGTAGACGATGGAGCTGTTCGGCACGACATCCGCCGGGCCGCCCTGCGCGTAAACCTCCTTGTACATCTCCGCCGTGGACTGCGTGTTCTCGCCTGCCATGTGTCACCTGAGTGCGCCGTAGCGCGAAAGAGTTGGTCAGCCGGTTCCGAGGTGCGTGCGGGCGGAATGCGCGCTTCACCGTCAAGGACTCCGGGCCATCTCCCTCTGGTCGGGCGGGGCCGTTCAGCGCCGCCGGGCCATCAGGCTCATGGGCCTACGTCCAGCGTGCAAAATGGTGACTGAGACTTTCCGCAAAGTCAACCAGTCTACCGACGCCCGCCCAGTCCTGCGATTTTGCGCAGCGGGTTTGCGGGCTTCGGGCGCACCCGCTGAAGGTCCGGATTGACGCCCCAGTTGTGCGGCACGGGGTTGCGCGACTTCCGCACCGAGCGCCACATGTACACGAGGCAGTCCAGCAGGTCGCCGTGCTCTCCGTTGCGCCGGTGGTAGTCCGTCGCCCGGGCATTGCGCCACAGCGTCGTCCTCAGGTGCCTATCGAGGTTGCGGCACCGCGGGTGGATGTGGACTTGCCCGCGACGGATGCCGACGCGCAGGTCCTCAATGGCGAGCCGCTTCTCTGACTTCTCGGTGGGGATGAATGTCAGCCCGTGCAGCGTCGAGAGGTCCACCGCCTGCTGGAGGTTGTGGTCCGAGACGCGCAGGTAGGGCTGGAGCGGCGCGGATAGTGCCTTGCGGATCCGCTCCACCTCCGGCGCCGGGAGGAACGCCGCCAGCCGGTCGTCCAGCCTCTCTTCCTTCACCGCGCGCAGGGTGCCGTCCCAGCCGGAGGCACCCCAAAGCTCCGCCTCCTTCGCCTTGATGGCCTCGGCCAGTTCGAGCGTGTTCTCGTTCTCGCGCAGCAGAATCTCGTCCTCGATGTAGAGGCGCTGTTCCGTGAAGTGCCACCAGCCAAAGAGCACCGCGCGCGGGTCCACGCCGCCCATGTCCAGAGCTTCGTAGGCGTCGTAGAACTGCGGCCGGTCCGCCGCGGAGAACTCCACCAGCGCGGCTGTGCGACGCTCTCCCTCCCAGTCGTCGCCCATGACGGCCAGCGTCTTGTCGGTGACGCGCTCTGCCAGGTACTCGCGACGGAACTCCGGCGTCTGGACGTACTCGGCCACCGTGTAACCGTTGTCCTTCGCCTCCTCCGCGATGAACTGCTCAATCTGCTCGGCGGTGAGGCGCGGGTTGTCGTGGATGGTCTGCCGCGTGTAGGTGCCGTTGGCCTCCGCGCGCTCGGC
>CAZPWN010000136.1:0-5834 GCA_964590475.1 uncultured bacterium | reverse complement strand
CTGGTGCGTGACATCATGGGGCCGCTGGCGGACATCGTCATGGACGAGTCGCTGGACGAGCTGGACGCGACCGCATCCTCCCTACCGGAGGCGCAACTGCCAAACCTGCTCGACCTGCTCGCACAGGAGTTCCCGGGCCAGCTGCGCGCCACCTTCCAGGGGCGGGCCGAGGCGCTACTCAGAGCGCACGGCCTCAGACCCAACCGCTGATAGAAGGTCAGCCTGGCGGTTCGCTCTGAACCCGGGCAGTCTGCGCGCCGCGCGCCAGCACGGCGCTGGTGGCGCGTGAGGAGTGAGTGATGGCCGAGAAGTTCGTAGTTTACGTTTTCGCCCCGCCCGAGGGCGAGGCCGAGGCGGCGACCAATAAGCTGGCCGAGCTCCTCAAGCTGGAGCCGGCCAAGGTGAGGAGCCTCGTACGGCGCCTGCCTGACGTGGTCACGCGGCCCGTCAGCGAGCGCGAAGCCACCGTGGCCGGCCGCCGCTTCCAGGCGGCGGGTTTCGAGACCGAGATCCGCGACGCCGAGACGCACGCACTGGTAACTCGCCTCCCCGTGGAGCGCCCCGCAGGAGCAGCGGACGCCGCCGCGCCGGCCGGTGGCCTCGCCTGGGCCGATGAGCCTGGCGACGAGCCGGCCGCGCCGCCTCCCCCAGCAGACGATCGGGAGGAGACCGCCGAGGAGCGCCTCTACGGTCGCTCGAGCCGCATAATCGAACCCCCGCGCGATGCCGCTGGCGCCGGCGCGGAGCAGACCGCCACCTCGGTCGCTGCCGCCGCCGAGGCCAGCCCGGACCCCACGCGGGGCGCCGACGAGGAGAGCTACGCCGACTTCAGAGCGGATGCTGCCGACGCGGAGCCCGTGGCGGAGTACTGGCAACCACCCGAGCCCGAGACGCTCGAGC
The DNA here is from genome assembly GCA_964590475.1 of uncultured bacterium. Lineage (GTDB taxonomy): Bacteria > Deinococcota > Deinococci > Deinococcales > Trueperaceae > JAAYYF01. The sequence continues at coordinate 4,934 of CAZPWN010000136.1, read as the reverse complement.
CCGCCCCGCAACCCACCCCCCAGGCGGCGCCGGCCGCGGCCCGTGCCGATGCCGGAACGCGCGCTCGCGGTGCGGTGGAAGCAGCGGCAGCTGCGGCCGCCGTGGAGGACGGCAGCGGCAAAAGACGCCGCGGCAGCCTCCGGTCCAAGCTCCTCTCCACCGCCATCATCCCCGTGCTACTCACCATCGTCGGCGCGCTGGCGGCCACCTGGTTCACGGCCCGTCCGGCGCTCTACGACCAGCTGCTGGAATCCGCCCGGAACCCGGCCATCGCCACCGCCGCCACGCTGTCGAGCACGCTCGGAGGCAGCGCCGGCGAGGGCATCGACCACCTGCAGCTCCTCGAGACGATCCTCATCACCCGCCAGGCGTTCGCGCGCCAGAACCTCTCGTTCATCCTGGCCACGGACCTAGACGGCAACCCGTACTCGGGTTCGTTCCTCGGAGGCACGAGCTTCCCGGAGGAGAGCCTGGCGCTGCAGAACGCCGTGCGCGAGCGCGCCATCCACGCCGTGGAGCAGGGCGCCTCGGGCCGCACCGGCTGGGCCGAGGAGGGCGCCACGAGCAACGTGGAGGCGTCCGGCGGTCAGCGCATCGAGATCGTGGCGCAGCCCCTCATGGCTGGCAACCAGGCCATAGGCGCGGTCGTGGTGGGCGTGACGGACCAGGCGGTCACCCAGCAGGTGAACCGCATCGTCATCAACGTTCTGCTCTTCAGCCTCATCCCGCTGCTCCTGGCCATCATCATCGCGGCCACCCGCGCGCGCCGGCTGACCAACAACGTGCTCACCCTCACCCAGAAGGCCGACGACATCAGCCGCGGCGACCTGGACGAGCCCGTGGTGCTGCGCTCCAACGACGAGCTCGACGACCTGTCGGCTGCCCTCGAACGCATGCGAGTGAGCATGAGCGGCGCGCTCGAGCGGTTGCGCCGCCGGCGGTGAGTCAAGGGTCGTGAAGCGCTGGGCAGCGGCCGACCAGGCGATGTAGCTGAAGGTAGTCGGAACTGCACGTCGAGTCGATCGATCGGAAGGGGGTGCACCACGTGGTGCGCCCCCTTCCCCATCACCTTCAGCTCGACTACAGGTCGCCTGAAGCTTGCTTTCAGTGGCGCGAGCCCGCGAGCCGCTCAGCTACAGACGTTAGGTATGAACAGGCCGCCCACGTTGGCCCCGACGTCCATCAGGAGGAATAGTTTCAGGGCGTGCGCCGTGCCGTAGTAGACGCCGAGACCGATCCCCAGCCCCATGCCGGCGCCCGCCATGGCGAGGTTCTGGACGATGCAGCAGCCCGCCACGCGCGGGTCGGGCTCCTTGGTGCACTTGTCGACTCCGTACACGGTGAAGCCCGCCGTTATGGCCAGGCTCACCTCGAGCGAGGTGAGGTAATCCACGAACGACTGCCCGCGCCCGTCGCCGCCCCGCCCTAGGGTCTCGCCCGTCACCGGATCCACGCGCCACCAGCCGACCTCGGCCAGGCTACGGGTCGCGTGATCTGCGGGCAGCACCACCTCGTAGCCGCTCACCAGGTCCTCTGCGATGGCGGCGCGCGACTCGTATGGCAGGTCCATGCCCGCAACGGCGGCCAGGTCGGCCTCGCGCAGCAGCCGCAGGTTACCCGCGGAGTTCGCCCCCTCCAACGCGCCGAAGGCGGGGATCACCGGCTCCCCCATGGCCTGGAGGGGCAGAGCCTCCGTCCGCGTCTCCCACACGCCGGCCCGGCGGTTGGCGGCCGCGTCGAAGCGCACGCCGTCCGGGCCCACGCGCAGGCTCCAGCGCGGATTGGCTACCACGTCCACCTGCGAATGCGTGCCGTCTATCCGCTGGCTCAGCACCACCATGGCGGGGGCGGGCCGGTAACTCACCAGCTCGTCGTCCGCCACGCCGTCCGAGAAGGCGGCGAAGAGGGAGAGGGGCGCCAGGCGGCCTTCCAGGTTCGACTGCTGGGCCGTCATGTTGGGCGGATCGATGCCCTCGATGGCGCACACAAGTGCCCGGTCCACGAACTCTCGCATGGAGATCACGGACTCGAGCGAGCGGTCCAGCACGTACTCCTCCGCGTAGCGGCCCGTGTCGAGCATGAAGGTGTGGGCGCTGGCGATCGCCGCGAAGGCGTCCTGCGCGCTCACGCTGGGATCGAGGCGCACCTGCCCCGCCTCCCGCGCCTCGGCGCCGAGCCTGTCCACCACCATGCGCCTGTGCGTAACGGGCTCCTCGCCCGGCGCCGTGAAGGTGAACTCGAACCACTGCGCGGTGAGGGTCACCGCGTCGTCCATGGGCTCCTCCTCGGCGTCGGCGCCCAGGTTGCCGAGCGCGCCCAGCGCCGAACCGAAGGCGCCGGACACGGTCTGGAAGAGGCCCGCGTAGGGGCTGTTGGCCGCATCGGGCGGCACGATGGTGCCCAGCATGTCGAACGCCTGCCCGCCCGCTGGCAGATCGCCTTCGAGCATCGGGTAGAAGAAGTTCGTGGCGTCCATGAGCGCCGCCACGTCGCCGACGTCGTCCACCCCCTCGGCGCCGTCGGGCACGCTGGCGTAAGTGAGCGCCACGCCGTACATGTTGGCCACGGGCCGCTCCCAGGCGTCCATCACCGGGCCGGCCACCAGTTCGTCGCCCAAGCGGCGCTCCACGAACACCTGGAAGCTGAAGCGGTGCAGCAGCTCGGTCGGGATGTCCCCGTCATACGCCTGGCTAGCCTCCAGGCCGGCGAATTCGGTGGGTACCTCACCACCGAATACGGGGTGCGCTTCCGTCCACGGCTCGCCCGCGGAGAACCTGTAGGCGATCCAGTGGTACTCGCGTGACACGTCCGTCAGCCGCGCGCTGGCGTCGCTCCCGGCGTTCGCCGCCCCTCCGGTCACGGCGCTCAGGAGAGCATCCATGCGCTCCACGTCGCTCTCCAGGCGTGCCACCTCGGCGTCCAGGTCGTCCCCCAGCTGCTCGAAGTCGACGTCCCACTCGAGGTCGGGCGCCTGTGGCATGCCGGCTCCCGTGGTGGCCGGTCCCGGCCTGAGCTGCCCCAGCAACAGCTGCACCTGCTGATCGGAAAGCGTGGCGCCGCGGATCTCCGCCTCGTAACCGGCGTCGAGCAGCAGGGTGGCGGCGAGCAACGCCTGGTCGATGGCGTTGCCGCCGCCGCTGCCCAGCGTGCCCTGCGCGCCGCGCAACACGCCCTTGTACGGCTCGAAGCGCACCGCCTCGTGCACGTACTCGACTATCGCCTCCGCGTCCTCGAACGCCAGTTCCATGCCCAGCGCATCGAGGTCGAAAGTGGTCCTGTCGATGTCGGCCCTGAGCGCCTCCAGGGGATCGTAGAGCGTGTCCAGTCGCTGGCGGGCTTCCGCCAACTCCGAACCCTGCGCTTGCGCCAACACCCACTGCGGGCCGCCTGGGGCGCTCAGCAGCAGCGCCATGCCGAGCAGCACTCTCACCAACAGGCTGCCCCTGGCGGCCCCGGCCTCGTTCCTATCAGTTCGTTTCTTCACGTCGCTCCCATCCACGCTGCAGCCTGGCCGTGTGGCCCGCTGCTCTCTCTGACCTTGTCGTTGCCAGCCTACTCGCGGCGCGTCAACCGGGCGTCAATGTCGGGAGGGCCCGCTCCGCGGTCGTCCCCCTCGTCCCGCGTTGTCCTCCCGCTCGTCCCGGGCCCGCCCTGCGTTCGCCCCGCGCCCGCCCCCGCCCCGCGCTCACCCCATGCTCGTCTCCCGGCCGCCCGCCCGCTGGCGCCCCAGCGAGTACAATCAGCGCCGCATGTCTTCCGCACCGCACCGCTCCCCCAACGCAGCTTCCGGCCAGAACGGCGAAGGCCTGGCCCACGAGGTGGCCCGGCGCCGCACCTTCGCCATCATCTCCCACCCGGACGCCGGCAAGACCACGCTCACCGAGAAGCTGCTGCTCTACAGCGGCGCCATCCGTGAGGCGGGCTCCGTGTCGGCGCGCATGGGCGGCGCGGCGGCCACCTCGGACTGGATGAGCATCGAGAAGGAGCGCGGCATCTCCATCAGTTCGGCGGCCATGCAGGTGGATTACGACGGTTACATCCTCAACCTGCTGGACACGCCGGGGCACCAGGATTTCAGCGAGGACACCTACCGCACCCTCACGGCGGCGGACAGCGCCGTCATGCTGCTCGACGCCGCGCGCGGCGTGCAGGAGCAGACCGTCAAGCTGTTCACCGTCAGCCGCGAGCGGGGCATCCCCATCTTCACCTTCATCAACAAGCTGGACCGGCCCGCGCAGGACCCGTTCGACCTGCTGGCCGAGGTCGAGCGCGTGCTCGGCATCGTGGCCGTGCCGCTCACCTGGCCCATCGGCAGCGGGCCCGACTTCAAGGGCGTCTACGAGCGCCCCACGGGCCGGCTGCACCTTTACCAGCGCACCGAGAAGAACGCGCACCAGGCGCCGGTGGTGTCCGTGGCGCCGGACGATCCTAAGGTGGCCGAGCTGCTGGGCGAGGTGGCGCAGGCTCAATTGATCGAGGACATAGAACTCCTCGACGTGGCTCTGCCGGAGTTCGACCTGGACGAGTTCCGCGCCGGGCAGATGACGCCCGTCTTCTTCGGCAGCGTGCTCACCAACTTCGGGGTGGAGGTCTTCCTCGACCACTTCCTCGACCTGGCGCCGGCGCCGGGCGCCCTGGTGACCACCGAGGGACCGGTGCAGCCGAACGACGAGGATTTCACCGCCTTCGTGTTCAAGGTGCAGGCCAACATGAACCCGCGTCACCGCGACCGCACCGCGTTCGTGCGGGTGGCCTCCGGCGTGTTCCACCGCGGCGTGAACGCCGTCCACGGCCGCACCGGCCGCGAGGTGAAGCTGGCACGTGCCCACACCATGTTCGCCGACGAGCGCGCCACGGTGGACGAGGCTTTCCCGGGCGACATCCTGGGCCTCATCAACCCCGGCACCTTCCGCATCGGCGACGTCATCAGCAGC
>CAZPWN010000135.1:4290-5842 GCA_964590475.1 uncultured bacterium | reverse complement strand
GGCGTCCGTGGAGTCGTAGGGTTCGGCCCCCACTGCGTTGGCGTACGCGCGCTCGTCCTTGTAATGAACGAGGTCGCCCACGCACACCACCTGGCAGCGGCCCTCGATCACCGCCGGGGTGGGCTCGAGCGCCGGGGTGGCCGCGGCCGCCGCCTTGAGCACGCGCCACAGCTCGGGCCACTGACCGTGCACGTCTCCGATGGCTACCACCTTGATCATCCTGCCACCGTCATCCGCCGCTCTCCTTGAGCAGGGCCCTCAAGCGGCCGTAAAGCTCGCGAGCCTGCTCCGCGGTGTCGCCGTGGTAGCGCGCCACCAGCTTGGCGGCCTCCTTGCCGAGCCCCTCGGCCTTCAGGCGGTCGAGCAGCCGCTCGATCATCGCCAGCGCCTCGCTTGACGCCTCGCGGGCCGGCTCCGTGGAGCCGGGACCCTCCTCAAGCGCCACCGGAGCCGCGCCACTTTCGGCTGGTTCGTCCGGGGCGTCGACGAGGGGACCGGGCGAGCCGGGCGCCGCCGGCGCAACCAAGGGCGCCGGAGCGGGCATCTCGCCCGCGCCTGCGGGCACGGCCTCCGGCTGGAAGAGCGGTTCGCCCGCCTCCTCGTCGTAGTCCACCCAATAGGAGTCGTCGGTCACCAGCACCTGCGGCGCGATGCCGAACTGGCGCGCGCAGCGGGCGAACGCCAGGTCGGCCAGCTGCGCCAGGGTCACGCCGTGGCCGGCACCGGCCACCGCCGAACGCGTGACCGAGCCGATGGTCAACGCGCAGACCACACCGGAGCCGGTACCCGACAGGGCGAAGGACCAGCCCTCCAGACCTAGCTGTGAGTCGAGGCGTCTTCTTACGGCGTCCGGGAACCACGCGGGCTCCAGGCGCGCGCGGCCACCGCCCGGTTCGATCTCAGCGACGATCCACGCGAGGGCCTCTGAAGGGAACGGCGAAGTGAGACGGGCCCACACTTCATGCTGCACCCCAGCACTATACCAGCGGGCGTCACGCCCTGAACGCGAACAATCGTATGCGCGGTGCGGGTCCACCGGCCGTGCTGCGGCATGGGCGGCAAGCGTGCCGGGCGTCACGTATGCGGTGCGGTAATGTGAACTCATGTCCGAGACTTGCGCAGCAGACCGGCGCGCCCATACGCGCCGCGGCCAGCCCGGGGCACTCGTCCGCGTGCTCTGGCTGGTCATCCTCCTTGCATCCCTGATGTCGGCCGCTGCTCAACCGGCGCCGACCATCTCCCTCGGCTCCTACTCGTACATCGTCGGCGAGACGCTGGAGTTGTCCGCCACCAACCTGGAGCCGGGCGCCGGTTACCGGGTAGAGCTCACGCCCCCCACCGCGGAGGGTGAGGAGCGGACCTCGACCGTGAGCGTGGAGCTGGCCTCGGAGAACGGCACGTTGAGCTACTCGAACCGCCTGACCTACGGCGGCACGTACCGCGTGCACGTCACCGGCCCGCGGCTGGACGCAACCTTGAACGTGCAGGTCAGTGGGGCCGAGTCGGCCGTGGGCCAGGCGCCCCTGACGGAGCCGGACGCGGCGGAAGGATC
>CAZPWN010000135.1:0-4190 GCA_964590475.1 uncultured bacterium | reverse complement strand
GGACGGACCGGAAGACGGACCGGCCACCGAGGAGCCCACCGACGACGGTGCGGTGATCCCCGGCCAGGGGCCCGGCACCGGCGGCCCGCGGCCCGGCGAACCCGGGACGAGCGACGCACCCGGCGCACCCGGCGCTCCCGGCACGGGCGGACAGCCCCTCCCAGCGGGCGCCGCCTACGGGCTGGTGGACGGCGCCGTGGTGGTGGAGTCCGCCACGGGCGCCGAGCTGTGGCGCCTTGCCTTCCCTACCGGCAGCGGCGAGACCGCGGGCCTGCAGCAGTGGGGGGACCGGCTGGTGGTGGGGCACGGCAACCACCTGCTGGAGCTCGCCAGCACCACCGGCGAGGTCCTGGCCCGGCACCGCCTGCCCGCACAGGTAGTGGACGTGGACGTAGCCGGCGCCCAGGTGGAAGCCACCGTCGAGTACCAGGACGGCACCACGCGCCGCGTGCGCGTCACGCGGCAGGGACCCACCGAAGCTCTGCCGTTCGACACGGATCCGGCGCTGTACGGTTGGCTGCGGCAGGAAGCGAACGTGGCCGACCCTGAAGAGCGCCTGGAGCGGGACCCGACGAACCCCTGGCTCTACGTGGCCCGGGTCCAGAGCGCCACCTCCGGCGCAGCCATGCAGGAGGAGCGGCTGCTAGAGCAGGCGCTGGCCACCAGCGCCACCTTCTACGAACGCGCGCAACTGGCGGACGCGTTCCTATCGCTGCCCACCCCCCGCACCGACCTGGCGGCACGGGCCATGGACAGCGCCATGGAGGACTTCATCCAGCGCGGTTATCGCCCGGAGCTGCTGACCAACACGGAGCTGGAGGACGCCTACGGCTTCCCCCACGGTCGGCTACTCAACGCCCTGGGCCGGGGCGACATGGCGCGCGCCGGCTTCTGGGCCGAGTGGCTCCATCTGACCTCCTCCCCGGCACATCCGGAGAAGCAAGCGGCGCTGCGGGAGTACTCGCTCTACCTGCAGGAGGCGGGCGAGCGTGACGAGGCCTCGCTCTGGCGCACGCGCGCCAACGAAGCGCGCGGCGGCTTCCGGGTGGGCGCCACGCTCACCCAGGCCGCGCAGACCGTGGGCCGCACCGGCTGGTACGGAGTGGCCGCGCTGCTGGTCAGCATCATCGCGCTGCACGTCACCCTCCTAGCCAAGTACTGGCGCCCGCAGACGCTCACCATGCAGCGTGCACGCGCCGCCGGGAAGAACGTCTCGCCCGTGCTGGCGCGCCTCAGCTTCATGCGCTACGCCACCTGGGTGGAGAAGCTCGTGGTGGTGCTGCTGTTCGTGGCCGCGCTCGCGTTAGCGGCGCTGCAGGGCTGGGCTACCCAGCTGGACGACATGCCGCCCGCCTGGGGTGCCGGCACGCTGAGCACGCCGGCCGCGCAGGGAGCGGTTGCGGAACTGGATGCCGACAGACCGGCCGCGCAGTTCGTGCGCGGCTACGCGGCGCAGAGCGTAGGCGACGAGGCCGCCGCCGAGCAGGCGTACCGCCAGCTCCCGCAAGACCCCGACGCCCTGAACAACCTGGGCGTACTGACCGGCGACGACGCGTACTTCCAGCGGGCGCTGGAGGTGGATCCTGACCACGGGCCGGCCCTCTACAACCTTGGTAGCGGCCCGAACCCCGCGCCGCTCTTAGCGGAGCACGCGGAGGGCGAGCCGCTGGTGGTGGCGCCCGACACCGAAACGCTGAGCAGCGCTCAGGCGGGAAGTTACCTGGACGCCTGGGCCGAGGCGTTCACCAACCCGTGGGCGGCGCTCACCGGCATGGAAGGGGTGACGCTGGCGCCCTGGATCTGGACGGTGCTGGTGGTGCTGTTCCTCGCCTGGGCGGTGGTGTCGATCATCTTCCTGCTCGTGCCGCGCCCGCGCCTCGCACGTAACGCGCCGCGCACGCTCGTTTACCACCTGCTGGCGCTGCTTCTGCCCGGCACCGGCCTGGCCGACGAGTTCTGGGGCGTGTTCCTCATGGTGCCGTGGGCCATCTTCGGGGTCGACTTCCTGCTCAACTACATCCCCGGCGGTCCCGATCCCACCATGACGCTCCGCACCGACGGCATAGCGCTCATCGTCATCTACGTCCTCAACCTCGTGGCGTTCATAGTGGAGTTCGGCTCCTACAGGCGCCGCATGGTGGCGCTCAAGCACGACGACCCGCAGACCGCGCGCGAGTACGGTCTGCGCGTGCCGGCGACCGAGCCGATTTGAGCACGCAGGCGCGGGCAGGGTCCGCAGCAGGTAACGCCGGCCGCAGCAGCTTCGCGGCCGGCAACGTTACGGGCGGCTACCTGCTGGTGGCGCTGGCGGCGGTGCTGTGGGCGCTCCTAGGGGTCTTCTCCAAGCGCCTGCTGGACGCCGGGGTGGGCGCAACCGAGATCGCCTTCTACCGGGCGGCGCTTGGCGGCCTGCTGTTCGTCGTCCACGCCGGCCTGACGGGCCAGCTGCGGCTGCAGCGTCGGCCTGACCTATGGGCGTTCGTGGGCTTCGCGCTGGTGGGCGTGACCCTCTTCTTCTCCGCTCTCAACATGGCCATCGATGCGGGTGGCGTGAGCCTGGCGTTCATCCTGCTCTACACGGCGCCGGCGTTCGTGGCCGTGCTCGCGGCCATCTTCCTGGGCGAGCGACTGCGGGCCGTAAACGTGCTCCTGATAGCCACCGCTATCCTGGGCGTGTACCTCGTGGCCCGCAGCGGCGGCGGGGGCATCCAGGTGGGCGCGGCCGCCATCATCTGGGGCCTGGTGGCGGGCCTGTCGTACTCGTCCTACTACCTGTTCGGCAAGTGGGTGCTGCGGCGCTACCGGCCCGCCGCCATCTACGCCTTCGTGCTGCCGATCGGCGCGCTGGGCCTCCTGCCGTTCGTGCCCTTCGACGCGGTCCGCCTCGCCACCGGCCCCATCTGGCTCGACATCGCGCTCATGGCCGGGCTCTCCACCTACCTCGCGTACCTCGTCTACTACCTGGGGTTGCGCCGGGTGGAGGCCTCTAAGGCCGTGCTGGTGGCCACGATCGAGCCGGTGGTGGCCGCCATCCTGGCCGCGGCGCTGTTCGGTGAGCGGCTGGGCCCGTGGGGCATCGTCGGCGCCGTGCTGGTGCTCGCGGCGGCCGTGGTCACGTCGGTCCTGCCGCGCGAGGCGGCGGAAGTTACGTCCGGAACGTAAGCGTATACATCCGGCGCATCATGCACCCGGGGCCCGTGGGCAACGCTCCTTGACGGCCTCGGGGGCCGGTGCTATCGTTGCATCGTTATCGAGCTGGATGCATAACCTTCCAGCCGCGAGAGGCGCAAGCTACACGGCACAGCCTGAGAAGATGCAGAGCGTCCAACCCCCAACCCACCCCTTACGAACCAGGTTCGAGCGCACCCGGCGCTGAGGCCGCCGGGCGGCCTCGCCTACCGCCTCACCTGACGGTCAGAGCGGACGAGGCGACTTTCATCCTTATCCGACACTTGGCAACACCCCGGAGGAAGTAATGCAGCAAGACGGCAAGCAAGTGAACAAAGTAGTCCTCGCCTACTCGGGCGGGCTGGATACCTCGGTGATCCTCCACTGGATCAAGCAGACGTACGGGGCGGAAGTAGTGGCGTTCACCGCCGACATCGGGCAGGGCGAGGAGGTGGAGGAGGCGCGCGTGAAGGCGCTCGCCACCGGCGCCGTCAGCGCCCACGCGGTGGACCTGCGCAAGGAGTTCGTGGAGGAGTTCGTCTTCCCCGTGCTGCGCTCCGGCGCCCTGTACGAGGGCTACTACCTGCTGGGCACCTCCTTCGCGCGGCCGCTCATCGCCAAGAAGATGGTGGAGATAGCCCGCGAGGAAGGGGCCGACGCCATCTCGCACGGCGCCACGGGCAAGGGCAACGACCAGGTGCGCTTCGAGCTCTCCGCCTACGCGCTGGAGCCCGACATCAAGGTCATCGCCCCCTGGCGCGAGTGGGACCTGAAGGGCCGCGAGGACTGCATCGATTACGCCGCTCTGCACGGCATCGACGTACCCGTCACCAAGGAGAAGCCCTACTCCATGGACGCCAACCTCTTCCACATCTCCTACGAGGGCGGCATCCTCGAGGATCCCTGGGCGGCGCCACCCGCCGGCATGTGGCGCATGACGGTGGACCCCGAGAACGCGCCAGACGAGCCGCAGGAGGTGACCATCGAGTTCGAGCACGGCAACCCCGTGGCCATCGACGGCA
>CAZPWN010000134.1:0-5937 GCA_964590475.1 uncultured bacterium | reverse complement strand
GGGCCGTGGCCTAGGCCGCCGGAGCGTGACCCACAGGGTCTCCACAACCCTCGGGATTTCGAGGTCCATACGTCGAGTTCGCGGCTGAAACGCACGTATGGAACGCAAAAACCCGAGGGTTGCTGAGAGGCATGTGCCAGTTCCCTCGTCCGTAGTCCCCCCGAACCCCTTCCGCATCCGTGCACGTCTCGCCTCACACCTTGCTCGCACGCCGACGAAGCGTTAGGGAAGCGCCAGAGCAGCGCCAAAGAAGTACCGTTCACGTTGACACGGCCCACGCTTTAGACCTAAAGTGCAGGCATGAACGCCCTCCACGAACAGCGCATAGCAGCCACTGCAGGCGAGCCCCTCGAGGGCGCCAAGGCCGCCGTGATCATGGTTCACGGCCGCGGCGACAGCGCCCGCGGCATCCTCGGGCTGGCGTCCGCCATCCACGTGCCCGGCGTGGCGTACGTGGCGCCCCAGGCCACGCACAACACCTGGTACCCCAACTCCTTCATGGCTCCCATGGAGAGCAACCAGCCGTGGCTGGATTCGGCCCTGCAGACGGTCGGCGCCATCGTCGACCAAGTGGTCGAAGCGGGCGTGCCGCACGAGAGGATCGTGCTGCTCGGCTTCTCGCAGGGCGCCTGCCTGGCCAGCGAGTACATGGCCCGCAACGCCCGCCGTTACGGCGGCCTGGCCGCACTTTCCGGTGGGCTCATCGGCCCCGAGGGCACGCCGCGCGATTACGCGGGTTCCTTAGCCGGCACCCCGGCGTTCCTGGGCTGCAGCGACGTCGACCCGCACATACCGCTCGAGCGCGTTCAGGAGAGCAGCCAGGTGCTCACGCGCCTGGGCGCCCAGGTGGACGAGCGCATCTACCCCGGCTTCGGCCACAGCGTCAATCAGGACGAGGTCGACGCCGTGCGCGCCCTGCTCCAGTCGGTGGTCGATGGCCGACCCTGAAGCCAGCGGTCTGGAAAGCGGCTCGCCTACCCCGGAGACCCGCGGCGCCAGCCGGTCCATCGCCGTCTCGGAGCTGCACGGGCGCGACGCCTACAGGCTGCTCACCAGCCTGGTCATCCCCCGGCCCATAGCCTGGATCAGCACGATGGCGGCCGACGGCACCCCGAACCTGGCACCGTTCTCGTTCTTCAACATCGTCTCCAGCCGGCCGCTCATGGTCATGTTCTCCTCGAGCCAGCGCCAGACAAGCGCACCCAAGGACACGCTCGCCAACGCCGCCGCGACCGGCGAGTTCGTGGTCAACCTGGCGGACGAGAGCCTGGCGCCGCTGATCAACGAGACGTCCGCCACGGTGGGTCCGGAGATCGACGAGTTCGAGGCGTACGGCGTGCAGGCGGTACCTTCGGTGGACGTGGCGCCGCCGCGCGTGGCTAGCGCCAAGGCGGCGCTCGAGGCGCGGGTGCACCAGCTGATACCGATAGACGGCTCGCGCTCCACCATGGTGCTGGGGCAGGTTCTACGTGTGCACGTGGACGAGGACGTGCTGGCCGCCGACGGCCTGGCTGACCCGGAGCGTCTGGCGCCGGTGGCCCGCCTGGGCCGCGACCAGTACTCCGCCCTCGGGAGGGTCTTCAGCCTCACACGGCCGGGCTGAGGCGGGCCACACGCCGCCGAACCCACCTGGCCGGACCCCCGCGGCCTGGGCGGAACCGAGACTCAAACAGCCGGGTGTGCCTGCTCGGCTCGTACCCGCTGCAGCGCCAACCGCGCGATCATCGTGTCCTGCACGCCCGTTCCGGTGAGGTCGGCCACGGTGATCTGCGACTCGTCCGTGCGGCCCTCGCGCTCGCCCAGGACGACCTCCCCCAGTTCGGCCACCGTGCGGTGGGCGGGCACGGCGCCCGACGCCACCGCGCTGCGCAGTTCACCGAACTTGAGGCACTGGCCGCGGTGGTCGCACACCAGCACGTCGGCCTCGCCGAGCACGGGGGGGTCGATCTCGTTCTTGCCCGCGGAGTCGGAGCCCATGGCGGTGACGTGCAGGCCCGCGTGCACCCACTCCCGCATGAGGATCGGGTTCCGTGCGGGCGTGGTGGTCACGACCAGCTGGCTGGAGGTCACCACCTCCTCGGCCGAACCCACGGTGACCGGCAGGCCCAGTTGGCCGCTCATCTCGTCCGCGTAACGCTCGGCGTTCGCCTCCTTGGGGCTCCACACCAGAACCTGCTGGAACTCCCGCACCAGCTGCAGCGCCCGCAGCTGGAAGCGCGCCTGCGCGCCGGAGCCCATGATGCCCACGGTGTGCACCTCCTTCGGCGCCAGCAGGTCGGCCGCCACCGCGCCGGCCAGCCCCGTCCTGACGTCGGTGAGGTAGCCGTTGTCGAGGAGAAGCGCCTGCGGCACACCCGTCTCGGCGGACACCACCACCATGAGGCCGCTGGCACTGGGCAGGCCCCGCTCGTGGTTGTCGAAGAAGCCGGACGAGAGCTTGAGCGCGAAGCTGTCCAGGCCCTTCACGTATGCGCCCTTCAGGTCGACCTCGCCGTTGTGCTCGGCGATCTCGATGTGCATGATCGGCGGCTGCACCACCTCGCCGCCGGACAGCTTGGCGAAGCCCTGCCTTATGGCCTCCAGCCCTTCGCGGTCCATGTCGACGGCCTCCCGCAGCTCCTCTTCGGTCACCAGGATCACGTTCACGCCTGCTCCACTCCTCTCACGCGCCGCCCACTAAGTCCAGCAGCGTCCTCACGTCCACGTTGCGGCCGGTGATTATCACGGCGGTGGCCCTTCCCAAGCTCACGTGGCCGCCCAACAGCGCCGCCACGCCCACGGCGGATGCTCCTTCGGCCACCAGGCGCTCCTCCATGAGCAGGTGCACCATGGCCCGGCGTATCTCGTCCTCGCTCACCATCACGTGCTCGTCCACCAGATCCCTGACCAGCGGGAGGGTGTAGCGGTTCGAGGGGCCGATACCGCCGCCCAGGCTGTCCGCCAGGGTGGGCACCTCCGGCAGGTCCACCGGCTTGCCCGCCTCCACGCTCCTCAGCATCACAGGGGTGGCGTCGGCCGACACGGCCACCACGCGCACCTCGGGCCTGGCGCTCTTGAGGGCCAGCGCCACGCCGCCGACGAGGCCGCCGCCAGATAGGGGCACGATCACGGTGTCCAGCTCCGGCCGCTGCTCGAGGAGTTCGAGCGACATGGTGCCCTGTCCGGCTATCACGTAGGGATCGTCGAAGGGGTGCACGAGGGTCAAGCCCCGCTCCTCCCGCAGGGCCTCGGCGTGTTCGGCCGCTTCGTCCTGACCGGCGCCGCCGATGATGACCTCGGCGCCCGTGTCCCGCAGGGCGGCGACCTTGTTGGCGGGCACCAGCTCGGAGAGGCAGACGGTGACCTTCACCCCCAGCTGGCGCCCCACGTGCGCCACGGCGCGCCCATGGTTGCCGGTCGACACGGTGACCACGCCCCGGCTCCGCTCCTCGTCCGTCAGCGCCAGCAGGCGGTTGGCCGCGCCCCGCACCTTGAACGAGCCGGTCGGCTGCAGCGATTCGAGCTTCAGGTGCACGGGGCCGCCGAGCCCACGCGAGGTGGCCTCGCCCTCGATGAGCGGCGTGCGCCGCACGGTGCCCGCTATGCGGTCGCGCGCGGCCTGCACGTCAAGGTAGGTGGGCGGGCGCGTCACCTTACTTCGCCCGCCGGGTTACGGACCGGCAACCCCGCCCACGTCACTTGAGGGGTATGCCCGCCTTCGGCAAGCGACTCTCCACGAACCTGACCAGCGCCGACGAGATGAGGGTGGTGATCAGGAATATGCCGCCCACCATGGTGAGGGGCACGAAGTAGCGGAAGGTGCGCTGACCGATGATCTGCGCCACGTTCAGCATCTCCATCACGGTCACGGCGGACAGGATGGCCGTGTCCTTCAGCATGGACACGAGGTAGTTACCCAGCGCCGGCACCACGCGGGGGATGGCCTGCGGGATGATCACGTCGCGGAAGGTGAGCACCGTGGACATGTTGAGCGCCCGTGAGGCCTCCCACTGCCCGCGCGGCACCGCCTCGATGCCGGCGCGGTACACCTCGGCCGTGTAGCCGCAGTACTGCAGCCCCAGGGCTATGGCGCCCGTAAGGAACGCGGGGAACACGATGCCGAAGTCGGGCAGCACGAAGTAGAGGAAGTAGAGCTGCACCAACAGAGGCGTGTTCCGCGTGAACTCGAGGAAGAACGACACGGGCCACGAGACGATCTTGAGCGGCACCATGCGCAGGATGGCTAGCACGAGCCCTAGCACCAGGGCGATGGCGAACCCGAGCGCGGTGGCCTGGAGCGTGACCCACAGGCCCCGCAGCAGGATCGGGAAGATGGAGACGGCGAAGGTCAGGTCGGTACTGGTATCCCACTGGATTCCGAATAGCATCAGCCGCGCGCCCTCGCTTGCGTCACGCCGACCTTGCGGGCCACGTACCGCTCCAGCCACCGCATGATGAACACCAGGATCATGGCCAGCACGAAGTAGATGATGAGCGTTGCCGTGAACGCCGGGATCGACTCATGGGTGAGGTTGCGCACCGTCTGTGCTGCGAAGGTCAGGTCGGTCAGGGTGATGAGCGAGACGAGCGCGGTGTCCTTGAGGTTCTGCACCACCAGGTTGCCGAACGGCGGCATCATCTCCACCAGCGCCTGCGGCAGGATCACGTTCCAGAGCGCGTAGCGCTTGGTGAAGTTGACGGCCGTGGCCGCCTCGTACTGCCCCGCCGGCACGGCCTGGATGGCGCCGCGCACCACCTCGGCGCCGTACGCGCCGATGTTGAGCGACAGCGCCGCCACGCCCGCGACCCACGGGTCGAGGCTGATGCCGATGAGGGGTAGGGCGAAGAAGAGCCAGAACATCTGTACCAGGAGGGAGGTGCCGCGGAAGATCTCGATGTAGACGATCGAGATCCAGCGGATCAACCAGTTGCCCGATAGCTTGCCTATGCCGGCGGCGAAGGAGAGGATGGCTCCCAACACCGTGGACGCGAGCGCAAGCTGGATGGTGACGACGGTGCCACGCATCAGGGGGGCGAGAAGTTGTTGAAGGTCTTCCACCTATACCTCCTGGCAGTTAGGCTCTGCGATCAAATATAGGGTCACGTTCATATAGAACCTGCAGGTCCGCCGAAGCGGACCCACAGGTGAGTTGCCTAAGCAGGCGCAGCGCCTACCCGGGCGGTTACGGTGCTCAGCCTTACTCGGCTGCGCACAGGTCGGCGGTCGAGGCGGCGAGCGCGGCGTCGACGTCCTGATCGGTCAGGCCGTGGCTCTTGAGGATCTCGCGGTACTCCTCGGTCTGATGGAACTCGGCGAGGGCCTCGTTGAACGGCTCGAGCAGCTCGCTGTTCTTGTTGAAGGTGAAGGCGCCGTAGGAGCGCACGGCCTCGCCGTCGATCATGGGGTCGACGAACTCGGCGGCGGCTTCCACGCGGTCGTTGCCTTCGGCCAGACCCACGACCGTGAGGCCGGTGGCGGCGTAGGCGTCGATGCGGCCCGCGGTCAGCGCGGAGGGCGCGTCGGCGTTGGCGTTGAGCATGACGAGCTGGCTCTCGGGGATGCCGTAGGCCTGAGCGAAGTCAAGCTGGTCGGCGCCGGAGACGATGCCCATGCGCAGGTCGGGGTTGTTGACGAAGTCGTCGTACGAGTGGATGTTCTTCGGGTTGCCGGCCTCTACGAGGAAGCCTTCACCGTAGCTGGAGTTGATCTTGGAGAACGCAACCTGCTCGCAACGGGCGGGCAGCACGGCCTGGCTAGCGGCGACCACGCCGAAGCGGTTGGCGATCACGCCCGGGATGAGGGAGCCGAACTCCGTCACGGTCCAGGTGATGTCGGTGATGCCCATGTTCTCGAGAACGGCCTCGATGACGTCAGGAGCGATGCCCTGCGCCTCACCGCCATCCACCCAGCCGTAAGGGATCTCGTTGGCCGTGGCGATGGTGATGCCGTTCTGCTGG
>CAZPWN010000133.1:0-5964 GCA_964590475.1 uncultured bacterium | reverse complement strand
GCCAGGAACTGGTCGATGATCACCTGCGCCACGTTCACGAAGTCGCCGTACTGCGCTTCCCAGATGACCAGGCCTTCCGGCATGTCCAGGCTGTAGCCGTACTCGTAGGCCAGTACCGCCACCTCGGAGAGGGGGCTGTTGTGGATCTCGAAGAGGCCGGGCTTGGCCTCCACGTTGGTCATAGGGAGGAACTCGTGGCCGTCCACGCTGTCGTGGAACACCTGGTGGCGGTGGCTGAACGTGCCGCGTTCCACGTCCTGGCCAGTCATGCGCACCTTTATGCCCCCGCTTACCAGGCTGGCGAACGCCAGCGCCTCGCCGGCGGCCCAGTCGAGGGGCGCCTCGCCGCGCGCCATCTTCACCCGCGTGTTGAGCTGGCGGGCGATCTTGGAGTTCAGGTTGAACTCGTCGGGCGTCTCGGTGATGGCCTCCAGTAGGCGGCTGGCCTCCTCCACGCGGATGGAGGTGTCAGCCTCGGGGGCCTTGGCGTCGGGGCCGCCCAGGTAGTCGGCCCAGATGCCCTGCAGCGTGGAGTACTGCAGCTTGAAGTCGCCGCTGCGCGCCACGGTGAGCTCCTGGTCGAGGTGAGCGCGGCGCTCCTCCGCCACGCGCTCCGCGTCCTCCGTGGTCACTTCCCCCAGCTCCTGGAGGCGGGCCAGGTACGACTCGCGGACGCCCTGACGCTTGCGGATCTTGTCGTACATGACGGGCTGGGTGAAGGCAGGTTCGTCGGTCTCGTTGTGCCCGAAGCGGCGGTAGGAGTACATGTCGATGATCACGTCGCGCCGGAACTCCGCACGGAAGTCGAGCGCCAGTTCGATGACCTGCGCCACGGCCTCCGGGTCCTCGCCGTTGACGTGGAAGATGGGCACCTGCAGCATCTTCGCCACGTCGGTGGCGTAGGTGGTGCTGCGCCCCTGCCGTGGGCCGGTGGTGAAGCCCACCTGGTTGTTGACTACCACGTGCAGCGCTCCGCCCACGCGGTAGCCCACGAGGCCCGACATGTTGAGGGTCTCCTGCACCACGCCCTGGCCGATGAAGGCGGCGTCGCCGTGGATCATGATGGGCAGCACCTTCTCGCGGCGCTCGTCGTGGATGCGGTCGCCCTTGGCGCGGCTGCGCCCCAGGACCACCGGGTTCACGAACTCGAGGTGAGAGGGGTTGAAGGCCAGCGAGAGGTGGATGCGCTTGCCCTCCTCCGTGATCCAGTCGTTGGAGTAGCCCAGGTGGTACTTGACGTCACCGCGGCCCATGTACATCTCCGGGTCCGCGTCCTCGAACTCGCGGAAGATGGTGCGCGGGTTCTTGCCGAGGATGTTGGCCAGCACGTTGAGGCGGCCTCGGTGCGCCATGCCGAACACGACTTCCTCTATGCCCTGCGTGCCGGCCTTCTCTATGGCCTGGTCGAGGAGCGGGATGAGCGTCTCGGAGCCCTCCAGCGAGAAGCTCTTGGCGCCCAGGAACTTCTTCTGGATGAAGTCCTCGAAGATGGTGGCGTCCGTCAGTTTGGTGAGGATGCGGAGCTGCTTGGCGCGGCTGAGCTGCAGGCGGTTGCGCGTGGACTCCATGCGCCGCTGCAGCCAGACGCGCAGCTCCAGCGAGTCGATGTGCATGAACTGCACGCCGATGCTGCGGCAGTAGGTGGTCTGCAGGCCCTCGATGACCTCCCCGACGGTGTTGGCGCCGGAGATGACGGGCGCCAGCACGGGCCGGTCCATGTCTGCTTGCGAGATGCCGTAGTAGCCGGGGTCCAGTTCCGGGATCTCGAACGGGTCCCGGCCGAGGGGGCTCAGCTCAGCCAGTCGGTGGCCGCGTACGCGGTAGTTGCGCACCAGCCGGTCGAGTTTCTGCTGCATGAGGGCAGCGGCCACGCTGACCTCGGTGGCCTCGCTCGAGGCGGCGGCGGCGCCGGCCGGGTCGAACAGCGACCGGGCCTTGAAGCTCGGCCCGAGTGCACCACGCGCGGTTTCACCGTTAGGCGAACTCTCGAAGTAGGCGCGCCACTCGTCCGGCACGGAGTCGGGAGACTGCGTGTACTGCAGGTACATCCGTTCCACGTACTCAAGGCTGGAGGAGTTGAGAAGGTCTTGTTTGGCGGATAGGTCCATCGGCACTAGCCCCTTGTTCTACTCATAGTGGGCGTGAGGGGGCGCACCCGGTGTCCGCTCTGCCAGTGGCCGTTTGGGTCACCGTACACGCAGGGCGCGTGGGCGAGCCGCCTTCCCGTCCGCGGTCTACGGAGCACAACGTTCGCTGCGCCCCGCGCCGCTATCGACCATCAGTTGTATCACGGTACGCAGCACGCTCCCGGCTCCGGGCAGACCATCGGGAAACCCGCGCCAAGCGCTAAGCTTCAAGTGGGCATGAGAGACACTGGAGCTTTCGTGAGAACGACCCCGCGCCTGCCGCGCCGGAGTTGAGGCCATTGGAAGAGAGAGCCAACGACAGTAGCGCAGCGGAACAGTGCGAAGCGGAACGCAGCCAGCCCAAGCGCATCGTGACGCTGGGAGAGGCGCTGGTTGACATGGTGGCCGACCCGGTCGCTCCGGCCGGCGCGAGCGGGGCGGACGGCGTGGAGGGCATGAGCGGCGCGGCTGGTACGAGCGGCGCACCGGGCGCGGGCGGCCTGGCGAATGCGGAGACCTTCCGCCGCGCCGCCGGAGGCGCCCCGGCCAACGTGGCCGTGGGCGCCGCGCGCCTGGGAGCCCTCGCCGGCTTCATCGGCAAGGTCGGCGCCGACCCCTTCGGGGACCACCTGCTGCGGACGCTGCGGGCCGAAGGGGTGGACGTGAGCCAGGTCTCCCGCTCGGAGACCGGCCCGACCGCCGTAGCGTTCGTCTCGCACGCCGCTGCGGGCGAGCGCGAGTTCCACTTCTACCGCCACGGGGCCGCGGACCTGCAACTGCGGCCAGACGACTTCGCTGCTGAGTACGTGGCCGGGGCCGCCCTCCTGCACGTGGGCTCTCTCAGCCTCACGGCCGAGCCGGCGCGCAGCGCCACGCTGGCGGCGCTGGAGGTGGCGCGGGAGAGTAACGTGCCGCGCTCGGTGGACCCGAACCTGCGGCTCGACCAGTGGACCGACCCAGCCACGGCGCGCCGCGAGGTGCTCGCCCTGGTCGACCACGCGACGCTCCTCAAGATCAGCGAGGAGGAGCTCGAGTTCCTCACGGGCAGTGCGGACGAGCGCGCCGCCAAGTCCCTGCTGCGCCCGGACCTCCGGCTTCTGTGCGTGACGCGTGGGGCGGGCGGGGTGGAGTACTACACGCCCGCGGCGTCCGGCAGCGTGCCGGGCTTCTCGGTCGACGCGGTGGATACGACCGGCGCCGGGGACGCCTTCGTGGCGGCCCTGCTCACGGGCCTGAGCGGATCACACGACTGGGAGCACGCCACGAGCGACGTAGCCGCCCTCGAGAGGATCCTGCTGCGCGCCAACGCCTTCGCGGCCCTGACCGTCACGCGCCCGGGCGCCATCCCGGCCATGCCCACTCGCGAGGAACTGGAAACGTACCTACATTCGGCCGCTCCTGGACGTGCTACATAGGGTCATGGCTGAAGCATCGAGCGGGGCAGAGCTGAGAGAACCGACCCTAGACGACGTCATCGCGGCGCGGGGCCGGCTGCTGGGGGTCGTGCGCCGCACGCCCCTCTGGCCGCTGGGCATCGAGACGCCAGGCGGACACCCGGTGTTCGTGAAACCCGAGAACCTGCAGGCCATCGGCTCGTTCAAGATCCGCGGGGCGCTCAACTTCCTGGCGAACATGAACCCCAGCGACCGCCAGCGCGGCGTGGTGGCGCAGTCGAGCGGCAACCACGCCCAGGGCGTGGCCGCCGCCGCCAGGCACTTCGGTGTGAGCGCCACCATCGTCATCCCCGAAGGCGCGCCGGAGCTCAAGGTGCAGAACACCCGCGCGCTCGGCGCGAAGGTGGTGCGCTGCGAGAACACGCAGGAGGCCCGCGAGCGGACCGTCAACGAGCTCGCGGAGGAGACGAACGCCACCATCGTGCCGCCCTACGACCACCCGTGGATCGTGGCCGGGCAGGGCACCGTGGGGGCCGAGATCGTCGAGGACCTGCCGGACGTGGCCAACGTAATTGCCCCCATCGGCGGTGGCGGGCTGGTAACGGGCGTGGGCCTGGCGGTGAGGTCGCTGAGCCACGGCGCCCAGGTGATAGGCGTGGAGCCCGAACTGGCCGCCGACGCGCACGACTCGCTGCAGAAGGGCGAGCGGCAGCGCTGGGAGGCCGAGCAGGTGAACCGGACACTGGCGGACGGGGTGCGCACCCAGCAGATCGGGCAGCTCAACTTCCAACTCATGCAGAAGCACCTGGCCGGCGTGGTGCTCGTGGAGGAGGAGCGGCTCGCGCGGAACGTGGCCTGGTACGCCACCAACGCCAAGCTCGTGGTGGAGCCCACGGGCACGCTCAGCCTCGGCGCGTTCCAGCGCCTCACAGAGGAGGGCACCGTGGGTGGCGTGGCCCTCAAGCCGGGACCGACCGTGCTGGTCGTCTCAGGCGGCAATATCGACCCGTCGATGCTGAGCGACATACTCTCCCGCGTTGCCGCGGGGGCCGCGGACGAATATCCTGGGCAGAAGTGACACCCGATGTGACCCCCCTGGTACTCCTGGTCCTGCTGACCTTCTTCTTCGTCATCGCCCTGGCTTTCACCGTCTGGGCCGCCCTCACGGTGGGGGACGCCGCCAAGCGCACGCAGCAGGCGCGCGCCCATGAGTCGCAGCGGCGCTCGCCCAAGAAGTCCAAGGCCGAGCCGAAGCCGTGGGAGAAGAAGCCGGAACCGAAGGGCACGCGCGCCGCGCAGCCCACCCTCTGGGAGCGGCCAGCGGACGGCCGGCCCCCCATCACGGAGGTGCGCCAGCCCGCACCCGCCTCCCGCAAAGCGAACTCGGACGCGTTCGAACGGTTCCTGGAGAGCGAGAAGCAGCGTGACTGACGCCGCCACGGGGTTGGAGCGCTTCGCGCGCTACCGGCGCCTCAAGCTCGACATGCCGGAGGAGCGCATCCTCACCATCACCATGGAGCGCGAGGGGCGCCTCAACGCCGCGGACGAGCTGATGCACCGCGAGCTGGTAGAGATCTGGCGCGACGTCGACGATGCGCCGGACATCGACGTGGCCATCATCAGAGGTGCCGGGCGGGGCTTCTCCGCCGGCGGCGACCTGGAGATGGTGGAGCACATAGCGGACGACTGGAGCACCCGCGTACGCGTGTGGAAGGAGGCGCGCGACCTGGTCTACAACGTCATCAACTGCAGCAAGCCCATCGTGTCCGCCATCCACGGCCCGGCGGTGGGCGCGGGGCTGGTGGCCGGGCTGCTGGCCGACGTCTCCATAGCCGCCAGGAGCGCGCGGATCATCGACGGGCACACTCGCCTGGGCGTGGCCGCCGGCGATCACGCCGCCATAGTGTGGCCGCTGCTCATCGGCATGGCCAAGGCCAAGTACTACCTGCTGACCTGCGAGCCGCTAAGCGGCGAGGAAGCCGAGCGCCTGGGGCTAATTAGCCTGGTGGTGGAGGACGACGAGCTGCAGGAGAAGGCCATGGAGGTGGCCCGCAAGCTGAAGGCGGGCAGTGCCAGCGCCATCCGCTTCACCAAGTACTCGCTCAACAACTGGCTCAGGATGGCCGGCCCCAGCTTCGATACCTCGCTGGCGCTCGAGTTCCTGGGCTTCACCGGCCCCGACGTGCGCGAGGGCATAGCGTCGCTGCGCGAGAAGCGCCCACCCAGGTTCGAGGACGAACCCGAGATCTGAGCGCCGCTCGCGCAGCGGAAACCGTTAGCCGAACGGGCGGTTGGCTACCTTCGGCAGCCACTCCGCTTGGTGGTCAGGCGACCGTGGCGCCCTTCTGGAGTTCCATCAGCCGGTCATAAGCGGCCTGGGCACGCTCACGCAGCTTGGAGTTGTCGGCCTTGCCGGCCATCATCAGGTGCATGTTCATGTGCTG